>CALBSZ010000726.1 GCA_937967665.1 uncultured Planctomycetaceae bacterium
TGGCCACCGGTTCGATGGTTGGCTTCGCCTACTTGATCGAGCTATTCATGGCCTGGTACAGCGGTAATGGATTCGAGCAGTTCGCCTTCTTGAACCGCATGTTCGGTCCTTACGCCTGGGCGTACTGGACCATGATGGGCTGCAACCTGCTGGTGCCTCAAATCTTCTGGCTGAAACGTTTCCGCACAACGCCTTGGATGATGGTCCCCGTTTGCATCCTGGTGAACGTCGGCATGTGGTTCGAGCGTTTTGTGATTACGGTCACTTCGCTCAGCCGCGACTTCCTGCCATCAAGCTGGGGGTACTTCAAACCGACGCTGGTCGACGTGCTGATGTTTGTCGGCAGCTTCGGTCTGTTCTTTACGTTGTTCCTGCTGTTCTGCCGTTACCTGCCGATGGTGGCCATTTCCGAAGTCAAGGCGCTATTGCCGAAGCAGCCTCGCCGTGACCATCCGGAATTGCTGACGCGCGAGCGTCGCGGCAAGGCAAGCGAGCTCGATGAGATGGTACCGCAGAGGATTTGAGCGATGTCACAGACGGACGAACGTACAACACGAACGGTAGGGCTGTTGGCGGAACTCGAAACACCCGATTCGCTGCTGGCGGCCGTGCGGGAACTCCGCGACAGCGGCTACCAGAAGCTCGACGCCTTCTCACCCTTCCCCATCCACGGACTAGACGACGCCTTGGCGATCCGCCGCTCGCCGCTGGCAGCGCTGGTGCTGGTAGCGGGTGTCATCGGCGGTATCCTGGCGTTGGCCGGTCAGTGGTGGACCAATGCCATCGACTATCCATATATCATCAGCGGCAAGCCGTTTTTCAGCTTGCCGGCGAACATTCCGGTTACTTTCGAAGTCGTGATTCTGTGCAGTGCGTTCGCCGCGTTTTTTGGTGTCCTCGCTTTAAACAAATTGCCTCGCTTTTCGAATCCCGTGCTGCGGAGCGAACGCTTTTCGCGGGCCAGCAATGATCGGTTCTTTATGCTGGTCGACGCCGGCGACGAGCGGTTCGCGGAACCGGAGACGTCAGCGGCACTCCGCGCCGCCGGCTCCAACCGCATAGAAACGCTGCGTGAAGATCCGAACCCCGTCGTAATTCCTCGCGCGGTGTGGATCGGCATGACCGTGCTTGCCGTCGCCGCGGTGATCCCGCCGCTGCTGATCGCCCGTTCGCGCGGCACGACTTCCGAACTGCCTCCGCTGCGCTCGTTCAAGGACATGGATTTCCAGCCCAAATTCAAGGCGCAAACCAGATCACCGTTCTTTACGGATGGCCGGAGTATGCGTCCGCCAGTCGCGGGAACCGTGGCGCGGGGACAACTGCGGGAGGATGAGCAGTTCTATCGTGGTGTCATCGATGACTCCGACGACGAACAGAAATGGACGGACACGATCCCTGTTCCAGTCACGAACGATCTGATGCGTCGCGGTCGTCAGCGCTACAACATTTACTGCGCCACCTGCCATGGACGCGCGGGCGACGGTAACGGCCCTGTGTCGGTACGAGCATTGGCGTTGGAACAGGGCACGTGGGTACCGCCGACGTCGATCCACGCCGACCATGTTCGCCAGCAGCCGGCCGGGCAACTCTACAACACCATTACCAACGGCGTTCGCAAAATGCCTGGATACGGCAGCCAGATTGAACCGGAAGACCGCTGGGCCGTCGTGCTGTACCTGCGGGCGTTACAGCGGTCCCGGCAAGCGACCACCGCCGACCTGCCGAAGGATGAAGTGAACAAGCTCCGGGACATCAACTGACCGGAAACAGAATTGGGACGATTGCAACCATGATTAAGATCACACGCATCGGGAAGAACCAGAGCGAACCGACGACATCTCCGCTCCCCTCGCGTACCATTGCATGGCGCAGCCTGGGCCTGGCTGTGGTCGCGCTGGCACTCGCCGCGCTACTTGCAGGTTCTTCGGAGAACGGTTTGAGTCGCCTTCTGCACAGCTACTTGTTGAACGTCAGTTTTATTACGAGTATCGCAATCGGAGCATTATTCTTTGTCCTGCTGCAACACCTGACTCGAGCCGGCTGGAGCGTGGTGATTCGGCGGATCGCCGAAGTGACCGCAGCAACGATGCCGTACCTGCTGCTGCTGTTCCTGCCGATCCTGGTACTGCTAGTACTGGGTAACGGCGACCTGTACGAGTGGAACGATACGGAACTGCGTCAGTCGGACGAATTGATTCGCGGCAAGTCGGCATACCTGAACGCTCCCTTCTTCACCGTGCGTGTCATCGCCTACTTTGTAATCTGGTCGGTAACCGCGAGATACTTCTGGAAGGCATCCGTTGAGCAAGATCGCACGGCCAGAAAACAACTCACTCTGCAAATGCAGAAGTGGAGCGCGCCGGCGATGATTGCCTTCGCCATCACGACGTGCTTCGCTGCTTTCGACTTGCTGATGTCGCTGGATCCGCACTGGTTCAGCACGATCTACGGCGTGTATTTTTTCGCCGGTGCCATTGTCGGGTTCGTGGCCTTCCTCACCTTGGCCGCGATCGTATTGGAAAAAACGGGCATTCTCGCTGGAAAGATCACTGTCGAGCACTATCACGATCTTGGCAAACTGCTCCTTGGCTTCGTCATGTTCTGGGCCTACATCGCATTTTCCCAGTACCTGCTGATCTGGTACGCGAACATTCCCGAAGAGACCGGCTGGTACTACGTGCGACAGAATGCGGGGTGGCAATGGATTTCACTGGTACTGCTGTTCGGCCACTTCGCCTTGCCGTTCTGTGGACTCATGTCGAGAAACGCCAAGCGCCGCCGCTCCACACTCGCGGCCTGGTCTGTGTGGCTCCTGGTGATGCACTGGCTGGACCTGCACTGGCTGGTCATGCCCAGCCATTCCCCGCTCGCCGTTTCGCTCGGCCTGGTGGACGCCCTGGTCTTGATCGGCGTGGTCGCGATCTTCGCGGCAATGATCCGATACGTGGCGGGCGATCGAGCACTGGTGGCCGTCCGTGATCCACGGCTGCGCGAATCGTTGGCATTCCACAACGTGTAGGGTTTTCAGATGGCTAAATACGATGACATAGATACGAAAATGGTGGCGACGGTCGGCGTCGTCAGCGTTCTTATCGTGGTCGGGTCGATTCTCGCGATCCAGGTGCTGTACAACAACTTCGACCGGGCCGAAGCGGAACGCAAAGTGATCGCCGTCGAGTCGGCGGATGTGCGCAACCTGCTGGCCGAACAGGAGGCAAGGTTGAATCGTGCCGGC
Organism: uncultured Planctomycetaceae bacterium; assembly: GCA_937967665.1. Lineage (GTDB taxonomy): Bacteria > Planctomycetota > Planctomycetia > Pirellulales > Pirellulaceae > CALBSZ01. The sequence goes on from CALBSZ010000726.1 coordinate 3,236, forward strand.
TGGATCGATCGGCAGCAGGGCCTGATTGCAATTCCCATCGAACGGGCCATGGAACTGGTGGTGGAGGAGATGCGCTCCGTCCCGCTCCAGCCAACAACACAGAAAGGTGCCGAGCGATGAGCAGCAAACTTTGGTTCCGCGTCGGGGTGATATCCGCGCTGCTATGGGGCGTTTCCGGCGAGACGCCGGTGCGAGCCCAGCGACAAGAGCCAGCACCTTCTCAACTGGAAAACGTTGGCATTGCCGAACGACTTGATGAGTCACTGCCGCTGCAGCTGAGGTTCCGGGATGAACGCGGTCGCGACGTGGCACTTGGTGAATTCTTTCAGGACCGACCGGTTGTATTGTCGCTAACGTATTCCGATTGCCCGATGCTCTGTCACCTGCAACTGGACGGCCTCGTGCGGTCGCTGCAGGATGTCCGGCTGACACCGGGCTCGGACTTCGAAATCGTCAATGTCAGCATCGACCCGGGCGAAACATCCGAGCGTGCCATGCTGACCAAACGCAAGCACGTCGAAGCGTACGGTCGACCGGAATCGGCCGCCGGCTGGCATTTCCTGACCGGTTCGGACGAACACATCAAGGAACTGGCCAAGGCGGTTGGCTTCCGCTACCAATTTGTTCCCGAGCGCGAGGAATACGCGCACGCGGCGGCGATCATGATCGCGACGCCGGCGGGACAACTGTCCCGTTACCTCTACGGAGTAAACTACCCGCCGCAAACACTGCGACTGGCGCTCGTTGAAGCCGGTCAGGGAAAAATCGGATCTACCGTCGATCAAATTTTACTTTTCTGTTTCCACTATGACGCGACGAGCGGACGGTATGCCCCGGTTGCCTTTCGCATCATGCAACTCGGCGGCTCGCTGACGCTGATCGCGCTGCTGCTGGGATTGATTCCTTACTGGCTGAAGCGCCCGGGGAACGATTCCAGCCGACAGGATCGACGACTCGCCAAACGGGATCCCGAGACTACAGTACTGGAGGAAAAAGAAGACTTAGCCGAAGTGGCAGTTCAATGAATCCCCTCACCATGAATCACAACTTAGGTTTACTCGCCGACGGCGGATCGCTTTTATTTCGCCCGCCTTCTTCGACGGCCGCCGCCGATGTGGACCGCCTGTTCTATTTCATCCTGGCGATTTGCGTTGTGTTCTTCGTTTTGATCACGGGTGTGTTAAGTTTATTCTTAGTGCGGCATTACAGGCGTCCGGGGCAGAGGGTGCAGCCCAGCCCGAGTCACAACAATTGGCTGGAAATTGCCTGGTCGGTCGTCCCCGCGATCCTGGTCGCCGTGATCTTCATGTGGGGTTTTATCGGCTACCTTAATGCCCGCACTCCGCCCGATGATTCGTATGAAATCCAGGTCGTTGCCAAGAAGTGGAGTTGGGCGTTCATTTACCCCAACGGACACGTCGACAACAACCTGCACGTTCCTGTCGACCGGCCCGTTTCGCTGGTCATGTCTTCGGACGACGTGATTCACAGCCTGTACGTGCCGGCGTTTCGCATCAAGATGGATCTGGTGCCCGGCCGCTATTCGAAAACCTGGTTTGAAGCCATTCAATCCGGAGAGTTCGACCTCTTCTGCACCGAATACTGCGGCACCGGACATTCGCTGATGAACGCACTGGTGATCGTGCACCCTTCCGGAGAATTCGAAACATGGCTGAATAAGACAGCAACATTCTTGATCGAGATTACAACGGTCGAGGCCGGTAAACTGCTCTATGCGCGACGAGGCTGCGCGCAATGCCATTCTGTCGACGGCAGCGCGAAGGCGGGCCCCACATTCCAGGGCATTTTCGGTGCCGAGCATCGCATGGCCAGCGGCGAGGACATTGTGGTGGATGAAAACTACATCCGCGAATCCATCTTGCAACCACAAGCCAAAGTGCGAGCCGGCTATCGCCCCGTCATGCCCACCTACCAGGGCCAGTTGAAGGACGAGGAGATTACAGCACTTGTCCAGTACATCAAGAGTCTGAAATGAATACACTCGCACTAAATCGAAAACCGGACGAACCACGAGGCGGCACCCTTCACGGCGAGCCCACGGTGAACTACCTGCACTGTTCACGCGGCTGGAAATCGTGGCTCCTCACTCTAGACCATAAGCGGATCGGAGTGATGTATCTGGTCGGCATCCTGTCCGCCTTCCTGCTCGGCGGCATCATTGCGCTAGTCATACGTCTGGAACTATTCACACCTGGAAAAGCGTTCTTGAGCGAAGATCGCTATAACGAACTGTTCACGCTTCATGGCGCGATCATGACGTTTGTATTCATCATTCCCAGCATCCCGGCGGCATTAGGAAACTTTCTGCTGCCGTTGATGCTGGGGCAAAAGGACGTGGCGTTTCCTCGATTGAATCTGGCCAGTTTTTACTTCTGGCTTGGCGGCGCCATCTTCTTCCTGATCGCCATGCTGGTCGGTGGATTGGATACCGGGTGGACGTTTTATACACCCTACAGTACCACGACCAGCAGTACGGTCATCGCGGCGACTTTTGGAATCTTTATCCTTGGCTTCAGCTCGATCTTCACGGGTATCAACTTCATCGTGACGATTAACACAATGCGACCGCCGGGGATGACGTGGTTCAAAATGCCGCTCATGCTGTGGGCGCTCTACGCCACGTCGATTATTCAGGTCCTGGCGACCCCCGTGCTGGGTATCACGGTTGTGCTCCTCACTGCCGAAAGCCTGTTCGGCATCGGGATCTTCAGTCCGGAATTAGGCGGCGATCCAGTCCTGTACCAGCACTTCTTCTGGTTCTACTCACATCCCGCCGTTTACATCATGATCCTGCCGGCGATGGGCATTATTAGCGAGTTGATTTCAGTGTTCAGCCGGAAACCGATCTTCGGATACCGGTTCATCGCCTACAGCAGTATCGCCATCGCACTGCTCGGTTTCCTCGTCTGGGGACACCACATGTTCACCAGCGGTCAGTCCAAACTGTCAGCAATCATTTTTAGCGCGTTGACTTTCAGCGTATCGATTCCGTCGGGAATCAAAGTCTTCAACTGGCTGGCGACGATGTACAAGGGCTCCATTCGTTTGGCGACACCGATGTGCTACGCGGTGTCGTTCATCCTGCTGTTCACCATCGGCGGCTTGACCGGCCTGTTCCTGGGAGCCTTAGCCACGGACGTGCACCTGCACGACACTTATTTTGTCGTGGCACACTTTCACTACGTAATGATGGGAGGCACGTTGATCGCGTTCCTCGGTGGCTTGCATTATTGGTGGCCGAAAATGTTCGGCCGCATGTACTCCGAATTCTGGGGGCGATTGTCTTGCCTGGTCATCTTCCTGGGTTTCAACCTGACGTTCTTCCCGCAGTTTATTCTGGGCACGCAGGGCATGCCGCGACGCTACGCCCGGTACGAGCCCGAGTTTCAGTGGCTGCACCAGCTGTCGACGATTGGCTCACTGCTGTTGGGCGTCGGCTTGGTGATGGCCGCGGCGGTCCTGGTACACTCGCTGATTCGCGGTCGCCTGGCCTCCGCAAACCCCTGGGGGTCTGCGACGCTGGAGTGGACTTGCGATTCGCCACCAACGCACCACAACTTCGAAAGCATCCCGCCCGCCACGGACGCGTACGACTACCAGGATCTCGTCTTTGATGACGAACAGGACGGCTACGTCCGCACACCGGCTGAGGAGGAACCGCTGCCGGACGACGCACAACAACCAGTCCTGATTTGACGCTTTACGATGACAAGTACTACGCCCCCTTTAATACACGACAACGCGCCGGATGATCGATTCCTGGCTCATCACTTTGAATCGTACGAACAGCAGTTCGATGCGGGTAAGCTGGGAATGTGGATCTTCCTGGTGACGGAAGTGTTGTTCTTCAGCGCCCTGTTCGTGGCCTACGCCGTCTATCGCAGCAATCATCCGGAGGTGTTCGTCTACGCCCATCAATTCCTCAACACGACCTTAGGGGCCGTGAATACGGTCGTCCTGCTTTGCAGCAGCTTGACCATGGCCTGGGCGGTGCGGGCCGCACAGTTAAACCAGCGACACGTGCTTGTGCGCTGTCTCGCGTTGACGCTCTGTTTCGCGGGATTCTTCCTCGGGATTAAGGCCGTGGAGTACAGCACGAAGTGGAACGAAGGCTTGTTGTGGGCGGGTGGATTTCGACCCGATTTGTCTGGACGCGCCTTGCTTTCGCCCGCGTTGCTGGCGCTTTGCGCTCCGGCCGCCTGCGTGTTCCTGGCGGCCGGCTGCGGGTGGCTGCTATGGCGCCGTCGAGCACCCAGTGGAAGGCGGACGGTACTGCTCACGGCCACGTGGACGGCGGTTTCGTTCCTGTTCGGAACGAGCGCTGCCCTGTTGGTAATGTCGAATCAACACCATGGGCCACACGAAGCGGCGGATTCGGCGGTGAGAGTTCCAGCTGGCGACACGGCGCCGGACGATTCGTCTGGAAACACGCCTCCGCGACTGGCTGGGGTCTTCTTCAGCATCTACTACGCGATGACGGGGGTACACGCGATTCACATACTGGCGGGGATGGGAGTCATCGGCTGGCTTCTGCTACGTGCCTCCCGCGGCGACTTTAGCGCGGACTACTTTGGCCCCGTCGACTACGTCGGGCTCTATTGGCATCTGGTCGACCTGGTCTGGATTTATCTCTTTCCCATGTTGTATTTGATTCACTGAGTGCCGATGTCCGCAAACCACTCCCCAGCACGAACCGTTCCTGTCCACGTCATGCCGCGTCGAGTGCTGCTGGCCGTCTTCACCGCCCTGGTCCTGTTGACGCTGGTCACCGTTCTGGCCGCCCAGTTTCCAACGGGTGCTTTTGAAATCTGGATTTCGCTCGGCATCGCGTCACTGAAAGCCGCGCTGGTCGCCGCCTATTTCATGCACCTGCGATACGACAAACCTCTGAATGCCTTGCTGCTAGTCGCCTCGCTCGCCTTCGTCACCCTGTTCCTCGCGCTGACCCTGGCCGATTCCAAAGCCTACCAGGACGACCGCATTCCCGGTTACCGCGAGATTCGGGATGACAGCGCAAGGAACGAGGTCTAAAGATCCATCTTAACGCGGACTCCGAATACGAAGGCGTCATCGACGCCGTTGCGTGATGGATCAATGACCTGGATGTCCGGTGTAACATGGAGCCAGCGAGTAACTGCGAAGTTATAGAATAGTTCGACGCCTTGGCCATGATCGCCAACCAAGACACCCGGAAGTGCGTCGCTCAGTCCAACGTAGTACCAGCCCACGCCAAACGTGTCTGCTGCGCGAGTGCGAACGGGGCTGTTGCCACCGACTCCGAAGCTGAGGAACCAGGATATGGGATTGGTGTCGTCATCGGCCAATCCCGCTCGGCCAAAAATCCCCCAGCCGCGCGACGGGGCGCACTGATCAACTACGAGGTACTGATCGAAGTTCCAGTACAATGACCAGGAATCGGCCGCGGTTGGGACGGGAGGTCCTGGCGGCAGGAGCAAGCGATTCAGGTCCGGGACATTTCGGCTACTCCAGGTACCGCCGAACACCTGTTGCCCTGGACGGCTGCAGAATTCTGTTGGCAATCGCAATTCGCTGGTCAGTGTGACTCCTTCCGAGAATAGATCTGTCGGGCCGAGGGTGGCCCGATCGACGGGATCGATCACGGAAAACGAGAAAATCGGCTCCAGCCCTTCTAGCAGGATGAATCCTGCACCGTACGTGGAATATGGAACGGTGCGCAGCACGACCGGATTGCCGACAAAAGCGGTGTTCATGAACTGGTCTTTGCCGCGGCCGTGCGCAAAGGAGTTCATGTCGCCGTCGAGCGTGTCAAGCTTACCGGCAAACACGGCGAATCGTTCGGAAAGGAATTGGGTGAACAAGAAGTTCGTGAGCGCGGTTTCCTGTTCGAACGCCTTGGGAATCAGCCCTTCGTTGTTGCCAGCCAAGACGGAGCCCGTGGCGGGATTGATGAATTCGCCGAACTGCGATTCGCCACGAACTTTCAGAAACAGGCCCTGCCAGGCGCCCAGCTTGTTCAGATCCGCGTTGATGACGTAGTCGGCATGTCCACCGTATTCAAATGTCTGCTCGATCCCGCCGCTGGTCACGCCCTGGTAGTACTGCGTCACGTCGCCTTGAAATGTGATGCCGTGTTCAGCCAGGGACGTCCGGTATTCACGCCAGTTACCGGTCAATAACGACCGGCAGTACAGGCAGGCCGCATCGTCGGTCACCGTCGCTCCGGTCCCATCACGACATGCATTGCTGCTTGCATCCAAGTCATGAGCCGCTACCGCTATGCCAACGCTGGTCGCCCAAACGATTAATCCAAGCTGAACTGATCGGAACATTTCGCCAACGAATCCCTTCCCAAGCGTGAGTCACACAAAGCAACACGGACAGCGCCGTCTCTCTTTGTCGGCAAAAAAGGGACTCGAACTATGTAAAGGATTGGCAACCGCCCCAAAAGGAACTCGTAATGCGTAACGATTGCTCCGAAACAACAGACGATACGGCCCCTCGATAACGCTCGCTGGACATCAACCAACCGTTCTGCAAGGTGCGACCTTACTGCGTCGGCTCTTCCAATCGTACCAGCAGCACTTGTTGCGTTTGGCCGTCGGCAAAGTGAATAATGACAGGCGCGCTGTCCTGGGTCAGGTTGTAGATGCCGGTTTCCACGAGGGGGCGGTCCTTACCTTTGGCGGTCCAGGCCGCACGCTGGCTCTTCTTGTCCACCATCCCTTCAATTTCACCTGTTGCTCCCGTGGCCTTGTTATTGAACGTGCCGGCGACGATGCCTTCCTTGCTGACCATCAATTGCAGGAACATCGAAGGTGCCGCCCCCGAGGACTCACCGTCTTGTGTCAACGCGAAGACACCGAGCGGCATCCATTCGGAACTCTCCGCGTCCACTTCGGGCGCGCTGGCCGCAATGGCTGCTGCCTGCTGAGTGTACTCGTCAGCCGAGCAGACTTGTTGATCCCCATAGTAAACGGAGTTGTCCTGGTAGTAGACGTTTTCGCCGTAGCTGTAGTAAACCGGTTCGCTCCACCCGTACGGAAACCAACCGGTAATCAGGGCCCAGGTCGCCCAGCGGTAAGGACGGTTGATACGCCAGCGCGCCCAGTGCGGATGATCCAGCCAGAAATCGAGTCGGGGATAATTGTCGCGAACCTGATCGCGCACTTGATCGCGGCGTCGTTCCCGGTTCTGTGTCCATTGTTGTCGATTTTGGATTTTACCCGCGCGGTTGTCGACGCGGTCGATGCGATTCTCCGTCCGGGCTTGCCGGTTCTCGGCAATCGGCCGGTCTCCTGCGCCGGGCCGCGCCGGCTGTTGGCCAGGCTGAGCAGGGCGATTCTGCAGGAAGTCGGCAGCGGCGCCGCCCTGTCGCGATCCATTCAAATCCAGATTGCCGGCGGCGGGACGGGAACCTGCTGCTGGCCGCGTGATCGCGCCGGTCGACGGTTTCGGAATACTCAGGAAATCCTGCAAGTTCGCCCGGGTCGGTCGCGCACCTGTGGCAGGCCGCGTTGCTATGCCCGGGCCGGGGCGACTAATGGCACCCGTGCTCGGACGAGCCGATACACCGATACTCGGTCTGGAATTGCCTCCGGCGATCGGCCGGCTTATCGACGGCGACCGACTCGCCGCAGGCGCAGGTCGCGAAAAACCTCCTCCGCCCGCACGACGACCTCCGCCGATGCCTCGGGCTGAAACATCAGTGTCCAGTATCAGTCCGGTCGTTGTCGCTGTTAGAAGAAGTGCGGCAAAGCGTTTCATCATTACACCTCGGTTTCTTTCCTATTGATCTCGATTATTCGTCGCTGGGACATTCGTCGCTGGGACATTCGTCGCTGGCACATCGACCGCCGTTTGCTTACTTGACGCGTACGACTCGCACTTCGTCACTGTTTGGCAAGAGTTCACCGTCAACGGCCCGGTCCACGGATTGAACGGTGCACGTGTCATCGTTGACGTACTTCAGAATGTTCACTGCCGTTACCCTGCGGCCGTCGGCGGTCGTGCCATTCTTGCGGATGAACCAGTTCCTGTCCTGCTTGGTCCACACGTCTTCGCTGAAGCCACCGTCGGAATCGAAGGTCCACGATCGAATCTGCTTGGATCGGGCGTCCCACCCGATGACCTGCATGCCCGCCATGTCGATGGCTCCATCGATTTCGACCGTGAATGAACGGGAAATGAAGTTGTTGTTTCGAGTCCACTGGCACTCGGTAATGATGCGCGCGGTGTCGTCTTCATCCACCCAACTGCCGATGATCCATTCCAGTTCTTTGAGGTGCTCGTATTGCGTTGGCGTTTCCACGCGAGAGCTCTCGTCGGTCACGTTATCGAGCAACCACTTGCCGTCCTGGCGGACGAACACGGCTGTGTATTCGATCAATTCCGGGAGCCCATCTGGAGTGATCAGCCGAGCGCGACCGTGTTCGACGGCGGCGTTCGGCGAGAGGAGTTGAATCGATTCGACAGCCACTTCCATCTTCACTTGTTTGTTCGCGTCGAAAATGGCCGCAAACTGTTTCTCGATCGCCCCGCGCCCCGTCACCTGTTCGCCGGTGATGCGATTGGTGTAGACGGCATCCGGCGACCACAACGCAGCCAACGCTTTCGCATCCTGCGCGTTGAACGCCTTGACGTACGCCGCATCAGCCTCGCGAATCCCGGACCGGTTGTCGGCGTCATCTTCGGGTGTGGGATGATCGGCAGCCCGTTCATCGCCTTGATTACTGCTGGACGGCGGTTTGGGAATCCGAATGTAAATCTGGTCGAACTCGTCCTGGACCGAAGGAATCGGCTTGTCGGGCGTCAGGTTCATCACCAGGTCCTTGTCGAGAACTTTCACGCGATACCTCCAGCCCGCTGGCAATGCACTAAACTTCTCGCCTAGCGTCGCGAGTTTGTCAGCTGGGATCTTGTACCCTTGCAAGACGTAGACGTGGCCGTCGGGATCCAAAAGTTGATAAACGGGTTTACCGGCTTTCCAGGTCAGGTTTTGATATTTGGCCGGGTTAAAAACGGTATACTTCGGAATCGCCAAAGTATTGGGCGGCAGGTGGGCGCCAAATACCATGTTGACGCCCGCCACCGGAACGGGTTGGGATGCCATGACGCCAACTTCGTCCATCGACCACCACTGCGGACCGTTCCGAACCACCGACTTGGCGCCAAATTCCTTGGCCAGCGCTTCGAGGTCAAGGTGCTTCCACCAGTCCAACTCGGCCGGCGACAACGGTGATGTACTGTAAATGTCGTTGCCTTCCTTTCCATAGGTGAACACCAGTTCGCAATACAGGTAGCCGCGTGCGTTTTCCAGCGTTTGCATTGTGAGTGTCATTGTCTTTCCCTGTCCGGTCGTCATGGTGACTTTACCCGGTTCCGCCGCCACGGCGTTGCCCATGCCCCATGTCATCAGGGCACCGAAGAAAGCCAATGTCAGAAAATGTTTGCCGGTTTCACTCATGGTTGCTTTGCTCCTCTTGACTCGAATTCCTCTTTGGTGGTGTAGTAGCCCTTGGGGAAGTAGGACCCCATGACGGCTTCTCCCGTTCCCGGCTTCTTGATGTTGTCGGGACGCTCTTTCCAGCTTGGGTTGTTGCCCATGATCCGCAGGATCAGCATCCCGAAGTCGGCGCGGTTGCGTGGATCGTCGAGCCCTTCGCCGCGTGGGCTCCACTTGATCCAGGCCACGCCGTGCTCGCGTGTGGCATTCTTGGGCCGGTCTTCGGGTCGGCTGACAACGATGGTGTAATTGCGGTTTTCGTCTAAGGGGATCTGAAAATCGGACAGTCCGTCAACGACTTGCCCGCTGGGAACGGACTCGCAACTGACCAATGACCAATACTGGGTCTGGGCAGCCTTCATCGTTGCCGCCCCTCGCCCATCCTTGCCGGCGTAAGTATCGGGAAACGTGGGCATTTTTCCCCGCATTACGTACACCGGGCCATATTGTCGGGAAAGGTAGGTCACCAGATACGGACCTTCGCCTCCACCTTCCATCTCGCCCTCGTAGCGAAACTTGGCGCGTTCTGCCGGTGACTTGAAGACGCCGACTACCGAGTACGCGATCGTCCAGAACTTTTCCCACTGCGGCGGACTCCGAGCGGGCGTTATCTGGGGTGTCATTTTCGGATCGTTGTCTCTTGCCTTGACGAGTTGAATCCACTGGTCAGGCGTCATCGGCTTCGTCGTTTCACCGACAAACGTGTTTCGTTCGAATTTATAGAGTGCGAACTGAAAAAATCTCGCGTACGGAAACGTGCCCCGCAGGGTCAGGGAACTTCCGGCCGGCATCGCGAAGCGGCCCATGAAATACGTCGACCGCATGTCGGGCCACAGGTTCGGGTTTTGAATCGGGTGGGGATTATCCAGATAATTCCAATAAACCCAGCCCCGCGGACCCTGGAACAGGTCGTCGTGGCCATACCGCTCGTCGGTGCGAATCGTACTTTCCAACGTCCGGTCGCCGAAACGCACTGGGTGCGAAGGTACCATCAATGGATGCGTCACACGCGGGAGCGTCTGCGCGGAAGATACTGATGTCGTGCTGGTCAACATCACCATCAGAGTCGCGCCAAGGACGGCGAAACACATCGGCCGCCGAGTATCAGGGTGCTTCTTCATGCTGGCTTTCCATTCGCTGCAACACGATTTCTCGCGCCGATCGTTGCTAAACGGGATTGGATAATAGTGGCACCGTCGAAGCCGGGTGCCATGGCATATTCTCCGAGACCTTGAATTGCCAACGTCGGGGTTGTTTCTGAGCACCACCTGGTAGGCGAGGCAGGAATTCTACGTGAAAACAATTCTAGCCTCGTTGAGCGTAAGCTACGATCTTAACCCACAAAATCTTCGCATGCGATAACCCTTCACTACGGAACATGGCATCCCGATACGTGGCCACCACGCCCCACTATCTTGCCAGCCGAATCGGCGGCGGGTTCCAGCGCCCGTCGAGTACTTCGGCCTGGGGCGAGTAAAGACGCAGGGTTGGGCTCATCACGCCAGTCTTGGGCGTGGGGAGCCAGTTTGATTCGCGGTCCTTTCCAGGACTCTCATGCTGGATATAGATGTCCAGCGATCCATCGACGTTGAATGCCAGTGGGTCGCGATCACCAAGGGCGAAACGGTTGAGCGGGTTGGGTACCTGGTACCCTTCGGCATCGTACATCGTGAGCGACCAGAACGCGCGCACGGGCGGCAACTGTTCCTTGGCGAAATGCAACACATAGTTGTTCTCGGCGCCGAGCGGCATGCCATCGGCGTCGGTCACAAACAGTGGGTAAACTGCATCCTCCGGCTGATTGGCGCCGAGTCCGATCATCGCGACGATCGCCCGTTTCAGGTAATCGTTGCCGTAGACGCCCATGCTGTTCGTATTCATCTGCCAGCCGTTCACGACCGGTGCCAACGTCGGCGCCTTGGTTCGCATTTGCTGGAGCGCAGCGGGAACGGCCCGCTCCAGCGCCGAGCGCACGGGCGGGTCGGCCTTGGCGAGGTCGAACGACTTGCCGGGCTCCAGGCCGATGCGTTTCATGCGGGCCAGGATCGACCAATCCGTGACCTGTGGCGGCTGAACCTTCAGCAATTCCGCGCCGTAAGCGAAGTACTCGGACGCCGGCAGGCCGTTGATTTGCCGCAGCGGCGGGGTCGACATATCGACTGTCGGGTCAATCTTAAAGGCAACGCGATTCGATGGCTGGCCCCACTGCGAAAGCGGCGTGATGGTATAACCGTCCTGGATCTTGTGGACGTGTGCGTAGTCCCGCGGACCGTTGGTTTGCGTTCGGCCAATGATCCAGACGTGCCGAGTGGGGGCGTCAATGCGTTCGACACCATGTGGCAATGAACCTGTCCACCCCGGCCCAACCACAACCCAACTCGCCGCCTTCGTGCCGCTGGTACGTTTGCCGGGAACCGCGAATACATTGGTCCACATGTCGAGCATGGGTAGCAGGTAGTAGCGTCCACCAGTGTCGGGAACGGAAACAATCAGCGGCTCCTTGCTAAGATCCAGCCAGGCACTGGAATAGAGCGTGTCGAAGTTGGGCCGAACCACTTCGCGAAAGTCCGCGGGCGGAAAGGCACGCATATGATGGAACGCATTCATCGGTCCCATGCCCGGCTTGCGATCAGGCGGCATGTTGGTCGTTACCTTCCGCGTCACATCCATCAACATGAGCGGGTAAAGGTAGGTGTATGCCTCCATCCCGATTTCGTAGGCTTCCTGTTCACTCACCGGCTGGGCAACTGCCACAGCCGCAAATCGTAATCGCCGGTCGATACCAATTCGGCCTCCTCGTTGTCCCAATAGCCGCCGCCGCCCGTCAGCACAAATTCGCCGGACGCAGAAATCGAAATGTTCCTGGTAACCTGGTTGTCCGTCATCAGCACCGCGACCTCGAGCCCCGACTCCACGGCAATCACACTCAGCTGCTGATCGTCCGAACGCGCCAGCAGATGCCGCCCGTCGGGCGTGAAGGCGACCGTTTCCAATCGGCGTGCAGCTTCGAGAAACCGGCCCACCTGCCGTGCGGATTTCACGTCCCATAGCAATACACCCGCCTTGGGCGACGCCGTCGCGGCGAGCGTTCCGTCCGGCGATACCGCGATGTCGAGCACGCTGCCTGCGTGCTCCGGAAAGGCCTGAACCAGCTGGCCGTTCGCCAGATCGTACATCCCCAGCCAGCGGCTGTACGCCCCCAACATCACGTGGCGGCCGTCGGGTAGCAGGGCTCCGCAACGAATACGCGGCAGATCGATGTGAACCAAGTCGCCCAGCGTATCGGCTTCCAGCAGCCAGGCGCCGTGTTGATCGGCAACCACCAACAAGCCTTGGCCGTCAGGCGTGTACTTTACCGTGCGGATGACCTTCGCCTGGTCGAACAACTGGCGGCTTTGGATGGTTTCACCGGAATCCAGATCCCACACATGCACCCAGCCGCTGAAGTGCCCCGTGGCCAGCTGGCTGCCGTCGGGTGAAACGTCCATGGCATTGACCGTCGCAGACGTTTCCGAGGAAAACTCGCGGATCGTGCGGCCGCCGTCCACGTCCCATAGTCGGATGCTCGACTGGCCGCCCGATACGGCACGCCGATGCTGATCGAACAAGACGACCGCATTGACCATGTCTTGGTGACCACGCAGCCGGCGAACTTCGGTCAGCGTGGCGGGCGTCGCATCGCTGGCCGTCCCCGCGATGCCGTCGGGCAATCGCCACAGTCGCAAAGCATAATCGCCGTCGTCGTGATGTCCTCGCTCGTCGTACTTGCCGCCCCCGGAGAGCACGTATTGGCCATTGGGACTGACTGCCAGACTGTGGGTGACGTGCTTGTCCGCTTCCAGCTTGAGCACCTCGTCATGCGAAACGGTGTTCCAAACTCGAATCGTCCCGTCGTAACTGCCGCTGACCAGATGCCGGCCGTTGGGCGTAAACGAAAGGCTCGCAACCGTCGTTGCGTGGCCAGTCAACGTGGCGCTGAGCCGCCCTTTGGCCACGTCCCACAAGTAGACGCGCCCGTCTGTCGCGCCGGAAGCAGCCTGGCGGCCGTCTGGTGAAAAGACGAGCGAACGCAGCCCCTGCCGGTGACCTTTGAAATCCCGCACCAATGCCTTCGACTCCCAGTCGTATAGCTTGATCTTGCCGTCCAGCAAACCGACCAGCAGTTGCGTGCCATCGGGGGAAACGTCGACGGCACGCACGCGCGTGGGCATATCGATACGAGCCGACTCTTCGCCGCTGGCGATGTCCCAGCAGCGCACCGTCGTGTCGGTGCTCTTGAGACCGATGGCCCCGCCCGAAATCAGCGACTGGCCGTCGGGCGTGAACACCACGCAGTAAACCGATCCATCGTGCCGGCCAATATCGCGTCGCTGGCGGGTCTTCAAGTCCCACAGCACGATTTTGCCGCTATAGTCGCCAGTGACCGCGTAGCGGCCGTCCGGTGAAACGTCCAAACCGAAAGGTGCCAGCGCCATCGGTCCAAAGACGGCCAGTTGTTCACCGGCCTGCACATCCCACAGCCGCAGAGTCCGATCGCCCGCAATGGAAATCGCCTGTGCTGCATTCGGAAGAACATGAACGGCAGTGACGTTGTCGGTATGGCCACTGAATCGCTGGATCTCGGCACCATCAAACGCTGGCGAGGGAATGGTGGCCGTACGATCTGGTGCGTCACGCGGTTCGGTGGGCGCATCGCGCCGGGTCACCCGCACAATCACTTTTCCGCCTCGCTTCAGCAAGAAGCGGTCTTGGCTGAGTTCGAATTCGTTCGCGCGGCCTTGCAAAGCGATGGCGTATTCGCCGCTGCGGAGTCGCTTTACGGTGGAACCCGTAACCGTGTCGCCGATGTGCAGTTGCCAAGATGCAGATGACTCGGCGGCCTTGTCCGAGTCGTGATGCAGCGGGCGGATGGCGATTTCGACGTTCTCGTCATCCGATTCGATCACCAAGGTGCCGTTGTCCGTCTGCAGGTAGAGGATCGCTCCTGCCGCAGCCAGGCTGACGCACAAAGCCACGGCGGCCGCCCACAACGCTTTCCAGCCGCGCGAGCGGGAATCGACGCTGGCTGCCAGTGGTGTTGGCGGTGGAGGGGACTGCGAGCGGTGCCGGTCCACGAATGGCGCGAGCGCGTCGGCGACTTCAGCCGGCGTCTGAAACCGCTCGGCAGGGTTCTTCGCCATCATCCGCCGCAAGACTTCGGCCAGTTCCTCAGGTACGTCCGTCAGCATATTCTGAATCGGTTCCGGCTCGACTTCAGCATGACTCCGAAGCTTGTGCATCACACTGCCGTCAGCAAACGGCGGGCGACCGGTAAGCAAGTAGTAAAGCGTCGTACCGAGGCTGTAGATGTCACTGCGGATGTCGGCCTGGTGCGCGTCGTCGGCTTGTTCAGGCGAAATGAAGTCCGGCGTCCCCATGATCGAACCTGCCGCGGTCAAGTCGCTGCGCGCTTCGACGGTATCGACGTCCGCCAGGGCATCAGGGGCCAGCGATGCCAAACCGAAGTCCAGAATCTTTACGGTGCCGTCGGCCGTTACCATCAGGTTGTGCGGCTTGATGTCGCGATGAACCATGCCCATTTCGTGCGCGTACTGCATGCCCGTCGCAGCCTGCCGGACGTAATCACAGGCATCCACGATCGATAACGCGCCTTGCTGCTTGACGGTGTGAGCCAGATCGGTACCGTCGACATATTCCATCACCAGGAAATGCACGTCGCCCGCCTGCTCGGCGTCATGAGCGGTCACAATGTTGGCATGAGACAACCGCGCGGCGGTCTTTACTTCGCGGTGAAACCGGTCCACTGCTTCGGGCTTGCAGACCAATTCGCGGTTAATGATCTTGAGCGCCACCGTGCGTTCCATCATGCGGTGCGTGGCTTTGTAAACATCGCCCATGCCGCCCTTACCGACGAGCCCCAGGATTTCGTAGCGCGGATGTTCCGCCAGCGGTGCGGGGATTTCCGGGATCGACGAACGATTTCCGGACTCACCAACCTGGTCTGCCGCGAGATCCGTAGGCAGTTGTTCCGCCTCCTGGATCAACTCGACAAACGTGTCGTCCGACGCCAGTCCGAGCAGTGTTTCGCAACACGGCTGGCATTCGCTGACATGGTGTTCGACCGCCGCAGCGGCATCGACAGGTAGTTGCCCCAGGGAAAAGGCGTTCAGCTCTTCAGGACTCGGGTGCGTGATTTGATCAGGCATGGGAAAACTCATGGACAAGGCGCTAATGTTAACCGCCCGCAGGAGACAGTACCTCCGGGCATGAGCGAGTCGAGTGACTTGCCGCTAACTAACAAGAGCCGTTCCAGAAAACTTCTTTCAGCCGCTCATGAAAAATCCTGACGAAGATTCCACCAGCCCGTCCGCTTCTTGCCGTAACCGGCTGAGCACACGGGACTTAGCAATAAAAACCGCATTCACAGATACTTTCAATTCTCGGGCGACCAAATCCGCGCGTTGGCCTTCCACGGTCACCCGATAGAACGCCTTCCAGGTACTGGGGGCGAAGTGAGGCTTCACAAGCTCCAGTAGTTGGCGGAGCACATACTGGTCGTGTTGCCGGTTCCAGATCTGACTCATTTCGCTGGCCGGGTTTTCCAGTTGTGCCAGCCGGGCGTCGATATCCGAATCACGTCGCGCCTGCGGGCGACGATCTCGCGCACGCCAGAACTGACGCAGTCGATTGATGAGAATCGCCTTGAGCCACCCGCGAAACGCTCCCGGCTGTCCGCCATGATTGAACTTACTCAGGTCACTCGATACCGCCAGCAGCACTTCTTGAACCAGGTCGTCCGCATCCGCATCTTGGACGTCGTACTTGCGCAACCATACTCGAACTAACGGCTCGTACAATTCGAAAAGCCGATTCCAGGTCTCGGATTCGGGTTCGCGCTGCAGGCGTGCGAGCAGGCTTAGCGACGTGTCATTCATGTTCCAGCGAACCTCTTCTGATCGATTATCCGTTCTCCACAGCGCCGCGCCAATCGCTGGGGAGCGAATCCGAAAAACAGCCTCGCCATTTGGTAATTCCCCCCGGTATCCGGTTGGCGGAACAGGAGGCAACCGTGATTTCGGAGACTGGCTTCTGCTCCACCATCGGCAACCCGGAGGCAACTTCTGAACGTCGATGACTATTTAGTACTACAGCGCAGGGTTGACGGTAGCGAAACGGGGACTGGCTCCATCGGTGTGTTCGGTTCGTCCCGGAACACGCGGTGGAGCGATGGTGCCTGTCCCCCTTTCGCGGCACAATATTACTCGTGGTCTGCGACAAAAGGGGACAGGCACGGCGACGCGACCTCATTGTCGATCTGTTCACCGTTTGGATCGCCGAGCCAGTCCCCTTTTGTCACGACCGTGCGCTGTAGTATTAGTTTCCTCCGTGAAATGAATTGGGGGTGGCCACTTTGAAAAGATCAGCTCTAATCTAAACAGGATTGGTTCGTCTGCACGCCTGCGAACCTGCGGGGGCAGCGCGATACTTCGGGGAGTACGTCTGGCGGGAGTACATCTGGGACACCCACATTCTCGATCGCGCGTGTGTTGCATGGCACTGTTGAGCGCATTCGATTGCATTGCCAGTCCGGGTGACCGGGGCCGCGCGACAGGGTACAACGATGAAAAAGGCTGTTAATCGGAAGAACGAGATCTCGCCAGAGCTGATCAACGCGGTTTGTCAGCGGTTGGCGAATAACCAGCAAGTGCGACGCACACTGCCGGACCGGGGACGCTTGCATATCGACCGTCAGCTGCCCTTCCTGTGCGTGTATCGGCAACCTGCGAATTTCGAGGACGCTGGCACAGCGCGGTTGGTGAAAGGGGAGGCGTCCTACCTGATTGCACCGGGCGGATCGAAATACGCGAAAGGCGTTTCCGCGCTCGTTCGCGAAGTTACCAAGACGTTGTCGGCGCAATTCGGTGCCTTCCTGATCGTGGAAATCTGGTCCGCGCCGGAAGGCGGCATTGCCAACGATCCGGCGGTTCCGCATGTGCTGCCGACCTTTACGATCCACGCTCCGGCCACCGGGCTGGCGAAGAGCATTGAAACGCTGGAAAAAAGACTCCGGCGCGTCAAGGTCCTGAAACATGGGGTCAGAGTCACCGTGCAGCGGGACGACAAGTGCTTCCCGCCCGATTTCAAGCCCTTGCTGACCAAAGCCGACGCGCAGGAATGGAATTGTTCGTTCATCGGCGTGGCCGTGCCTCCCGTTTATCGTCAGGCGAATTCGACTGCCGAGTTTCCCTTGTTGGCACGGTCGTTGCGACAAAGCATGAGCCTGGCGCTTCGGCAAACCTATTATGACTTCATCCGCTCTCGCACCACGCATCGTCCGGCGCACTATCATGAACTGGGACGGAACGCAGTCGTCAAGGCCGTGTGGGACGTGGATCGGCAGTTGGCCGAGGTCGGCAACCAGTTCGACTACCTGCTGCAACTGACGCCCGTGAATTCGCCGTCGGCTTGGAAGCAGTTTGCTCGCGATCGATTTGAACGGACGCCGGAGTTCCATTACCGGCCGTTGCCGATCGATCCGGCAGCGCTCAAGCGAGAACTCTACAAGATCCCCATCGAACGAGTCGAAGACCCGGCACTGCAGCGTCTGTTCCGGGAGACACAGGAGGAATTGGAACTGAAACTGACGATGCTGCGCGACCGCGACACCCCGCGGTTTTTGTACGAAAGCCTGCAGTTGTTCGGCGGCGTCCAGGACGACTTGTACCAACTGGCGAAAGAGTTGCTGGCTCGGTTGTCCGGACCGGCACGCCGCGAAAAGGGCGCGACGCTGAACGCCGAGGAATTCGCCCGGCGGTGCAACAAGGAATTTGAATTCTACCGGCAACAGTTTGCCGGCTTCCGAGCAGAAACGGAAGTGGACGACGACATCAACGGCCTGATCGTCTCGCGCGGCAAGCTGCTGATCAATTCCGAACTCAGCCTTCCCCCTTCGCGAGTCAAGGCCTTACTGGCTCACGAAGTCGGGACGCACCTGCTGACTTACTTCAACGGCCGCCAGCAACCGTTCCAGCAATTGTATTCCGGCCTGGCGGGCTACGAGGAACTTCAGGAAGGCCTGGCTGTCTTGTCCGAGTACCTGGTGGACGGGTTGAGCCAGAACCGCATGCGGCAGTTGGCGGCGCGCGTCATCGCCGTACGGAATCTGGTCGACGGCGCCTCCTTTGTCGACACCTTCCGCACTCTCGACCGCGAATACGCGTTCGCCCAGCGCGCCGCCTACAACATCACGATGCGGGTCTATCGAGGCGGCGGGCTGACCAAGGACGCCGTCTACTTGCGAGGCCTGGTGGCCATCTTGAAATACGTGCAAAATGGCGGAGAACTCGAACCGCTACTGGTGGGCAAGCGGGCCGTCGAACACATTCCGCCGATCAAAGAGCTGCAACACCGCAACGTACTCAGCCCCGTGCCTGTCACACCGCGGTACATGCAAGATGACTCGGCGGTCGAGCGCCTGAGTTGCTTGAGAGGGAGCACCGGGACCGTATTGCAGCTTATTTCCAATTCGACCACAAAGAACGCCGCAGCACGGCCAACAACCTGACTCACGCCGGCAGCTCTTGGCCTTTTGTTTCGGGTGCTCGGACGAGTGCCAGCAGACCGATGAGAAACAGGCCGCTGAGGATGGTGGCGGACTGGGCGAGTGTGTAGCCCCAGTCTTTTTGCATCCAGCCGCTGATGAACAGAATCGGCGCCGCCAGAACTCGACCGCAGTTGAAACAGAAACCCGCGCCCGTTCCGCGGAGGCGCGTGGGAAACAGTTCCGGGAAGTAGATGGCGTAACCGGCGTGCATACCGACGGCCACAAAGCCAAACAGCGGCAGCGCCACCATTAACACAGCCGTGCCGAACGCAACGTTGAACACCGCGATCGAAACCGCGAAGGCGGACAGGTGGTATACCAGGAACGCCCCGCGTCGTCCCAGGCGTTCGCAAATCGGCCCGAAACAGACCAGGCCCGCGCCGGCGCCGGTCGTGACCAGGAACATGCCCAACATCTCCCAGCGTTTCAGCGACTGCTGGTGCCGTTCATGAAACGATTCCAGCACGCCTTCCTCCGCACCGGGCTCCAGATGCTCCGCGGCCATGAGCTGGCGTTCGCGGTGTTGCCGCAGCACATCCTTGCCGTAGATCGTCACGCCCCAGAACGTGGCCATCCCGACCGCGGCGAGCAGTACGCCGATGCAGGTTCGGCCCAGCATTTCGGTGGTGAAGAGCTGCGTAATGACCCCCATCTTCTTCCGCGGGTCCGTGCCGCGAGCCGAATCGCGCGCCTGCTGCCAACTTTCCGGCTCCCGCAGACTCCAGCGAATCCAAAGGATCAAGAACGCGGGCAGGACTCCCATGGCGAAACCGATGCGCCAGGGGAGCGACGGCAGGTCGTGCCGCACGGCAAGCTGATGGAAGTACGCATTGCCAATCACGAACGTCCCGACAGCCACGGCCAGGTACGTGCCAAAGACACTGGACGCGTGAAAGATGCGCAGCGACCAGGCGCGGGCCCGCGATGGAAACACCTCGGCCACCAGGGCACTGGCAACCGGCCATTAGCCGCCGACACGCATCGCCACCAGGAACCGAAAGCCGGCCAGGTGCCACCACTGCTGGGAAAACGCGGAAAGGCACGTGAACAGCGAATACATCAGGATGGTCAGCGACATCGTCCGCGTGCGACCGATCCGGTCACTCATCACTCCGAAGACAATGCCGCCAAGCGCGCCGCCGAGCAGGAACGCGCCGAGGGCGATATTGTTGTACAGCTGAATGGTGCCAGGTTCCGTCGCGGGAGGCACCAGCGAGGGCATGGCGTCGCGCATGCTGGCAACGAAGATCTGCCCTTCGAAGACATCGAAGATCCAGCCGAGCGATGCGATCAGCAGGACCAGCCACTGATAGCGTGTGATACCGTCGTACCAGCGAGCCATTACGTTTGCAGATCAGCGGGATTGACGGGCTGTTTCTTTTCCTCGGTTTCCTGCAGCTCCCGCCACGGTTTTCCCTGTTTGTAGCTGTCGAGTTCTTTCTGCAGTTGCTCCTTGATTTCGCCCTCGCCCATTTCGACAGCCTTGGAGGACCACTTGATGGCCGTTTCGAAATCGCCCGACTCGGCATAACCCGCCGCCAGCGTGCTGAGGATATGCGGCCGCTTGTATTCGGTTACTTCACAGGCTTTGGTACCGAGTTCGATCGACCGCTTGCCATCGCGCAGTTCGTCTTTCGGTGAGGTTGCCAATACCCAGGCCAGGTTGTTGAGAATGCCGTCGTGTTCGGGTTGCTGCTGGAGCGCGATTTCGTAGTCCTTGATGGCTTCCGCCTGTTTGCCAATGCTAAGCAGCGCGTCCGCGCGGGCGCGGCGCGCCATCCAGTTCTTTTGGTCGTTGTCGATCACGGTGGTATAGATCTCGATGGCCCGGCGTGGGCGTTCGTCGGCCGCGTAGAAGGCGCCTAGCTGCAGCTGCCATTCCACGTTGCCCTCGTCCAGTTTGACCAGTTGTTCCATGTCCTGAATGGCGGCGCCGAAATTGCCTTCGCCCGCGGCGATCAAAGCACGCATGTAAATGGCTTGCGGCAAACCCGGGTTCAATTGCAACAGGCGCTGCACATCCCCTTTGGCCAGCTGCACTTCATCGACAGCCAGGTTCAACCGCGCTCGCAGCAATAGCGCTCCGAGATCGCGCGGCTGCACCAGCAGCGCCTGATTCAAGTCGGCGATACCGGACTTGTAATCTTCCTTGGCGGCATGAATTCGGGCTCGCAGTGTGTAGCCGATCGATGCTTCGGGAGACTGGGTGACGGCCTTGTCGGCCTGCGCCAACGCGTCGTCGTAGCGTTCCAGATTGAAGTAAGCTTCGGCAAGCGCGATACGAGCGGCCGCGTTGTCGCCGTTTTCCTTCAGTAACTTCTCCAGTTCCGCCGCGCCTTCTTCAAATTCGCCCTCTTGAAGCAGCAACAGCGCGCGAATCTGCCAGGCATCGGTATTGCCTGGATCCAGTTCCATGGCCTTCGTCAAATCGGCCATCTGCTTTTTCGGGTCGTCTCCCAATTGCGCTCGCAGCACCAGCGCCGCGGCCAGTTTCTGCTTGTCGTCTTCCAACAACTCGACGGCCCGGTGGGCGGCCTTGCCGGCGCGCTCACGGTCTCCGCCCGGCAGCATTTCCAGGCGGCAGAGTAACAACTGGGCATCGGCAAGCGTGTCGTCGTACTCCAATGCCTTCTCCAAATCGGTCAAGGCCGCTTCACGCAATTGCACCCATGCGGCTCCGGGCGCGCGGCCCGACAGGATCACCGCGGAAATCTTGGAAGCCCGTTCGAACAAGGCGGAAGTAAGGATCTGCGTGGCAAACGCCTTGTTTTCTTCGCTGAGTCCTTTTGCCAGGGCGCTTTCGCACAGGTTGACGACCTCTTGCAGCTCCGCCGGAGTGCGAGCTGTAAGTTGGTTCTCTACGGCCCGGTCCAAATCGGCCTGACCTTCGTTGGCGGCCAGCACGGGGGTTACCAGAAAGGCCGACCATGCGGCGACAAGTAGGGCGCGTACCATTGCGGATCTCCTGATGGAGTTTGGTTTGTTCAGTATTTAACCATTATGCGCGACTCGGCAGATTTTCGCCATTCCAGTCAGAGCCTGACGGTGTCCTAAAGTTGTGGTACCGGTATAAGCACGACGCGCAAGCGAGTGAGTAAGTGTCGAAATCCCGGAGAAAACCCACTTGCTCGCGCTGCGTGCTGGTATTTTCACGCCTGCACCACAAGATCAGGACACTACCCAGAGCCTTGGCGGTTTCCACTGCTGCTGCCGCTCCAAACGCAAGTATCCGGTTGCGATTCTGGTAGCGGATCTGCCCGGACCGAAAAAGAAATTCAAGTGCTTTCGAGCAGGCTCAGGTTTGACTGCCTCATTCCCCAATCCCATCTTTTTAACGCTAGGGCAGGATACTAGACGCCCTCTTGCCAACGGGAACAGCTCGCCGACCGCAGAACTGATCCTGAATACCGCACGACCTCGGAAGTCGAGATCCACCATGTTGTTAGATTACGAAAATGCTCCTCGCCGTCGCCGTCCGGGCCGCACGGCGACCGCGGCGGAACGGCGAGCAACGGGAGGTGAGATTCGGAACGATACCTTTCCAGCCACTCGCTTCTTCGCTACGCTTATCGGCACGTGCTCGATTGCCCGCGGCGAAGTCTTGAACGAGTCCGCGAATGGGATTGGAATATCGATACGGTCCCTGCCAGACGTGGAACTCGAAGTCGGGACCACTTTGGACATTGTGTTTAAAGGGGACCGTCGACGCGGTGAAGTTCGGCACATGACTCCCGACGCCAATGGTTATTTCGTCGGTTTCGAATGGATGGAGCCGGACACGGTCACGGTAGCCCGGTCGTAGCTGCGCCTCGAAAGGGGGGCCGCGAAAGGGGGACAGTCACCATTGATCCAACGCGTTTCCGGGACGAGCCGAACACGGCGATGGAGCCAGTCCCCGTTTCGCTCCCGTCAACACCGTGCTGTCGAGCTCGGCGGCGCTGAGAAACGAATGGTCCAACCGGTCCTGGCATGACGAACTTTCGCGCGGTCATATTCGACCTTGACGGCACACTTCTGGATTCGCTGGCGGACATCGCGCAGGCGGCGAATCGCGTGCTGGACCAGAATCGGTATCCCACGCATCCGGTTGCAGCTTACCGGTACTTTGTCGGTGACGGCGTACGGATGCTCTTCGCGCGTGCCCTGCCGAACGACCGGAGTCAGGACGAGGTCCTTGAACAATGTGCGTCGCAGTTTGTCGAAGCGTATGAATCGTCATGGAATGACAAGACACGGCCTTACGACGGCATTCTGCCGTTGCTGGGGGAGCTGAATTCGCGGAACGTGCCGCTGGCGGTGCTGTCGAACAAGCCGGAATCCTTTACGGTGCGGTGCGTGGAGGAGTACTTTTCGGACTACGCCTTTCACGATGTGCGCGGGCAACGGGACGACGTGCCTCGTAAACCGGATCCGACCTCGGCGTTGCAAATCGCCAGCGGCCTTCGATTACGGTCATCGGCGGTCGTCTACGTGGGCGATACGGCAACGGACATGAAGACGGCGGGCGCGGCCAACATGTACCCGGTCGGCGTGACGTGGGGCTTTCGCCCGCGAGCTGAACTGGAAGCGCACGGCGCCCAGCGGTTGCTCGATCATCCGTCCGATTTATTGGCGCTTTTCCGTTAGCGTGCCGCGAGCGTATCCCACGTTTTCGGGAGCGGTGCGTCAACGCGGATCGACGCTTCCGTGCGGGGATGGCGGAACGTTAGCTCGCGAGCGTGCAACGCGATGGCGCGGAGGCGTTCATCGGGCGTGTCCGGACCGAACTTCGCGGTGCTGCCGTAGAGTGCGTCGCCGAGAATCGGGTGGCCTCGCGACGAGGTTTGCAGCCGGATTTGATGGGTCCGGCCCGTTTCCAACTGGATTTCCAGCCACGAAGAGTAGTCGGTTTGTTCGATGACACGATAATGCAAGACGGCCTGCTGGGCATCCGGATGGTCGGCCGGGACGATTTCGGATTGGGCGACATCCGGGATCTTTCGCATGAAATCCTGCCACGTGGACTGCGGCGGCACAACGCGCCCCGCGACCACGACCCAGTAACGCTTGTCGGTCAGGCGTCCTTCAAACTGTTCGCCCAACCGGCGCGCGGCTTTTCGCTTCTTGGCGAACAAGAGCGCGCCGCTCGCCGGGCGATCCAGGCGATGGGGCAGAGCGAGATAGGGTTTCTGTCCTTCCGGAAGGCCGGATTTCAGGTACCGGCGCACACGCACTTCCATGCTGTCGATGCCGGGGGGAGCTTGAGTCAACACACCGCTGGGCTTGTTGGCCACCAGGCAGTGCTCGTCTTCGAACAGGATTTCGACTTCCATTCCGCCATTCTGCCGCCAATTGCCCGCCAGCGGAAGGCGGAACTGTCCGGCTTGACCTATTTCTCTGCCCTCAGCGATAGTTGGAAGACTGATTGGACAGCGCACCTTTGCAGAATTCCGCACGAATACCAGCACGCAGCGCCAGCAAGTGTATCCGGACATAAGTGACACACTTGCTGGCGCTGCGTGCTAGTATGAAGACCGAACTAGGCGCCGTCCAAGTGGTAACTCCAACGTCTATTCCCAGGCCGTCTTCACGAACGGGTGGGCCAGGCCGCCGGTGGCGACTTCGCGGCTGTTGCGGATCTGGTAGATCAATTCGATCGCTTTTCGCGCGTCATCGATACCAAAGCCGTTGCCTGCCAGGATCTGGCGGTACGACTCCGTGTGCAGGTCGGCAAACCCTTCGGAGAAGTCGATCTCGTCCCCGTCAACGGTCAGCGAACGATAGGCGTGTCCACCGTGCTCGCGAATGTCGCTTGGCAAATCGTTCTCGTCCACTGACAGGAACCAGCGCACCTTGGCGCCCTCGAGTTCGATGTAGCCGGCCATCTTATTCCTCTTCGAGATGTGAACCTGGCTGCGCACCGTATCGCCAAAGATCCACAACAGCATGTCGAAAAAGTGGACTCCAATGTTCATGGCCAGTCCACCTGACTTTTCTTCGCTCCCCTTCCACGACGCCTGGTACCACGGTCCGCGTCGCGTGATATACGTCAGGCAGATGTCGCGCCGCGACCGCTGGACTTCCTGCGAAATCGCCTGCTTCAGGGCCTGTACCGCGGGATGCAGACGGAGTTGCATGATGGTATAGACGGTGCGGCCGTGTTCGTGTTCCAACTCGGTCAGCTGATCCAGGTTCCAGGGAGTGATGACGAGCGGCTTTTCGCAGATGGCGTGCGCCTTGACCCGCAGGGCCAGCCGCACGTGCGCGTCGTGCAGGTAGTTGGGTGAACAAATAGAAATGTACTCGACCGGTTTCTCGCCGCGCCTTTGTTTTTCCAGATAGCGGTCGAAACGCTCAATTTCCGTGAAGAATTGCGTGTCGGGGTAAAACTTATCCAGGATACCGACGGAGTCATTCGGGTCGACTGCCGCCAGCAATTCGCTTTGGGTGTCGCGGATGGCCTGCAAGTGCCGCGGAGCAATAAAGCCGGCGGCGCCAATCAGCGCGAAGCGGTGGCGTTCTGGAGGCTTGGCGTTCTTGCGATTTCGTTTCGTGTTTCTTGTGGCAGTCACGGTCATGCTGTCTCTCGTTGCTGGAATTCCGCGGTCACTCAATCCATCGGCGTCGCTTGTCGGGCGGCGGGCGGCGGGCTCGGGCTACGACCTCCAACGGGCTCTGCCGCACGGCCAACGCCTACTCGCAAGTCTACATTCAGACAACCGGCGTCTTCCGGAGAACCTGAGCCGCCTCCGCAATTTCTCGACGGATTCAGGCGTCGTTAGCGAGCTTGACGATTGTGCCGCTTTTGAGGCGAAGTCATCGAAAATTCAGAACTGGCAATTACAATAGATAGCACACGGCGAAGACTCGCCAGGAATTCCGCCTCGCTTCCCCGGCCGCCATGACAACACTTCTCAACAAACAACCGCTACCGATGACAAGTCGGTTGAAGATCGTTGCGTTCAGCACCCTGCTTTGTATTCTCACACTCTGGGCGTACCGCAATTGCTATCGCGTTCCACTGATCTTTGACGACCTCCGCGCGCTGGTGGAAAGCGATCGCACGCACAGTCTGTGGCCGCTGCAGGACGTCTGGCGAGGCACTCGACGTCCGGCGCTGTACGTCACCCTGGCCGTCAACTATCATTTCGGCCAGCTCCAACCGGCTGGCTATCACCTGTTCAACGTCACCGTGCACCTGGCAGCCGGGCTGGTGTTGTTTGCGCTGGTCGGCAGGA
>CALBSZ010000727.1 GCA_937967665.1 uncultured Planctomycetaceae bacterium
ACCGATCCAATCGACGGAAACAGGTTCGCCGGTCTTTCCACCCGCCGGCAAGACGGCGGTGGGACGCGGGAACGAACCGAGATGCAGCCGATACTTGCAGTTGCCGTCGCCGCCGTAGGCGCTCTCTCGGACCTGGATGATGTACTTCCCGTCCTCGGGCGCGATGATCGCACAAAGGCAATCCTGGTTTAGCAACGCCGCGTCGTCACTGCGTGAAAGTTCGAAACGCTCGGTATTGAGGATCGCCAGGTACGGATCGAAGAAGGTATTGCCGAGTCGCAAGCCTTCCAGCTCAGCACAAATTCGCTGTCCCTTCTTGGCTTCGACCACGAAGTAGTCCACGTCTTCGGTCTGCACGATGCCGCTGATCGTGCAGCCCAGGGCGACCGGTTGTGGCGCGCCGAACTCGCTATTCGGTTCGACTTCGGCCACTTCCGGAAGATTGCCAATCGAAAATAAGTGGAGGTTGCTGATCCCCGATGCCGTGCGGATGCGAACCGCGTGCAGCCCGAGTCGGCAGTCGGCCGCGACTTGCAGCTTCGCCTTGACCGTATTGTCCGCGCTGGCTTCCAACTGGGCGACGGTGATCCCTGGCGAGTAGAGCATTAATTCCTTGGTGTCACCCAACCGCGCGCCCTTGAACTCGACGTCGACATCGGTACCGCGCTGAAAGCCGTAGGGCTGGATGGCGCTCAGCCGCGGCTGCACCGCGTCCGCCGTGGACGCAGCGTTAACAAGTAGGGCAGAAATCAGCAAAATAGTCAGTTTCGATTTCATCATGAACCAGCTAACTCGTGGTTGAAAATGGGATGCGGCCACAGGTTGGGCCCCCCGTGGCCGCGGTTCGTTTCACAGGCCAGTCGGCCTGTTCTGTCACCTGCTATGCCAAAATGGGACGGATCAGTTTCCCGCCGTCGACAATTTCGATGGGGCGATCGCCCGGAGCCATCAGCTCCTTGTCGGCCACGATGCCCAACTGGTTGTAGACGGTGAAGGCCAGGTCTTCCGGTCCGACGGGGTCCAGATCCGGTTCGGATGCGGTGGCGTTCGAAGTCCCATGGATCATGCCGCCCTTGATGCCGCCGCCGGCCAGCATCACGCTGAACACCTTCGGCCAGTGATCCCGCCCCGCGGTCCGATTGATCTTGGGAGTCCGCCCGAATTCGCTCGATACCATCACCAGGGTGGACTCGAGCAAGCCGGTGCGGTCCAAATCACGAATCAACGTGGCCAGCGCCTGATCCAACGACGGCATCGTGTTCTTGAAGCCGCGGGTGATCTGGTTATGCATGTCCCAGCCACCGTATGTCAACGTCACAAAGCGAACTCCCGCCGCGACCAGGCGGCGCGCCATTAAGAGCCGCTGACCTGCCTGATTGCGTCCGTATTCGTCACGGATCTTAGCGTCTTCCGCGGCAATGTTGAACGCTTCCCGCGCTTCCTTCGCGGCGACCAGGCTGTAAGCGCGTTCGTAAAACGTATTCATCGCCTGGACCGCATCCGACTTGTCCTTCTCCGCGAAGTACTTGTTGACCGCTTCCAGCGCGCTGCGACGACGGCCAAAACGGGCGTCGTCGACGCCGCCGGGCAACGCCAGGTCGCGCACCCGAAATCCATCACTGGCCGGGTCTGAGCCGAGACTGAACGGGGCGAACGAGGAACTCAAGTAACCGTTGCCAGCATATTCGTTCGGCTGATTGGGAATGCAGACATACGGCGGCAAGTTGTTACGCGGACCATACTCGTGACTCACTACCGATCCCATGCTCGGGAAATTCAACGCGGGGCTAGGACGATAGCCGGTATACATATTGTGCGTGCCGCGCTCGTGCGCCGCTTCGCCATGCGTCAACGACCGAATCACCGTAATCTTGTCCGCCACTTGAGCAAGCTTGGGCAGCGATTCGCAAAAGACTTCGCCCGTGTTGGTCTTGATGGTCTTCATTTCACCGCGGTATTCGATCGGTGAATAAGGCTTCGGGTCGAACGACTCCTGATGCGCCATCCCGCCAGGCAAGTAGATGTGGATAACGCTCTTCGCCTTCGCTTCAATAAAATCGTAGTCTTTCTGTTCCGCTTGAGCACTCCGCAGGCGGAAGAAGTCGGCGAGCGAAAGACCCAATCCACCAACAGCGCCTACTGTCAGCATCGAGCGACGACTTAAGGGACTCCCTGTGCACTTTCTCATCAATCATCTCTCCGTGAGGAAATCGAAACACGCATTGTGTTTGGTGTACGTTTACGCGTAGAAGTTCGACCAGCGGCCGAAAGTCAATCTTCAGGTGGGTAATAGGCGGGCAAGTTTGGCGGGAGGGTAGCGAGGACGTATGTCTCCCACCAAGTGCAGATGCTACCGTCTGGGCGACGCGTTGTCAATAAACAGTTGAGGCTTGTCGGTTTAGAACGCGTTTCGCGTAAGTGTAGGCGGTTTTTTCGCCAATTGACACGGTGATTTACAACGCCGGAGACGCTACACGTCCGTGCGACTCGCACTAGAACCGAAAGTGGTGATCCTCCGGTTGGGGAGCAGAAGGCAGGGCGACAGACGGCTGCCCCTGCGGAAATAGCGGGAAAAGTACGGCTCAGGCCATGCGCCCAGACGCCTGACGGCCTGGCAAGGAAGTCCCAAAAAATCTGTTGTCACTGTGACGACAGCGGCGCTGTTCCGTTTTCCCGACGCCGAGCGCGGCAGCAACATCGAAACAACGTGTTCTGCGTTGCAAACCACGCACGAAGAGGGAGCCTGTCCCCTGTTCGCTGTTGTCCAGGCTGCGGTGGTGCTAACCAATCGGAGAGGCGCAAAACACAAAAAACGCGTCGTGCAGTCGGAACTGCACGACGCGTTCGTGGGCTATCTGCTTTTCGCAAGCGACGCGAGCTAGGCCGCGCGAGTCAGCGGGATGATGTCCGGCATCTCGTGCCTCTCCAACTCCTCGCGGAGCACAAGGACGTTGGGAGGCGCCTCAATTCCCAAACGAACCTTATCCCCCGAAACGCTCACGATCGTAACCACGATGGACTCTCCCAGCCTGACTCTCTCACTTTCCTTGCGTGACAGAACGAGCATTGCAAAAACCTCCGTGTTTTTGATTGTATGATGTTAGATGAAATTAAAAAATCAATGCGAATGTCGAACGGAATACCTAGGCCGCTGCCGGTTCCAGATGGGGTGCTTCGACAAGCTTCATCTTCGCTAGACGCTCGCCTGTCGAACCATAGAATAGAACGGTATTCTCCTTCGTCTCCCAGATCGCCGTTAGCTTGACGCTTCTCGGGCCGTGCAGGCAAAAGAAAATGCCACACGGTTCTCCCGCACGCAGCAATATGCGTTCGGTCATCTGGAAGGCTCCGACTTCAAGTTGGTTTTGGTAACATAAAGTTTGGTGTACGTAATCTCGCAAGTCACAAAGACTTCCTATTTGCAGAGAGTGTGCGAGCATGCGTAGATCGGCTCCTTTCATTACTCAAATGCCCTGGGCAGAGTGCCGGTCAGGGTGAATGAAGAAAATGGGTTAGGTGTCAATATAGGGTAACATCGGCAAAGTGGGGCGGATAGTTTTGCGTATGCGTCTGGAAATTTTAAGAATTGAAGGATCGTTCTTGATCGTGTCGGAATGGCTGCAATAGGTCCTGTTTTTAAAACCGGGGAAGGGTGGCTGTGGTGGAGCGAAGCGACCCCACAGAACCGGGGGTAAAGGGGGCAGGAGTCAATTGTGCGAAGCACCCGAAGGGCCGTTCCGGCAATTGTGGCGGAGGGTAAAGGGGTCAGGAGTCAATTGTGCGAAGCACCCGAAGGGCCGTTCCGGCAATTGACTCCTGACCCCTTTACCGAACCCCGTATTTGATCAGGTCAGGAGCCGACATGCGATTTGCTGCTACCCTACTCATCGTACCGGTTGTGTTGATTGCTCCAGCGCGTGGTCAGATCACGGCCGAGCGTGTGCGGGAATCGATTGCCGGCGGTGTCACGTATTTGAAGAGCCAGCAGAACCCGGAGCGCGGGAACTGGTCAGAGCACGTGGGATATCCGGGAGGGGTGACTTCGCTTTGCACCCTGGCGCTGGTCAATTGCGGAGAATCGCCGGAGAGCCCGGCGATCCAGGCGGCGCTGCGGTACTTGCGTTCCATCGGGAATCCCGGCATGACGTACGCCACGTCCTTGCAGACGATGGTGTTCTGTGCGGCGGCTCCCGAGCAGGATCGGTTGCTAATTCGGCGGAACGCGGAATGGCTGCAGGAAGCGCAGATCAAGTCGGGCCCCAATGCGGGAGCCTGGGGTTACAATCTGAACAAGGGGGACGGCGACAACTCCAACACGCAGTTTGCTTTATTGGCGTTGCATGAAGCGTCGCGGGTCGGTGTCGAGGTGGACGAAGGGGTCTGGCAGCGCTCGTTGGAGTACTGGTTGTCGCTACGTCGCGTGGATGGTTCGTGGACCTACAACCGCGCCGCGCACCTGGATGGGACTTCGTCCAGCGGCAGCATGACATGCGCCGGAATCAGTTCCTTGATCATATGCTCAAACCAGCTCAGCGAGGGTGACGCGCGCCTGGCGGGCGACCACGTGGAATGCTGCGGGCAGCAGCGCAATGAGTACATCGAAGGTTCGCTGGCCTGGCTGGGTCGCAAATTCACAGTCGAATCCAACCCGGGAGGATTGGGCTATCAGCTGTATTATCTTTACGGCATGGAGCGTGTCGGGCGTTTGACGGGCCAACGGTTTTTCACCGGCGCGAGTGGCCGTCACGATTGGTTCCGCCTCGGCGCGGAAGTGTTGGTTCGTAAGCAGGACAAATTCTCGCACTTCTGGAGAAACCCCGGGCATGCCGAGGACAACCCGCACATTGCCACGTCGTTGGCGCTGTTGTTCCTCTCCAAAGGACGGCGCCCCGTTGTCATCTCCAGGCTGCAATACGGTGTGGGGGACGAGTGGAATCAGCATCGCGGCGCTTTGCAAAACCTGACGCGGCATGTCGAAAAAGCGTGGCAGCGGGAGCTCACGTGGCAGACGATCGACGTGAAATTGGCGCGGGTCGAGGACTTGATGCAGACGCCCGTTCTGTTTATCAGCGGCCGGAACGACCTGGATTTGTCGGCAGCCCAGATTGACAATCTGCGCGAGTACGTGAATCAAGGCGGCTTTATTTTTGCCGAGTCGTGTTGTGGCGGAGCCGGCTTTGACATTTCATTCAAGGCGCTGGTGAAGGAACTGTTTCCAAACAGCGCTTTGCGGCCGTTGCCGCCCGAACATCCGATTTGGTTCGCACAGAAACGCGTCGATCCGAAGTACTTTCGGGGGCTGTATGGGGTGGAAGCGTGTTGTCGTACGAGCATCGTTTATTGTCCGGACGACCTGTCCTGCTATTGGGAACTGGCGCGCGAGGCTCGTCTTGCGAAGTACTCTGCCGAGGTAAAGAATCGCGTAGCAGCCTGCGTGAACACGGGAATCAACGTGTTGGCCTACGCCACCAACCGCCGCCTGAAAGAGAAGCTGGAGGAGCAGCGCATCGCCAAATCTTCCAGTGCGGACCTGCCCACGCGAGGCGTCCTGTGGGTGCCAAAGCTGACGCACGGCGGCGGCAGCGACGACGCTCCCAACGCGCTGCAAAATCTGTTGAACCTGTTCCGCGAGCAGACAGAACTGCGGACGCGGCAGCACGATTCGCTGGCCGCCACGGCTGCGAACCTTGCCGAATTCCCGATTCTGTTCACGCACGGCCGCCGTGATTTCGAATGGTCGCCTGGTGAGAGGCAGGCCCTGGCGCACTATCTTCGCCGCGGCGGATTCCTGTTTGCCGATGCGATTTGCGCGAGCCCGCAGTTCGCCAACGCGTTTCGCCGCGAATGCCAGAAGATGTTTCCGGAGTCCGAATTCGTGCGGCTGCCGACGGAACACGATTTGTTTACCACCAGGTATCGTGGCTACGACGTCGCCCGCGTCCGGCTGCGCGACCCGCAGGCTCGCGTCGACGCCGCGAACCCGCTGGAAGTGCGCGTCGACGAAGCCGCCCCGTTGCTGGAAGGGCTGAAAGTAGACGGCCGCATCGCCGTCATCCTGTCCCCGTATGATCTCAGCTGCGGTTTGGAAAACGCGGCATCGCTGGAATGCAAAGGCTATTTGCCGGAGGACGCGGCCCGGCTGGGCGTGAATATCCTGCTGTTCGGGCTGCAGCAGTAATGGTTACGGCGCGCGGCTGGGGATCACACACCTTCGTCGCGAACGATCCTGCCGATGTGCCAATTGGCAATCCCTTCGTCGTCCAGTAGTCGCATGATCGTGTCGGCATAGTAGGGACTGACGACCAGCGTGAGTCCGATGCCCATGTTGAAGACACGCTGCATTTCCGCATCGGTTATCCCGCCCAGTTCCTGCAGCCACGGGAAGACCGGGGGCACATCCCAGCTGCCCGGAACGATTTCCAGCGCCGTCCCCGCGGGCAGAATCCGTTCGAGGTTCTCTCGCAAGCCGCCGCCAGTAATGTGCGCAATTCCGTGTACCACATTCTTCACCGTGTAATGGCCGAGGATGCGTTGCACCGTGCGGGCATAGATTCGCGTCGGCGCGATGAGCGCGTCGCCGACGGTTTGCCCGAGCTGGTCGACGAAATCGTTCACTCCCAGACCCGCCATATCGAACACGACTTTCCGCACGAGACTAAAGCCGTTCGAGTGCAGTCCGTTGGAAGCCAGCCCAATGACGACGTCGTCCGGTGCCACATGACTGCCGTCGATCAGCTGCTTCCGCTCCACCACCCCGACACAGAAACCGGCGAGGTCATAGTCGCCGTGCTGGTACATGTCGGCCATGATCGCCGTTTCGCCCCCCAACAGCGCGCAATCCGCCTCGACACATCCGTCGCTGATCCCCTTCACGATCTGTTCCAGCAAGGCAGGGTCATCGTGAGACATGGCGATGTAGTCCAGGAAGAACAGCGGCTCCGCGCCGCAACAAACGGCATCGTTAACGCTCATCGCCACCAGGTCGATCCCGACCGTGTCGTGTTTGTCGATGAGCCTGGCGACCTTCAACTTCGTGCCGACGCCGTCGGTACAGGAAACGAGCACCGGGTCCTGATAATTCCTGGCGAACAGGCGATTCGAAAAGTCCAATTTGAAGAGCCCGGCGAAACCGCCATCCAATTTCATCACGCGCGGAGAAAATGTGCGGTGCATCAGGCGAGGCAAGCGGTTCATGCTCTCCTGGGAGACCTCCAGGTCGACTCCAGCATCCTTGTAAGTAGCGTTTGGCATTGGATTTACTCGCGCGATCGACGGGCCCGTGAGGGTAAAGATTCTAGGGGGCGAAGCTGGCGATTGTCAACGTACAGGGCACCGATTTGTGTTGCTTTGTAGTCCTGCGATGGTTTTTCAAGTATCTTAGCTGAACCGCGCCAACTTTGCGGTAATCCGCCAATATACAAGCACGCAGCGGCAGCAAGTGTATCCGGCCGCAAGTTACCCACTCGCTTGCGCTTCGAGCTTGTAGGAAGACGGAACCTGGCGCTGTTCAAATAGACAAAGCCTGCTGCCTTTTCGCAATTCGGAGTTTGGAATGAAGAAACAAATCACCATGATGCTGCCCCTCTGCCTGTTCGCTGTCGCCGCGCGGGCAGCCGAACCACAAGACGCCAAGCCATCCACGTACGTGTCGGCCGAAGACCTGGTCGCGCAATTCGAATTCTACCTGCAGCGCGTCAGCGAGGATCTCGCGGAGGAAGGATCCTTCGGCGAACTGCAGCAGTCACGAGTTCCCAAGGACGCCAACACGCTGGCGGTCCTGGCGTTGGTGCTGGGCAAGCACGACAAGGAAAACAAGCTTCAAAAAGCGGCTCCCGCCGTGATTCCCGCCGCCGTCGAAATCGGCAGTGCCGGTACCGACTACAAGAAAGCGGCGGTCGGCCTCGCTAAACTCAACGCCGCTTTGCAGACCTCGGGGAAACCAGAAGAACTCGCTTGGGAAGGGGTGGCCGACATCGCCGAGCTGATGTTGCAGGTGCCGCGCATCAACAGCAGCTTGAAACGGTATGTCGACGACGATCGCAGGTTCAGCCGCTATATCGACAAGAGCATTGGCAGCGCGACGACCTTGGCCGCGATTGCGCAAGCGACAATGATGGACGACACGTACTGCGGCGACGAGGAGGATCATCAGGAATGGATTCGCCACTGCGCCACCATGCGCGACGCCGCGGCGGAGATCATTGCGGCCTGTCGTCAGAAGGACCAGGCGGCCGCCAGGCAGTCTTATGGAAAAATGATGACCGCCTGCGAAGCCTGCCACGCCAGTTTCAAGTGATCCCGCTGGCGGAGACACAGCGCGCCGATGCGAATTGTCTATGTCGCGTACGATCGTTTTCCCTCCTCCAAGGGCGCGGCGGTTCATATCGACGCGTTCGTATCGGCGTTGGCGAGTTCCTTTGGCCACGTCGATCTGGTTACGGTCCCGAACGACACGTTTGCCGGCGGCCAGATCGAAACGCGGCCCTACGCGCTCGGCGTGACGCATACGGCGATTCCCGTATTCGGCCGCAACGTCATCGAACGCGCGCTGCACTTTCGGCGGCAACTGCTTCACTGGTGGCCGGCGCGCGTCGACGTCGCTCATGTCCGCTCCATCTTCGAGGGGTTTCCGATCGCGCGGGAAAAACAGCGCTTCTGCCGCCAGCTCGTTTTTGAAGTCAACGGTCTGCCGTCGATCGAGTTGAAGTATCACTATCCCGACGTGGCGGATGACCGCGAATTGCTCAAGAAACTCCGCTACCAGGAAGATACCTGCCTGGCTGCCGCCGATCGGGTCCTGACCGTCAGTGGCGTCAACGCCGCGTATCTGGTGAGCCGAGGCGTTCCGCGCCAGAAGATCCGCGTGATCCATAACGGTGTCGATACGAACTTGTTCACGTTCCGGCATGCCCGCCCCGGCTGCGATCACCTGAAACTGCTCTACTGCGGAACGCTGGCCGCCTGGCAAGGAGTGCAATTGGCCATGGAAGCGCTGGCCCTGTATCGCCGAGATTTTTCCGCTGCCTTGACGGTCG
>CALBSZ010000728.1 GCA_937967665.1 uncultured Planctomycetaceae bacterium
CAGACGATGCGGCAGATGCTGTTTTCACCGTGAACGTCTACGGCGCGCCGGCGAATCTGGCCATCGACGGCGGCGCGGGAAGCAACATGGTATTTCACGGCGACCGCTTCGAGACCAACGAATCGTTTGCGACAGCATCCGATATCGGTGTGGCACCGGGGGTGCATGTCAATCGTCTGAGTCTCTTTCAGCCAGGAGACGAGGACTGGTATCGGTTTGAAGTGCTGCGGGGCGACGACATGGAAGTAAGTGTCGCGTTTGCGGATTCGATCGGCAACGTGGACTTACAGGTTTTCGATGACACGCAAACACTGCTCGGTTCGAGCACGACGACGACGGATGACGAACTGGTGGTGTTGACTGGCCTGGCTGCCGGAACGTACTACCTGCGGGTCTTCAGCCCAGGCGGCGATCCGAATGTTTACGACCTGGCCATTGAGCCGGCAATAACCAGTTCGACACGCGTGTTTTATGTGAACGACGCAACTATGACGGCCGGACATTACACGCTGGCCCCGGGCAGCGATGCGAACGACGGCCTGTCGGCGACCGCACCGAAGGCTTCGGTACAGTCCGTGTTAGCCAGTTATGACGTAGGGCCAGACGACCTGATTGTTATCGATACCGGAACGTACAACGCCGGCAGCGCCGTGAAAATCACCGCGCCGGACGAAGGGGCGGCTTATGCGGGCACGCCGTCCGGCAGCCATTTCACCTACGGTGGCAGCCGCTTCGAACTGGAAGATGCCGATGCGAATTTGATTTACGGCCTGATGTTCACCGGCTGCTGCGGTACGGGAATTCATTCCCACGAAGGCATCGCCGATAATTCGACCGACAACATCTTCCGCGGCAATACGTTTAGCGGACCGTCGACCGGAATCTTGATCAACCAGCCGGACGACGATCTGATCGTGGACAACACCCTGACGGGGGTCGGCACCGGCGTGTCATTGACCAATCAAGGCGATGCGGTCATCCGCGGCAACGAGATCGCGTTCGCCACCATCGGCGTCCGCCTGGCAGGCAGCCTTTCGGCTCCGCTGATTGGCACGCTAGTTGAAAACAACCACATAACGCATTCGCAATTCGGCATTCCAACTCGTATAGCACGGCGACCATAACCAACAACGAATTGTCAGATAACGACACCGGTGCGTTCATCGACGGCCCCAACACCAACGTGACAGGCAACGATGTCCATCACAACGACATCGGCCTGAGCGGCGGCGGAACCTTTGGACCGACGGATTGGTCGCCGGGGCAGGCCAACAACATCCACGACAACCTGACCGGCGTGCTGGCGGACGACGCGGCCACGATCCGCTTCAATCGCATTCACCACAATGCGATTGGGATCGGCGTCGAGCATTCGGCAGCGGTTCACCACAATCTGATTTACCGCAACACGGGTCAGGGTGTTCTGGTAGACGGCAACGTCGTCGCGACATCCATTGTCAACAACACCATCTACGCTCCCGCCGGCGACGGTGTGCGACTACAGAACTTCGCCGAAGACGTGACGCTGCGAAACAATATCATCTGGACGGAGAACGGATACGGCCTGTGGGTCGCGACCGATAGTCAGCAAGGTTTCGCCAGCGATTACAACAACCTGTTCGCGACCCGCGATGCGACACACGACGGCCGCATCGTCCACTGGCAGAAAGATTTTCTCGACCTGTTCGATTGGCAGGTGGAAGCCGATTTTGACACCAACTCAATTGGCTACACTGCTGTCGATCCGCTGCTCGACAATCCGCAGTTCGTCAATCTGGCGGCGGACGACTACCGTCTTACGAACGCGGCCAGCACCAGCATTGACGCGGGCGATCCGGGCGACGCCTTCGCCAACGAACCGGCGTTCCATGGCGATACAATCAACCTCGGTGCCTATGGGAATACGGCGGAGGCGGCTTCCTCGGCGGCAGCATTCATCACAGTCGACTATCCGAATTACTACACAGACTGGCCGGAAGACGAAGGCCGCGGGATCTTGTGGCACGCGTTCAATGTGACAGGGTTGGTCGATATCGATCTGTTGAGTTCGACGGGCACCAAACTGGCCGATATCGGCGAAGTCGATGTGGCGGACGGATCTTTCGGCTGGAGTCCTGACGACAATGGCATCCACGGCGACGTCGGCAGCCGGTACCGGATTCGCATCACCTCGCTCAGTAATGGTGCGATTGCCGACGAATCGCGCGAGGTCTTCTCCGTCCCGCCGGTTGGCAGTGCGTTTTATATTGACGACGCGGCGAACACCGACGATCAGTACACGCCGTCCGCGACCGGCGACAATCGCAATACTGGCAAGACCACCGGCGACCCGAAAGCGAATCTGCTGCCGCTGCTGCGTTCCTACGATCTCGATCCCGGCGATACGGTTTACATCGATGCGGGCGATTACGTTCACGTCCGCAATGTGATTCTCAGCGGTCAGTTGGGCGTGGGGGACGACGAAGGCGCGACGTTCACAGGCCCCGATGCGATGGGCGTCGGCGCCGCGACGATCGATCGGGCCAATCCCTATGCCGGTTCAACCAATATCGACCTGAACGACGCGGATGAAGTGACGCTCCGCCGACTCACGCTGACCGGGGCGGAGAACGGGCTGCTGGTTCGCAACGGCAGCACGCATTTCACTGGCGAACACCTCACCGTATCGAACAATGTCAAGGACGGTATCGTTGTTGATTCCGATGCCGAGTTCTCGGAACTCGACGCCCTGACCGCGTTCAACAACGGCGGCATCGGCATCTCTGTGCAGACGCCGATCACGCGGTTGAGCAACAGCAGCGCCTACAACAATAACGTCGGCATTTATGTCCGCAACAGCGACTCGGGTTCACCCACGACGATTGTCGGCGCCACGGACGACGGCAACCCGGTAGCCGCCAGCCTGGCCGCAAACGCCGACGGCGCGACGATTGGGAACCGGGGCAACTTGATTTACGACAACGCGGCCACTGGGTTGCATGTCTACGGCAATGTGCTGGCCTACGGCAACACGGTTTATGGTCAGGATGGGTCGTTCGACACGGGAATCCTGGCAACCGCGGGAGCGACGGTCGCGGAGAACGTGGTTCACACCAATTACAACGGAATCGTGACGTCTACTAGCGTCGAGACGATTCGGCGAAACCGGGTTTACAACAATACCGCCAACGGCATCTACGCGGACCGATCGGACGTGGTGCAGGAGAATGTCGTCTACAGTAACGACACGGGCATCTACGCCGGCGGTTACTTCGCCGGAAGAGTGACCGGCAACATCATTTACGACAATTCGACGACCGGCATCTTTGTTTCGAACTGCTGCACCTTCGGCGGCGAGGTCATCAACAACACCGTGTACCAGCCGTCGGGCAACGCGGTCCGGGTGCAGGGTTCGTCCCGCGGTGTCGACTTATCGAACAATATCTTGTGGACGCACAGCGGCTTCGATATTTCCGTGGCGGCCGATAGCCAAACCGGTTTTCGCAGCGACTACAACGTGCTCATGACCAGCGGCTCCGGGCAGGTGGCCGAATGGCAGGGGGTGGCGCGGCCGACGCTGGTCGATTGGCGGAATACGGCGTTCACCGACGTCAACAGCCTGGATCTGGATCCACTGCTGGTCGACGTCGACGGCGCCGACAACGTACTCGGTTTTGCCAGCGCCGGTTTGGGGGACGGCCGCGACGACGACTTCCATCTGATGAGTACGGCAGGACGGTTCACGGGATCGCTCCCACCCGTGCTCGACCTCGCCACTGGGTTGCCCGTACGGGTCCCATTCAGCGAAACGACTGACGCCGTGCAATCGCCGGCGATCGACCGCGGCGATGAAGCCGATCCGTTCGACAATGAAGCGGCTCCGAATGGCGGCTTTGTCAACATCGGCGCCTACGGCAACACGAGTCACGCTTCGAAAAGTCCAGCCGAATACGTGCTGGTGACGCGTCCCGACGGCGGCCAGGTGTGGCCCGCGGATCAAGCGTTCGACGTCCGCTGGCGCAGCGACTTGCTTTCGACGAACGCCATGTCCGCGGGAACCGCTGCCGAGTACCAGGCGGCTGTATCGGCAACCGGTCCTGTCGCCTTCTGGCATCTGGACGACAGCGGCGCCACGGCAGTGGATTCTGCCGGATCACACGACGGTGCGTATACCAACGGCGTGACACAAAACGTCGCGTCGTTCTTCGCCGATAATTCTGCGGCCGAGTTTGATGGCGTGGACGACGTGATCACGGTAGCGGATGATGCGGCCCTGCGCCCGTCCGAAATCTCCATCGAAACCTGGCTGTACCCGGACAGCGGGATACAACCGTTCGACGCTGTATTGAGCAAGACGTCCAGCAGCAGCTGGAATGACGGCTACGGCATCTACCACGATGACGGCGATATCGCATTTTTCGTGAACCAGTGGTCGCAGTACCGAGTGCAAGCGCCGATCGCCACCGATCAATGGTCGCACGTCGTGGCGACGTACGACGGCAGCTGGTTGCGGTTGTACATCAACGGTGTCGAAGTGGACTCCCGCGCCTATACCGATCCGATCAATCATTCCACGAACACACTGCGGATCGGGCAGGGGGAAGGCAACGATACATGGAAGGGGCGCGTCGACGAGCTGGCGATCTACGATTCGGCGCTGTCGGTCCAGGCGATCCAAGACCACTATGCCGCGGGGCTCGCCGATGCCTTGCGCGTCGATATCGATGTCATTCGCGACGGCGACTCGGGATTTCAGGAGCAGATCGCCGCGTCGACATTGAACGACGGCAGCTTCCGCTGGTCGATCGATCCGCTGCAATTCCCGCCGCACAACGATTACCGCGTACGAGTCACGCGCGGTGACAATGCGAGCTTGACTGACGTCAGCGCGAATCCGTTCGAGATCACGGCTCCGATCACACAGTACTTCGTCAATATCGCCGGCGACGTTGATTTTTCTGACAACCAATACACGATTGCCGCGGGCAGCGATTCCAACGACGGGCTGTCAGCCGCGGCCCCCAAAGCCTCGATCCGCAGCGTACTGGAGACGTACGACTTGGATATCGGAGACGCGATTCTGGTCGACACGGGTGTTTACAACCTGTCTACCAATATCACCATCGGTGCGGACGATTCAGGCGTGACCATTCAGGGCCCGACGAACGCCGGCCGCCACGCCGTGCTGGACCGCGGCAACACTTCGAGCGGCAGCTACGTCATCGAGCTCGGCGGGGCTGACGACGTCACGATCGACCACTTGTCCATCACCGGCGGCTACGTGGGTGTTTACGGCGCAAATGGTGTCAGCAATCAACGCGTGACCGTGTCCAACAGCATGATTTTCGACAATCAGCAGCATGGGATCCAGCTGCAACGAGACAACGACAACGCCCGTATCGAGGGCAATCGTGTTTTTAATCACAATTCGGCTGGTGTGGAAGTGGCGGGCAATGACTCGACCGTGATAAACAATCACATCTATCAAAACTATTACGGCATCGACGCGGACCCGAGCACCTTTACAGGTGCGGTCCTGGTTGACAGTAACCGGGTCCACGATAACACGAGCATTGGCATCGACGCCGTCGGACCGAATGTGTTGATTACCAGCAATACGGTCTACGGCCACATCGGCAACAGCACCGGAATCCTGCTTAGCCAGGGGAGCACGGCCGAAAACAACACGGTGTTTGGCAACGGCTACGGCATTGATACAACGAATTCGGGCATCAATCAGGTTCTTGGAAATACGGTTTTCCAAAACAGCATTCGCGGTATCGGTCTGGACCGTCGCTCCGAAGCGATCGGAAATTCTGTCTACGCCAACGCCGACGGAATTGTTGGGTATGACCGGTTCTCGGGCTATCTTGGCAACAATGTTGTCTATAACAACACCGATCATGCTATCCGGATTCAAGGCGGCTACGATAGCGCACCCTACGCACGGGTCGTGAATAACACGATCTACCAGCCGCAAGGGGATGGTATTGGCGTCGAGTCCAATTCGGACAACGTGCAGCTCCGCCACAATATTGTGGTCGTGCAGAACGGCCACGCCATCTCGGTTGCCGACGACAGCCAGACCGGATTTGCGAGCGACTACAATCTGTTCGAATTCCCCACTGGCACGGCGGGAATCGGGCTTGGCTTCTGGGCGGGACTGGATTTCGACAGCCGTGTAGACTGGTTCTATGAACTCGGCCTCGACCAGCACAGCCTGACGGCGTCCCCGCAATTCACGGACCCGGACGGCGCGGACAATGTATTGGGCTTCGACCCAACGCCCATCGCTGCCGCGCAGATCATCGACGACGAGGACGCCGGCTTCAGCCTGACCGGAGCGACGTGGAGCGAAAACGTCAGCGGCGGCTACAACGGCGATTGGCAGGAAGACGATGGTTCGGCCGGCAATACCGCCGAGTGGACCTTCACGGGGCTGGCCGCCGGTTGGTACGACCTCGCCGCAACGTGGCGCAGCGGAGGTTCGTACAGTTCGTCTTACACCCACGACGCCGTCTACGAAATCTACGACGGTAGCGACTTGATTTCCGTCCGGCGTTTCAGCCAGCGCTATGCCTCCGACGACTTCACGGCGGACGGCGCGGATTGGGAGCGTTTTGCATACTTGCCGATCAATAACGGTACCGTTACCGTGCGTCTCACCAGCGGAACTACGTCTTCGATCATCGCCGACGCGGTCCGTATCGAACAAATAGCAGGCGATCACGGCGCCGACGACGACTTCCATTTGCAAAGCAGTTCTCCTGCCATCGACGGTGGAGAGCTGTCGGCCGCCTACAGCAGCGAACCGTTGCCCAACGGCGCCCGCCTTAACCTCGGCGCATTCGGCAACACCAGCGAAGCGGCGACGAGTCCGTCCGAATTGATTCAGGTCATCGCGCCGAATGGTTTGGAGAAATTCGAGCGTGGCCAGGAAGTTCGCATCCGCTGGCACAGCGACGGACTGGCCGGACTGGCCGACGACGCGAGTTACGAGTCGCTGGTCCTGGCTGACGATCCGCTGGCCTATTATCGCCTGGGTGAAGCAGCGGGCGGCACGGCCGACGATCTGTCGGCAAACCTGCTGGACGGCACTTATGTCAATGGTCCGTTGCTGGGTGAAGAGGGCGTCTTCGGCGCGGGGCTCGATACTGCCGCGAGCTTCGATGGCGTGGACGACTATGTCGAGTTGCCTGCTGGCTTTGCCGACTTCACGAATGGCTTGACCATTTCTTTTTGGACTCGGCCTACCGCGAAAGCGGATTCGGCGTTTGTTCATTTCGGCAACGGCGGGACCAGTGATTACATTTCGATAAGAAGAAATGGAGTCTCAGATCACTTGCTTTTCACACTCGTCAACTCCGACGGGTTGGGCAGGAATATCCAAGCGAACGACGTGATCGAATTGGACAAATGGCAGCACTTCGCCGCGACGGTCGATGTCAACGGCAGCGCCACGTTGTATAAGAACGGCGTGGCCGTGGCATCCGGCAATGTTGGAGTACCGAAGAACGTCACGCGAACCGATAATCGGATCGCAGACAGTACGTTCTTCGATCAACCCTTTGTCGGAAGTGTGGACGAGGTGGCGGTCTTCGATAA
Source organism: uncultured Planctomycetaceae bacterium (assembly GCA_937967665.1). GTDB lineage: Bacteria > Planctomycetota > Planctomycetia > Pirellulales > Pirellulaceae > CALBSZ01. The sequence continues at coordinate 7,585 of CALBSZ010000728.1, forward strand.
AGCATTGAGTGCGGCGGATCTGGTGAATCAAGTGGTCAACCCGCCAGCGCTGACCGTGGACATTGAGTTGCTGGATGCCGGCAGCGGCACGCCCGTACTGACGATCGCCGATGACGCGGTCGCGGCAGCCGTCTTCGACTGGACGATTCCAGCCGGCGTAACGCCCGACAACGAGTACTTGATACGGGTTTCCACGAACCCGACCGATACTTCGGACGCGCCGTTCGTCATCGCCAACGACGGCACGGATTACTATGTCAACGACGATTCGACGGTTGGCGACGTGTTCACGGTCGCCGCGGGGGACAATGCCAACAGCGGCAAGTCGGTTGACCGTCCGATGTCCAGCCTGTTTGCCCTGTTGACTGCCTACGACCTCGACCCGGACGATGTGATCCACGTCGATACCGGCACGTACGGCCTGATTCGCAACGTGGTGCTGGATGCCAAGGACAGCGGCGTGACAATTCAAGGTCCGGATACGGCAGTGGCGTTGCTGGACCGCGGTAACCCGGCCAGAGGCAGCTATGTATTTGAGTTCACCGGCGCCGACAACGTGACGCTCGATCATTTGTCCATGACGGGCGCCTACACCGGCGTGTATGCGGAAAGCGACATTGATAGCCAACGCATCACGATCAGCAACAGCAGCAGCTTTGGCCACGAGCAATATGGAGTTGAACTGCAACGCAGCAACGACGACGCGGAAATCGGACCTGGCAATCAGTTCCATGGCAACGAATCAGGCCTGGTCCTGACCAGCAATCAGTCATACATCTTCGGCAACCGCGTATTCGGCAATGCGAACATCGGGATTTCTGTTGATCCGAATTCGTACCTCGGTGGCGCTTTGATCGAACAGAATGTCGTCTTCGACAATCGCTACGCGGGCATTTACGCGCAGGACGAAGGCGTGATCCTCCGCGACAATACCGTCTACGGCCACAACCAGTCCAATAGCCGCGGCATCTATGCCAACTACGGCACCGAAATCCGAGGAAATACCGTCTTCAACAACTTCGACGGTATCTATGCCAGCCAGGGCGACGACTCGATTGTCGATAATATCGTCTACCACAACAGCAACGTGGGCATCGTGCAAACCCGCAATTCGATTGCCGAGGGCAATCTTGTGTACGCGAATTCCATCGGCCTGCGGGGCGAAAACTATTTCCGTGGCATCACCAGAAACAATCTGATTTATGCCAACTCGAACTACGGGTTTCTTGTCTCACATTCGGACCGGAGCGGCGTACTTGTTCCGCGCTTTCACAACAACACGGTGTTTCAGGAGGTTGGGGACGCGGTCCGGGTGAATGACAACTCGCACTATGTTTCGCTGCGGAACAACGTGCTGGTGGTCGACGCGGGACACGCCATTTCGGTAGCCGATTCCAGTCAGACCGACTTCGACAGCGACTACAACACGTTCCACTTCCCAACCGGCATGCCGAACAGGGGGCTGGGCAGCTGGCAGTCGACCGACTTTGACACCTTAAGCGATTGGTTCTTCCAGGTCGGCCAGGACCAACACAGCGTGGTGGGCGATCCGCTCTTTGTCGATCCCGCTGGCCCAGACGGCATTTCCGGCTTTAGCGAAGCGCCCAGCGGGGTTGCCGCCATTCAAGACGACGAAGACCCTGGCTTCAGCCTTACCGGCACCTGGAACGAAGTGACTGGCACCGTCGGGTTCAACGACGACTGGCGCGAAAGTGAAGACTCGTCGGATAGCGTGGCCAGCTGGACGTTCACGGACCTCGCGCCCGGTTGGTACGACGTCGGCGCCACGTGGCGCAGCGGGCAGGGTTACGACAGCCGCTACACGTACCAGGCTCGGTACGCGCTGCTCGACGACGCAACCACGATTAGTAGCCGGACCGTGAACCAGCGATACGGGTCGGCGGAATTCAGCGACGCGGGCGTGGATTGGGAGCGGCTGGCGCTGGTCGAAGTGGTGAGCGGGACGCTGACGGTGCGGTTGTCGAATATATTCGACGATGACCGGCTTGCCGCTGATGCCGTTCGCGTGCAAAGGATTGAAGGGAACCGGGCTGCGGACGACGACCTGCACCTGCAAGCCGCGTCGCCTGCCATCGACGCAGGTGGACCGGTTTTCGACTGGTCTGCCGAACCCGGGCCGAATGGCAGCCGGATCAACGCCGGAGCATACGGCAATACCGTCGAAGCGACACCGAGCCCGCCGAGCATAGTGCAAGTCATGGCGCCGACCCCGTTCGACAAAGTCGAAGCGGACGAGACGATGCGGTTGCGCTGGCACAGCAGCGGAGTGGCGGGCGCGCCGGGGGATGAAAGCTACGAATCACTCCTTTCGCTCGACGCGCCGTTGGCCTACTATCGACTGGGCGAAACCAGCGGTGGCGCGGCGGCCGACCAGTCCGGCCATGCGTTCGATGGCACTTATGTCGGCACACCGTCACTCGGCGCGGAGGGCGTGTTTGAGGTAGGACTGGATGCGGCGGTCGATTTCGACGGCGCGGACGATTACGTCGAATTGCCGGACGGATTTGCTGACTTCACCGACGGCATGACAATGTCGCTGTGGGTCTACCCGGCCGATCTGGGCAGCGGCTTCTTCGCCTCCTCCGGCTTGATCCACTTCGGTAACGGGGGCTATTCCGACTACGTATCGCTGCGTCGCGCGGGCCAGTCGGACCTGCAACTAACCTACCGGCTCGACGACGGCGGCAGCCGCAGTCTTACGGCGAGCGATGTCATTGAAGCCGAAACGTGGCAACACCTGGCCGCCGTGATTGACGATCGCGGCCAGGCAACGCTGTACAAGAACGGGGTCGCTGTTGCCACACAGTTGCTGGGCCTGCCCACGAACATCTTGCGAACGGACAACCGGATCGGCAGCAATACCATTGGTGACTCGCTGTACCAAGGACGTCTGGACGAAGTGGCGATCTATGACCGAGCCCTGTCGCCCGACGACGTGCTCCATCACTACCTGCGTCCGCCGTCGATCACGGTCGATATCGAACTACTCGAACCGGGCACGTTCGATCTGGTCGCCGCGATTGCAGATGACCTGCGCGCGCCGGGCGTGTTTGATTGGACGATTCCCGGCACGATCACGCCGGACAGGGAATACCTGATTCGCGTCAGCACCAACCCTACGGACGTGAGCGATGCTCCGTTCATTATCGGAAATGCCGGCACCGATTACTACGTGAATGACGCCTCGGCGACGGGCGACGTATTCACCAGCGCCCTTGGCGACAACCTGCATAGCGGCAAAACACCCGACCAACCCATGGTCTCGCTGGCCGCTTTGTTGGATGCCTACGATCTCGATGCGGGGGACGTGGTACATGTTGACGCGGGCACGTATCAGGTACTGCGCGAGATCGAACTGTTCGACGCGGATAGCGGGGTGCGGATGGAAGGACCTGGCAGCGCGGCGACCGCCCTGCTGGATCGAGGCAACACGAACGCATCGCGTCACGTGTTCGCATTTCAAGGAGCGGACAACATCACGCTCGACAGGCTCTCGATCACCGGGGCTCGGGATGCCATTCATGCCGAGGCGAACGTTGGGAGTTCCGGAATCACGGTCTCCAATAGTGACGTCTACGGCAACCAGGATAATGGTATCGAGATCCTCACCGGCAACGACGGCGCCCTGGTCTCCAACAATCTGCTCCACGACAATTCCACTGGTGTCGTGTTGAACTCGGACGGCGGGCTGCTTCGGGAGAATGGCGCCTTCGACAACTCGTACGCCGGTATCTACGTCGATGCAGGAGGAAACGCCGTGACGGTCCTGAATAACGTAGTGCATGACAACGCATCACTGGGCATCTACGCCCGGGGCGGCGGCAACCTGGTCCGCGGCAATACCGTCCACAGCCATAACGGCTCGGGAGACGTCGGCATCGATCTTGAACATGGCGAGGCCCGGGACAATCTCGTCTATGGCAACTACGATGGCATCCGTTCCACCTCGACGGGCTCCGAACAGGTGATTGCGAACCGCGTGTATGGCAACACGAATGCCGGCATCCTGTCCGCGTGGTACGACCAGGTTGACGGCAACTACGTCTATTCGAATTCGATCGGGATTAGTGCTTCGGCGAGTGCCCAGGTCATTAACAACCTGGTCTACGCCAACACGAATCACGGAATCCGGTTCCAAAACGGTTACATCGCTTCCGGACATCGCCCCAGCATCATCAACAATACGGTGTTCCAGGAAGTGGGCGACGCCGTGCGACTTGAGAGTTCGTCGCGCGATGTCGTCTTGCGAAACAACATCCTGTGGGTCAACGCGGGGCACGGCGTTTTCGCTGCCACCGACAGTCAATCCAATATCGACAGCGATCGCAATTTGTTCACTCGCGGCCCCGACCCGTCGATGCCGAACGTGGCGGCGCTTACCGGCTTCTGGAACGGCGCGGATCAAGCAACGCTGGCCGATTGGCGAACCGCTTCGAGCCTCGGCGCGGGTTCGGTCGAGGGTGATCCGGGGTTTCTCGATACCGACGGCGCCGACGACGTGCTCGGCTATACGGCCGCTGGCGCTGGGTTCAACGGCGGGCTGGACGACAATTTCTTCCAGATCGGCAATTCGCTGGCCATCGACCGTGGCGAGACGTGGCTGGCGCCGGCAACTGACATCACCGGCACGTCGCGTCTCGACGACCCCTCAACACCGAACACCGGATCGGAGGATTACATCGAGATCGATAACGGCAGTGGGACGCTGCCGGAAGTTGGCGTGCCGCGGAACTGGCGTTCGACCAACAACTACTGGACGCTCAACCTGCCCTTCAGCTTTCCGTTTTACGACGACTCGTACTCGACCGTCTTTGTGTCGAGTGAAGGCCTGTTGCATTTCGCCGGATCCGACTCGCCGGGCGACGAAACCAATTCGAACGCCGCATTGCTGGCCAACACTCGAATTGCACCGCTCTGGATGAACCTCAGCACGGGGGGCGCTGGTGACAACATTTACGTCGACGACGCGATTGCAGGGCAAATCACCATCCGCTGGGATGCGACGGTCGAATCCGACGGTAGCGATGTCGGTTTCCTGGTCACGTTGCACGACTCGGGCGAGATCAACTTCCAGTACGGTTTCGGACCCACGGTGCTTCCCGCCACGATCGGCATCTCCCGCGGCGAGGGAAATATCTCGCTGTTGTCAACACTGGACAGCAGCACGATCGACAACAATCTGCGGACCTTCGCGGCCAGCGCACCAGGCTTCGTCGATCTCGGAGCGTACGAATTCCGCGGTGATAGCAGCGACACCAGTCCGCCCCGAATTACCGCGACCCATCCGCCGCTAATCGACTCGGGCGGAATGACCAACGCGGCCATCGCTTCTATCCAACTCAGCTTCAGTGAACCGCTTAACGAGATCGACGCGAACGCGCCGGCTAACTACGAACTCCGCGACGACGGCGGCGATGCAATATTCGGCAATGGCAACGACGTCATTCATTCACTGACACCGGACTACACAATCGGCGAGTTGACCGTTCAGTTATGGATCGACGCCGGCACGCTTCCCGACGGCAACTACCGCCTCACCGCATCCGGAAATACCAGCATTCACGATCTGGCCGGCAATCGCCTGGACGGCGACAACGATTCGAGCGCAGGCGGCGACTACGTCCGCACTTTCAGCGTCGACCGCACGCCGCCGGTCGTCACGATCGATGCGCTGCAAACCACCGATCGAACGCCGCAGCTGACCGGGACGGTTGACGATTCGGCCGCGACGATTCAAGTCACCGTGGACGGCAGCATGTACTCCGCCGCCAACAACGGCAACGGCAGCTGGACCCTGGCCGACAATACGATCGCCCCGCCTCTGGATGGCGGAACCTACGACGTTGTCGTCACGGCTACCGATCCGCTGGGTAACGCCGGCAACGATGCGACGACGGGCGAACTTCAGATCACAGCGCCGCAGATCCTGGCCCGGCACGTGTTCTATGACAACTCGTCCTGGGACACGCTCGACGATCAGGACGCCATCGCCACGGACAAGCAGCCGCTGTTCCGCGGGCTGAATGCGACGTTTGCGAATTACACCAGCTACGCGGCGGGCATCAACGGCGTTCTGCTGGAAACGGCAAACTTCCCCGGCGCGGCCGGGCTGTCCGCCGCTGACTTCGTGTTTCAGATCGGCAATGCCGACTCCGTTTCCACGTGGACGGCGGCACCGGAACCCGTAGTTACACCTCGCCAGGGCGCAGGTCCCGGCGGTAGCGATCTGATCGTGCTGACGTGGCCTGACAACATGATCCGGAACACCTGGCTGGAGATCACCGTGCTCGCCAACGCGAACACAGGGCTCTTATCGAACGACGTCTTCTACTTCGGAAACGCCATTGGCGAATCGGGCGACGCGACAGGCCACGCGCTGGTCAACGGTTTCGACTTCGCAGGACCCCGCGA
>CALBSZ010000729.1 GCA_937967665.1 uncultured Planctomycetaceae bacterium
GGGCAGGGCTATGCAACACGCCTCGCCCGCGGGAGCGTGCCACATCGGGTGGACAGCGCCGAGCCTTCGTGCATATGAGCACGCCGTTTAACCCCCAGCCGCAGGCGCCGGCGTACGCACCGAGCCGGCGCCTGCGGCTAAGGGTTAAACAAAACGACAGCCAGAAAATAGGCACGCTAGTTCTAACCAACTTGGTGCTGTCCAACTAGTTTATCCGCAGGTCGTAACAGGCCACGCGATCCTGCAAGCGCAGGAACATCCGGCCGTCGACAATGGCTGGCGTGCAGCAGGAAAGTGGTCCGCTGTGGCCAAACTTCTGTCGCCACAGCTTCTCGGCGGCCTTTTGGCCCTCCGAGGTTTTTTCCAGTTCATCAATGTTCAACACCTTTCGAAAAACCTGTTCATCCGCCAGCAGGCCGTCGGCGTCGATCTTGGCATTCACCAGTTGCGTGAATTCTTCGGGGTCCGCGGCAAAACAGAGCACGCTGTCAAACGAATAGAAGATCTTGCCGTCCGCGGCGATTAGCGAGGAATAGCGAGGCCGTTCGACATCCAGCGTTGTCAACCAGCGGGCTTTGCCCGACGCGATGTCCACGCAGGCCAGACGCTTTTCGCCTTGAACATAGACGTGGCCGTCCACCAGTACGGGACTGCCGCCTGGATCGCCGGTTCCCTGGTACGTCCAGCGATGCTCCGCACCGTCTTCGGCAAGTTGAAAACAGCGCAGCCCTTTCTTCCGACTATTACCGTAGGTGATCAGCAAGTCGCCAAACACAATCGGTGTGGCCTGACCGCCTTCTGACCGAACTCGCCACAGTTCTTTGCCCGATGCCGCATCCAGGCAACACGTATCGTCACGCAGGTTCACGAGGACATGATTTCGCTTTCCGGAATTCCAGACCACGGGACTGGTATGATTGCCACCCGTTTCCTCCTCGCTGGCCCACAGGACTTTGCCGGTCAAGGCATCCAAACCAAAGACGCGATTCGCCAGCCCGACGGCGACGCCGTCGACAACCACTAAGGACGACTGCAGGAATTCGTCCCGAAACTCTCCTGGCAATTTCGTCTGCCACAGATTCGTGCCCGTCTTTTCATCCAGGCAGCGCGCTTGACGACCGGCTGCCAGCAGGTAAATTCGTCCGTCCACCACGGCCGGGGATCCCGACTGTGGAAAACGAGTGTAGACGCTGACCTGCTCGTTCTTCCACACCGTCTTTCCGGTGCCTGCATCGAACGCATAGACGACTTCGTCGAAGCGATAGTTCCGGCTGCGCTGCTCCTGCTCGTCACGCCGATTTTGCTCGTACTCCTCATCCTCCTCAGCGGTCATGCCGGTACGCTTGTTCGGTGCCAGGTACGGGAATCTGGCCGGGGGCAATTCTTCCGTCGCGACTTTGGAGCGTTGGTGCGTGAATATGATCACTCGACCATTCGCCACCACGGGACTCGACCAACCGCCTGACCGCGCCGAAGGCACGTGTTCTTCGCTCAACCACACCGGCGTCAAGCCGCTGTCAGGAAAGCGATTGATCAGCGGCGGGCTGTCCGTCGCCACGCCATCACGGTGGGGGCCGCGCCATTGATGCCAATCGGCAGCGGCGAGTGGAGAGGTTGAGACGGCGAACAAACTGATTAAAACAAAACGCAACATCGGTGGTATTCCCGGGTTGGACAGGTTGGGGGAACGAAGAAACGTATTATCCGCCATCGGCCGAGGGTTCACAAGTGTTTGTCCCTTCGACTAGAATGGAGTGACGGGTAAGGCGTCGGTGTGAAAAAGGAGCGTTATGGCTGGTCGACGCTACTCTCGTCCTTTCGTGGCCGGCGCGGTCCTTTGCGTTGGTTTTCTTCTTTGGTCCGTGGCGATCAAGTCTCGCACGGAACCTGTGGCGGACGCGCGGAACAATGGCCCTTCACGGCTCGACCGTCCAGCTACGTGCTCTGCCGAACAGCAGACGCTCCGTGACATTCTCACGCGACTCGCTGCCGAGCACGAAACGGAAATCCGCGTTGAGAGTTTCGGCAATGTGGACAACCGCCTCGATGAAATCATGTCGTTTCGTTGCCGACAACCGATTTCACTGAAGTCGCTGCTGCTGCACCTCATGGCCGCCGCCGGCGTTCCGGATTGTGCCGTACTCGAATATTCTGACCACATCGCCATTATTGATGCGAAGTGGAATTCGCAGTCGTCCAGCTACGTGACGCGCGTGCATACGTTAGAACGCCTGCTGCTGACGCCCACCGCGATTGATATTGACAATCTGATTGATGCCGTCATGGTACTCGGCGAATACGACTGGGAAGACTACGGCGGCCGAGGGTTCGTGCGGCCGCTTCCAGGCGCGCTGCTCGTCTATCACAGTGAACAGACGCACCAACAAATCGAAGGCCTGGTGCGCGGCCTGGAAACGGCACAGTCCGGTATCGAACCTATCGACCTCGAACCGGTTGCCCGTGAACTCGTTCCACTGAGAACCGCTCTGAGCGGTAAGAAGCGCGACATTCACTTTGTGGACGCGGAGCTTCGCGCGGTGGTCGCTTGGCTTTCCACGCAGTACAACGTGCCGATTTTCATCAACACACGCGAGCTCGACGATGTTGGTATCGGTCTGGACGTGCCGATCACACTTCCTCGCTTGCAAAAGCTGAGCTTGCGGTCGGCGTTGAGACTCGTGTTGCAACAGTTGGACCTCGTGTTCATCGTCCGCGATGAAGGCATCGTCGTCACAACACCCGAAGATGCAGAAGCGAAGCTGCGAGTGCGCATTTACCCCGTGCCGGAATTGCTCTCCGCGCTCAACGACAACGGCGATACCTTGATTGAACTCACCACGTCTACTGTAGCACCCATGACTTGGGATGAAGTGGGTGGACCTGGATCGATCATGATGTGTGGCAGCAACTTGGTGGTTTCGCAAACAGACTACAGCCATGGGGAAGTCGTGTCGTTGCTGCATGAACTGCGATTTCACACGTTCCTCTCCCTCAGGCCTGAACATCAGGTGGTGGACGCGTCGCCGGTACGGCAGTTCCGCCGAGCGCTGCGGGCGAAACCGATGCAGGACCAGCAACTGGTAGGCACGTTCGACGCCGTCCTGCACAAGATCTTCGATGGCATCGACGTCAATCTGCTGTTCGATACACGGGCACTAGACGATGTGGGACTTACTTCCGAAATGCATGTCGAAGTTGTTTGTCACAACGTCGATGCGGAAGACGCCTTTGTGAGTTTGCTCGATCGGTTTTACCTGACGTGGAATGTACGGAACGAATCGTTGGTGATCACCACGTATGAGGAGAGTGAATCGGTACTCACGACGCGTATCCTGCCGCTGCACCATTTGGCAGACGAAATCGGCTCGCTGCACGATCTCCGCGAATCGATCGTGACGCTGATCGACGAACACTCGTGGGATGAAGTTGGCGGCCCCGGGTCTCTTGAAGTGATCGGGCCCTTGATGATCGTCTCGCAAACCGATAAGGTCCTCGAAGAAATCGAATTGTTCCTGAATGCCTTGAGTGACGGGCTGGAAGATCCAGCTCTGGCGATGCAAAGCGTTCATAAAGACGATGAAGCGGCGTACGAAAAACTACGGCAGGAAGTGTCGCTGACGGTGATCAATGCCTCGCTGGCGGACACTGTCATGGATCTGGCGCGCCGGTACGACTTGCCGCTGGTCTTCAGCGACGAAGCGCCCGAGCCCCACGTAGAAGCCGCCCCGCCTGTGCCCAATCCGTTTGGTGGTGATCCTGACGAGTCAACGCCCGACCCGTTTGCCGTGTTCGATACCGAACCGCTGCCTCGTCACCCGGTTACGTATCGCGGGGAAGGTGTACCGCTGGCTGACGTCTTCAAGTCCATTCTTCAGCCTTGGAGTTTTGCGGCGGTTGTTGACGGCAGCACGATTGCGGTGGTGCCCGAAGACGAAGTCGTGCCGTCCTACCTGTGTATCTATCCCGTTCCCGATCTGGTGGACCGTTGGGATGACGATTCGAGCCAGGGATTACAGGCCGCGTTGAATCAAATCCTGGGCCACCACGACGATCGACAGTATGGGATGCACGACCAATCGGCAGTCCTTTGGCGCCAAGTATGTTTAGTCAAGGCAGGTCGCGAAAAGCAGCAGCAGATTCAATCAACGTTGTCCGCATTGCGTGGTGCCGATGGTCCTGAACACCATCCCGATCATCCCGAGAGGAAGTTTGTCCGCGCGTACGATGCTGCTGGTGTGGCGGCGAAGTTTGAAGAGCTTTCGAACCTCGCCCGCTTCGTCGCCAACATCGTAGAAACCGCGTCGTGGAGGTTGGCTCCCGAAGAACTGTCGGATTTGCCCGGGGCTAACTTCGCCTCTATTTACACGGGCGATGCCTGGTGTTTTGTTCTCGACGGTCGACTCGTTGTTTTCCACAACGCGGAAGCACACCGGCAAGTGCACGAGCTGTTTGAGGTGCTCAGGCAGGCAGATGGCATCCCGGCCGACCTGCTATTCGATCGAACCAGTAGCGACAACAGCGAATCGATCCACGACCTCCTCGAAACAAAGCAGCCCATGGAAAGCAACATCGCCCTGGCGGCCATGGCATTCCGTAGCCAATTGCCCCAGGCTTTCGGCGAGTCCGTTCTGGCGCGGCTGTCCGACACACCCGCAACCGATGCCGATCAAGCGGCGTTGCTGCTACGCGCCTTGCGGGCTTGTAAGGTGGATGCCCGTTCCGCATGCGACAAGCTAATGATCCTCTTCCTGGAGTCTGAGGATAGTGTTGTCCGCGCGGAAGTGCTCGCCACGGTCTTCGGATTGCACGACGCCCAGCCAGCCTTCCTTTTCGACTTGGCGCGAAAATGCACGACTGCCGAGCGGCGTCTGGCGTCGGACCTGCTCGTCGAGCAAGAGGATTTCGAACGGGCCGTTCCGATTGTCCTGCTGCAATTCCTGGACTTCGAAACCCGGACCGCCAACCTGCTCCAGAAGATCGACGCGGAAGGCAAGCGCGCGCGGCGAATCCTGAAACAATGGCAGTCAAGCGGCGACCCTGAATTGCAACGCTATTACGAAGCCATCTACCCCACATTTCACAGGCAGTTTGGAGACGAGTATTAATGAATACGACAGCGCCGCGTTGACGGGAGCGAAACGGGGACTGGCTCCATCGTCGTGTTTGGTCCGTCCCGAAAACCGGTCGGATCGATGGTGCCTGTCCCCCTTTCGCGGCGTCCCCTTTCGCGGCGCATTAGGCGGAGACCACCAATTGGCCACGCAGCGCCGAATTCAACGGAAAAAGGCCATGTCCAAGACAAAATTCGCAATCCGACGGTTCTTTCAGTTCAGCCTGCGCACAATCCTGATCGTCACGGGCGTCGTGGCCGTTTCGATGGCTACCTTCTTTCGTCCAAAGCCGTCCCAGGACAAACTTCCCGATGGCGCTGTCGTGCGCTATTTCGAAAGACAGGAAGAGAACGCTGAAAATCCCGCGACTCCCGTTTCCGATACGCCCGTGACCATCCGCTACGGTTCCTATTCCATTTTCGACAGCGCTGGGCGTAGACTTTGCCAGGGACACTATCGAAAAGATCAGCCCAGCGGGCAGTGGACGTATTATCATCCCAACGGCACAAAAGCGTTTTCGGGGAGGGTCCAGGACGGCGTTTTCATCGAGGACTGGACGGCCTGGGACCGACAAGGCCGACAACGCTTGAAAGTGGCCTACGGCGAACCCCTTGAAATCTCTCAACCCAAAGGATGGAACTGGCCGAATCGCTTTCACGCTCAGCGCGAAGGGGACGCGGTCGCCTGGTGGCCAACGGGTAACGCGCGCGTGCAGGGACAACACGCACAGGATCAGCGGGAAGGATTGTGGCGCGAATTCGATCAAGACGGCAATGTGATCGACGAGAAAAAATACACGAACGGTCGATCGCCGGCGGCGATGCGGGATGGCGCTTCCCACGAGCTGCTTGACCAACTTGCCGCTGAGCTACTTTCAGATGACAAGCAGCGGCGTTGTGCCGCCAGCGCTGCACTCGCCCGCATCGGCGCGTCCGCCGTCCCCAGCCTGCTCGAAGGCATCCAACACCCAGATCCCAAGATCGTGGCCCTTTCGCTGCGAACACTGGCGCTCCTGGAAGATGCGGCTGTCGACGCGCTGCCGCAGTTGGAGTCATTTGCCGCGAGCGATGATCGGCAGTTGCGATTGGAAGCCGATCTGACACGGCTCGCGATTGCCGTCGAGGGCCGTGAAGAACGATTGCGTGAACTGCTTGAACGATCATCAGACTGGCCCGCCAGCTGGCGCGCCCAGTTGCAATACCGACTGTGCGGTCCACGGCCCGACCTGCTGGCCTTGGTTCAGGAGCAACTTGAGTCCGAGGATCCTCGATGCGCTCAGCGTGCCCTCGACGTGTTCGCGGCTCTGGTGCGGCATCAAGACCACTTCGGCTATCGGCGGTTGACCACCACGTATGAACTTCTGCAAGAAGTTCGACCGACTGCGAACGCGGAGGTATTGGAGCGACTGGATCAGATGATCTCCGAGCTTCCGGTCGGCAACGGAATGGGGCCTTTTTGGGGAGGCATGTCCGGTAGTATTTTTTAGCCGAATTTCGGTGGGCCGCCGCTGGATCGGATGGATATCCAACCGGTTACACGCGACCACGCTGCACTCGGTAAGCAAACCGCCGATTCGCCGCCCCGCTCTGGCACCATCTACGGGCTACGTACTCGAACTTGCGGCCGGAACGCGCTTCTACTTCCGCGAGGCGGCGATTTCCAGCACGGCGATCAAGGCCAACTCGCACGCGACAATCACGACGACCAGCAGCGCACCAAACATGTCCACTCGATTCAACAGCAGCGCGCCGAGCCCGCAGGTGAGCGTGGCCAGGTAGATCGTCAAGACCGCTTGCTGCTGGGTCATGCCGAGTTCTACCAGCCGGTGCGAAAAATGATTCGTATCCCCGACGAAGGGGCTGCGGCGTTCGCGCAGCCGTATCCAGAGGACGCTGGCCAGGTCGTACAGCGGTACGGCCAGCACACACACAGGAGCGAGAATCGCGTGCCGCGTGCCGCTGGAGTAGCCGGCATAGGTGGCTTGCATGGTGGCGATGGCGATGCAGAAACCAACGAAGTAACTGCCTGCGTCTCCCATGAAGATCCGCGCCGGACTCCGGTTGTGCCAGAGAAATCCCAGCAGGGCACCAACCAGCACCAACAGGAACCCCGCCACAAACAGCTGCGGTCCATGCGACTCGGGATCGGGTGACAACAACAAAAACGCTGCCAGAATACTGCACGCGATTGCCGCGACGCCGCCCGACAGGCCGTCCATGTTGTCGAGCATGTTGAAGGAATTGACGAGCATGACAATCCACAACACAGACAGCGCGCCGGTGACGATCGGCAGCTCCACAAAAGCAGTCAAATGCCATCCTTGCCCGTAAACACACATCGCCGCCACGACGAATTGTGCGGCGATCCGAATACGCCACGACAATCCACGGACGTCGTCGATCAACCCGATGACCACCAGGACCGTGGCCCCGCCGAGCAAGACCCAGAGCGCGCTTAGCTGTTCGCGCAACCCGGCCAGATGGGGCCGCGCGAACTCGGGGATCCAGGGCGCCGCGGGAGTACCGTTGCCGGTCGCCAGCAAGGTCAGCGAACCGAGCGCAAATGTTCCTACGGCTCCCAGCCAGATTCCGATTCCGCCGCCGAGCGGTACGGCGCGGGTGTGCACTTTGCGCTCGCCTGGCTGATCAAGTAAGCGCCAGCGCGGCGCCCAGTGACGCATCAGAAAACAAACACTGCAGCTGATGAGACTGCCGGGAACCAGCGTCGCGACCAGGAACAAGAACAGAGAATCAACCGTCATGCGGATTTCGATAGCAGGTTCGCAGATAAGTTCGGCAACGCGTCAGGAATTCATGATACTCAGGCTGCTGATAGTCTGGATAGGTCCAGTCACGAATTCGCCACGCTTTGTGATGAAAGTGGAGTGTCACTTCGGCGTAGATCCCGCTGCCCAGGAAAAGGCGGTGGTCGCGGTCCTTCGTGGTCGCCAGAACAAGCTTGGCTTCGGTCAAGTAGCCCGGGTCGAGATTCAAGGGTCGCTGTTCCGGAAAGGAGTGCTCGGCGGCAAACTGGGATTCCCAATCGTTCGTCCGATGCTTGATGTCGACGATGGCAGTCGGGTCGATGAGGCGACGAAACGCGAAGAACGTCTTCTTCAGTCCGTCCCCCATTTCTTTTTCGTAGAACGACGTGTACGAAAAATCGAATCGCGGACTTTCCAGCTCGACAGGGCCCCAGCGCGCCACGGCCCGGTCCCGCGCCCAGTCCAGGGCCGCGTCGTAACGGCTGAATGCGGCCAACACGAGTAGTACGTCGCGATGCTGTCCAATGTCTCCCATCTAATGTCACGAACCTTTCCGTAGCCGCCGGCGTCCACATGGGCAGGGCGTCCACATGGGCAGGATGACCGCCGCCTGGCAGTGCTTGACTGGACAACGCCAAGTTTGCGGCAGGCCGCAAAGTAGTCAAGCACGCAGCGCAAGCAAGTGTATCCGGCGTAAGTGACCCACTCGCTTGCGCTTCGAGCTCAGATGACGACGGAACCTGACGCTGTCGGCTTACGGACTATATCACATGTTGGCTGTCGGCGGGCAGTCCCTTCTCAATGTGACGACGAGAGCGTAAAATCGCTGTCTTTCGCTTCGCTTGAACAAACCCATAGGACGAACCATCCATGACCACCCTCGCCGCAGAGCGCGTCTTCAATTTTTCCGCCGGCCCGGCGGCATTGCCGTTGCCCGTACTGGAACGAGCTCAAGCGGAATTCTTGTCGCTGCCGGGCGCGGGAGCGTCCGTCCTGGAGATCAGCCATCGCAGCGGACCATTCGACGCGATCCTGCAGAATGCGAAAAGCGTGCTCAAGCAGCTGCTGAACGTCCCCGACAACTATCACATTCTGTTCTTGCAGGGTGGTTCTCGCTTGCAGTTTTCCATGGTGCCCATGAACCTGCTGTCGGGGAAATCGGCCGAGTACATTGTGAGCGGCTCGTGGGGAGCCAATGCGGTCGCCGAAGCCGTTCGCGAAGGCGACATCCGGGTTGCCTGGAGTGGTAAAGAGACCAATTACGATCGTTTGCCGTCGCCCGGCGAACTGTCGCTGCAAGCGGACGCGGCCTATGCCTACATCACTTCGAACGAAACGATTCAAGGTGTCCAGTTTCAGGAAGAACCAGACACGAAAGGCCTGCCGCTCGTCTGCGATGCGTCATCCGACTTCCTTTGCCGCCCCTTGCCCCTGGAAAAGTACGGTTTGATTTTCGCCTGCGCACAAAAAAACGCCGGGCCCGCGGGCGTGACCGTTGTGATCCTGCGCGACGATTTGTTGGAACGCTGCCCAACGAATCTGCCGGGCTACTTGAATTACAAGAACCATGCGGACAACGATTCGCTCTGGAACACGCCTCCCGCTTTCGGCATCTACATGGTGGGCCTGGTAGCCGAGTGGCTGCGGGACGACATCGGCGGGCTCGCGGCCATGGAGAAACAGAACCGGGCCAAAGCCGACATGCTGTACGAAGTGATTGATGGCAGCGACGGATTCTATCAAGGGCACGCTCAGAAAAACGTCCGCTCCATGATGAACGTGACGTTCCGGCTGCCCAATGAAGTGCTGGAAAAGGCGTTTGTCACGGAGGCTAAGAAGCAATCGCTCGACAGCCTCAAGGGACATCGCAGCGTGGGCGGCATCCGCGCGTCGATTTACAACGCCATGCCGGTCGAAGGAGTCAAGGCACTCCGCGATTTCATGCTCAACTTCGCTCAGCGCAACGGCTAGAAAGCGTCATTATCAACCCCCATTGCGGCTTCCAGACGGGCAATCACAATCATGCATCGAATCATCGTTCTCGACAATGTGGCACAAGACGGACTGGACCTGTTGGAACAGGCCGAGGGGATTGAGTACGAAGTTCGCACGGGCTTGAAAGGGGACGCGTTGCGAGCTGCCCTGGCTGAATTCGATGCCGCCATTTGCCGCAGCGGCGTGACGATTACGGCCGAATCGCTCGAAGGCAACAAACGCCTACGGGCCATCGCCCGCGCTGGCGTGGGCACCGATAACATCGACAAGCAGGCGGCCACGCGGCTGGGCATCGTCGTCATGAACACGCCCACCGGCAACACGGTGAGTACCGCGGAACACGCGTTCGCGCTGATGGCCGCCCTGTCGCGGAATATCGCGGCCGCGCATCAAAGCCTTGTCGAAGGCCGCTGGGATCGCAAGTTGTTCATGGGCTCGCAGCTGGCCAACAAGACGCTCGGCGTCGTCGGACTCGGGCGGATCGGTCGCGAAGTCGCCCAGCGAGCGCTGGCGTTTGACATGCGCGTGATCGGCTACGACCCGTTTCTGTCTGCCGAGGCCGCCGAGAGCCTCGGGGTCGAACTGGCCGATTCCGTCCAGGCCATGCTTCCCCACGTCGACTACCTCACCGTTCATATCCCCGGCGGCGCGGAAACCAAAGACCTGATCGGCGAAGCGGAATTGGAACTGATCAAGCCGGGCGCTCGATTGATCAACGCCGCGCGCGGCGGCATTTACAACGAAGCGGCTTTGGTGAAGGGATTGCAGAGTGGCCGGCTGGGCGGTGTGGCGCTCGACGTCTACGAGAAGGAACCGTGCACGGATAGCCCCTTGTTCAAGATGCCCAATGTCACCTGCACGCCCCACCTGGGCGCCAGTACGGAAGAAGCGCAAACGCTGGTCGCGGTGGAAGCCGTCCAGTTGGTTCTGAATTACTTGATGAAAGGCGAAATTCGGCATGCGGTGAACGTCGGCGCCGTCGACCCCAAGACCTTGGCCGCGCTGCGCGGCTACCTGAACGTCGCGCACCGCCTGGGCCTGCTGCTGGCCCAGTGGGCGGGCGGACGCGTCAAATCGTGCTCGCTGCAATACCGCGGCGAGATTACCAAGAAGGACACCAAACTGTTGACCTCGGCGTTTTGCGCTGGATTGCTCGAACGAGCATTGGATGAAGATGTCAACATCGTCAATTCCCAGGTGTTGCTGAAGGACCGGGGGATCACGTTGTCCGAACAGTCCACCAGTGAAGCCCTGGCATTCAGTTCCTCCATTCGCGCAACCGTCAATGCCGAAGGACGCGATTACGTGGCCTCGGGAACCCTGTTTGGCAACGACATGCCGCGTTTGGTGCGGTTGAATGAATACCGCCTGGAAGCGTACCTGGACGGCAATCTGTTGATCTTCACGCATGACGATGTGCCGGGAATCATCGGCACGATCGGCACGACGTTCGGCGCTCATGGAGTGAACATCGCGCAGATGACCGTAGGCCGCTCGAGCGGCACGCCGGGAGGGGAAGCCATTGGCGTGCTGAATCTCGACGGCGCGCCGCCGCAAGAGGCACTGGACGACGTCCTCAGCCACGACCATATCCGCAGTGCCGCCAACATCGAAATGCCCCCCGCCGGACAACTCCCCCCCTGGCTGCAGTAACGGGCAACTCCTGCAACGTTATCAGCCGACAAAGAGTCTTAGCGACCTCCCAATGGCTGCGTTTGCGCGAGTGCATTGCATACCAAACTGCGAGAAGTATCCGCAGGGTTGCTGCAGCTGCACTGCTCACGGTCGAGACCGAGGTGATTCGTACCGCCTCCCGTCTGAACATCTTTAGCTCACGCTGAATGCTTCCAGTACTGCGAAGAATCCTACTGGCAGGCTGATTGCCACACCCTCCAGGTAGTGGTAAAACCACGTCACTAGGTGTTGTGTGCGACCTATCGATAGCCGAGTCCAGGTCAATTATTGGGAAGGAGCTGCCATGGCGATGGTGGACGTTGCATTCGCGTTGCTTGGTCAGACGCCGATTCCGGCGGACCATGGCTATGTGCTTTATGGATCACTGTGCCGTGTGTTGCCCGAGTTGCATTGCGGTAACGGATTTGCCATTCATCCGATCCGCGGTCAACAGATCGGCAACCGCCAGCTCCGCCTCACGGATCGCAGCCGCCTGATGATCCGCGTATCAACCGACGAGATCGGTGAACTGATCCCGCTGTCCGGCAAACAGATCAATGTCAATGGAACCTCACTACGGATCGGCGTTCCGCAAGTCATTCCCCTCCGTCCCGCCCCCGCGCTGCGATGTCGCCTGGTGACTACCAAGAACTGCCTGGACCAGTCCCGGTTCGAGGAGGAAATCCGCCGGCAACTGGATGCCCTGAACGTTTCTTCCGCAGCGATCGTCACGGTCGGCAAACGCAGGACGTTACGCGTGAAGGACAAGGAAGTCGTCGGTTACGAGCTAATCATCGAAGGCCTCACTGCCGAAGAATCCCTGTCCATCCAAGAAACCGGCCTCGGCGGTAGAAGGCGCATGGGATGCGGGGTGTTTATGGCTTTCTGGCGTTCGGATGATGTCCGTCACGAATCTTTTTCGGATCGAACATGAATTCCCCGAATATCCGTGGTTCAGGTTTCCCGCGTCTTCTCGCAAAGAGTTGCGACGGGGATCTATATCGCCACGCACTTCTGCCGCAGCACTTGCATGATGTCTGGCATTCGGCGGTTGCGATTCTTGATGCAACTGGCGACACGCAACTTTCTGCTTTTGGGTTGAACGGCGACGAATGGAGCGATCGGTTTCGGAAAACCGTATTGCTGGCTGCTGCGGTCCACGATCTTGGCAAGGCGAACGATCAGTTCCTTGGTATGGTCACTCGCCAAGCCGATTATCGCGACCGGCGGCAAGGCCTTCGGCACGAATGGATTAGCTGGCTCATTCTTCAGGACCAATCGTGGAAAAGTTGGTTGCAAGAGTCGATGCCTCTAGCGACGCGCGAGATCGATTGGCTAGTTGCTCTGTGGGCCGTTACCGGACACCATCCCGGCTGGAATCGTGAATCGCCTCCCGGCAGGGTGATTGCTGGCTCCCACGACAGGATGGTGTTGTTCCTAGGGCACGATGATTTCACTGGTTGCCTGGACGTCGTGCAAGATTGTTTGGAGTTGAACTTCGGCGCTCGGCCGCGTTGCCAGGATGTCACGATTTCGCTTCACGACGTGCTGGAACAAATTATTGACTGGACAGTTGCGCAGCGACTCGCGTGGGATAGGTTACGCCGTTCCGGCCAGACCAGGGAACTAACCGGTTTTGTAGCCGCGGTTAAGAACTGTCTCGTTGCGGCGGATGTCGCTGGTTCCGCATTGCCGCGCGAGCAGGCGACGCCCGAGGAGATCACGTCGGCAATCACGGACGGATTCGCACGCGTGCCCGGTCCCGACGACCTGGGCGAATTGATCCGCGATCGATTGACGGACGACAACGGGACGGTTCACGAATTACGGCCGTTTCAGTGCCGGGTCGCCGACCAGGCGGGCGACGTTACGCTGGTCACGGCCGGCTGCGGGAGCGGCAAGACACTGGTGGCCTACCATTGGGCTCGTCAGCACCACGCGAACCGTCGTTTGTATGTTTGCTATCCCACCACGGGCACGGCGACCGAAGGTTACCGCGACTATGTTTTTGATGCCGCGTCGTTCAAGCGGAAATTCGGGGCGCGGCTGTTTCACGGCCGAGCCCACGTGGACCGGCAACTGATTCTCGGCGTCTATCACCGTGACGAGGACGAGGAAAGCGACATCTTGGCGCGGATCGATGCGTTAGAAGCCTGGTCGACACCCATCGTCACCTGCACGGTCGATACGGTCCTCGGCGTCATGCAGAACTTGCGGCGCGGTTTGTATTCCTGGCCCGCGCTGGCCGGAGCGGCGTTCGTGTTCGACGAAATCCACGCCTATGACAGCAACTTGTTCGGTGCCTTGTTGCGATTCATCCGCGAAATGCGCGGCCTGCCGATCCTGTTGATGACGGCCAGCTTGCCAGATGAGCGGCTTGAGCGGCTTCGCGAGGTCGTTGAACGCCGCGGTGCGGACTTGGTTGAGCTGGGTGGTCCGGACGAGTTGGAACAACTGCCTCGTTATCATCGCATGCGTGTCGAACCAACAGAGGTCGA
>CALBSZ010000730.1 GCA_937967665.1 uncultured Planctomycetaceae bacterium
CCCGCTGCCACGATCGCCCGGACTCTCGCTCGAAGCGTATGATTTTCGTTGCGTGTGTCGGAGGCGACCTGTTCGATCATCGGTTGGTCAGCGGCTTCCATGGGGCGGCCGAGGGCGTAGATCAGCATCTTTTGCGCAAGGCCGCGCACAAAGCGGTCCTGTTGCGCCACGATGGCTTGTTTGAATTCCGCAAAATCGGCGTACTCATCGCCGTTGGGGAGTTTTCCGTTGATTTCAAGATCACGGCGGCGGTTGCCCCAACGGTTCAGCGGCATCTCGCCGTCCTGCTTCGTGCGCCACTGACCGATGACGTTGAAGTTCTCCAGGGCAAGACCATAAGGATCGACGCGGCGATGGCAGTTGGCACACGTGGCGACCGTACGGTGCTGTTCCAATCGCTCACGGACGGTCAGGTTCTGCCCGGAAGTGTTCGGCTGCACTTCACCTGCGTTTGGCGGAGGCGGAGGCGGCGGATCGGCGAACAGCACGTCGAGGACGTACTTGCCCCGCTCAACCGGCTTGGTGCGGCTCCCGTCACTGCCCCATTTGTGAACGCCTGCCATACCTAGCAATCCACCGCGAGGCGAAGCGGCTGGCAGTGCCACGCGCCGAAACTCTTCGCCGCTCACTCCTGCAACGCCATAGAAGTTCGCCAGGCGTTCGTTCAGCATCGTCCAGTCGCAATCCAAAAAGCTCAGCACACTGCCGTCGCTGCGCAGTAGTTCGCGAAACATCGCCAGCGGTTCGGCCTTCATGTCCTCGCCAATCCCTGCGTTGGTGATGCTGTAGTAATCGGGGAAGATGCCTTGATCCGGTGCGAAGCGATCGAATTCGTGGATACGCAGCCATTGATAGGCGAAGTCGTTGACAAATGCCTCCGCCTTCTCGTCGGCGAGCATGCGGTCGACTTGCGCGTGCAGCGTTTGCTTGTTGTGAAGCTGTTCTTGCTGCGCCGCGCGGAACAATTCATCGTCCGGCATACTCGACCAAAGGAAATACGAAAGGCGAGTCGCGAGTTCGTGGTCGGAGAGTGGCCGGGGACGCGAAGACGCTCGACCGGCCAGCGAAGATCGTAGCCTCGCCAGGTAGCGCTGGTCCGCGTCGGAAAAAGTTGTCGCTGGAATCGTGAAGCGGCGTTTGTCGGCTTCCCGCTCGAATACAAGCCGGTCATTCTCGAATGCGATCACACGGCCACGAACAACACGGCCAGCCGGATCGCGAAAGCCGCGAGCCTCCGCCATCACCGGACCCGCGTCCGTGGATTCACCTCCCGCCCCTCCAGCCGGCTCGAATAAGTACAAGAACTGTGGCGAGCACAGCATGGCGACGATACCCACCTTGACGGCATCGTGAAACGGCTCGCCACGTTGCAATTCGCCCTGGACGAGTCCAACGATTGCATCACGTTCTTCAATGGTCACCGGGCGGCGATAGGCACGCCGCAAAAGCCGGTCAAAGATGGTACGCGCGTAATCAATCGTTTGGTGTTGCCCGTCCAAACCGTCTGGGAAGACGATCGCCATGCTCGGTGGCGGCCACGGTCCGTGGAGCGGACCTTCGAGCTCGACGTAGTCCAGGTACAACTTGGGGGCATTCGACTTATCGAGGTATTTCAGATTCGGTCGGTCGCCATGAAGGCCATATCCTTCGGCGTTGTACCTGGCCAGTGTGCGCAGGTTCTCGTTCTGCTGTGCGGCGTCGTTCAAATCCGCACGGCTAAGGTTGTCCAGCGACGGCAGCGGGTTGTGTTCGAAATAATGGTGACGATTCACCATCGACACATTGATTTCGGCCGCGATCGCGGCATCAAGGGTCCCTTCGAACTGGTATACCTGCGGACGATCGAGCGGCGCGTCCACGCGAAAACGATGTAAACGGCCCTGCTGTCCGCGCGTAAAGTCCATGTAGATTGGCTCGCCGGCCTCGCCCGGATCCGCGGCAGCCCGGACGCGCATGACGTAACGACCGGTAATCGGCACGGTCTGGCCGTTAAACGGATGTTGCAATTCGTAGCCCGTGCGGGCTGATCCGTCATACAAGATCACACCGTCCGGCGTCTCATCCATTGTCCGAGCGCGTACCTGATAGTTGATCCCCATCGCACGGCGCGTATCCTCGAATTCAAAACGGACGACTCGCGTTGGTACGAGTGGCTGCCGGACACGCACCGCGCGCTCGGCAACTAACTCCGCCGCCGCAAGATACTTTTCCATGAGCGATGGATCGAGCAGTAGCGCTTGGCTGACCTTATTGAAACCTTTGATCGAACCGTCCGGGGGCAGTAAGTCACGCGGCCCCTCGCCTTCGAGAAAATGCACTCCCAGCAAATCGCGAACCGTGTTTGTGTACTCGGTGCGTGTCAGCCGGCGCAACAGAACCCGGCCACCCGTGCTGATTGCGCGGTCGCGCAGCGATTGAAGTTGTTGGGTGATCCAATTCACCGCAACCTCAAGTTCTTCGGCGGTGGGCTGCGGTTCGTCGTCCGGTGGCATCTCACCCAAGTTAATACGATCCAGTACTTCGACCCAGGCGTCGGCTGCACGGTTGTCGGCGAACGCGCGATCCAGTGTGTCGATTCGCAGATTCGCCTCTTGCCGCTCAGGACCGTGACAGCGGTGACAGTGACGCTCAAAGAATTCCACGGGCAAATTCGATTGAGAGTCCGTTTGTGCAAAACTGGCACCTGTGGCCGCCAGCCACACGACGGCTGACATCACGTGTCGTCCAACGTGGAGGTGTTGTTGCTTCATCGTCGTACCTGAATATTCATGTCCGGCCGGGCCTGCTGGAGCCGGTCGACTGCTTCGTCGGTGAGCTGCGTCGTTTTGGCCGCCAATTCCAAGTTGGTCAGTCGCTCGGCGTCGGCCAACAGCAATAAGCCCTCACCCGTGACCGCAGACAGCCCGCCGAGCCGATCATCGCCCAAGACGAGTTGCTGCAACGCTGGCAGCGTGCTGATGTGGTCGAGCGCTTCGTCGGTAAGTTTGCTGCTGCGCAGCACCAGTCTGCGAAGATTGCGAGCTTCGGCCAGCGGCGCGAAACCGCTTCCCGTCAGCCCGTCGACATCGATCGCCAGCGAATTAAGCCGCTGCAATCGCCACAGGTCTCGTAACCCCTCATCCGACACTCGCGCTTCGCCCCCGATGTTCAGATGCTGCAGTGAGATGATCTCGCAAATATGGTGCATACCTTCGTTCGTCAGATGCTCGCTGCCGACCGACAGCGACGTCAGCCAGTAGTGATGCGCGAGCTGCCGCATGGCTTCGTCACCAGCTTGAGTTTCGCTGAGCCCCAATGATGTAAGTCGAGTCAGCGGCCGTAGCGATTCGAATCCGGAGGGTGAGATGCTTCGGCACCTGTGCAAGTTGAGGCTCGTTAGTCGTGTGAGACCGGCAAAATGTGCCAGGCCTCGATCTGTCAGAGACGGGCCTGTGCAGGACAACTGCTCCAGGTCCGCGAGGCCGGCCAGGCTCGCCGCGTACTCATCAGACAGATCGGGCAAGTCGAGTTGTTTGAGGGGAATCTCCCCAAGCGAACTCAGGATGGCGCCCTCCGCTCGTGTATCACGCAGACTAAGCTCCTCCAGGTTTTTCAAACTCCGTAGTTGCGTCAGACCTTCATCCGTGATGGCGGCGCCAGACAACCTGAGTCTTTTCAGATTGGTCAGACCCGCCAGGTGTGAAATGCAATCGTTCGTCAGTTGCGACGCCCCGGCCAGGGTAAGACCTTCCAGCGAGGTGAGCCTGGCCAGGTGAACCAGATCGGCGTCGGCCAATTCCCGTATGTCCTGGATTTCCAGATTCTTCAGTTCCTTCATCTTCGAAAAGTGCTGCAAGGACGTCGCCTCGACACGATTGGCCGAAATGCCGGTTAACAGCGAAATCCGATACAAGTCTTCCGTCACTGCGGCAGTTAGCCGCCCCTGATTGAACCGCGCGGTTCGCTCGAACATCGTCCCGTTGGGAGCACGAAAGTCGCCGATCACTTCTTTCAGTCGGGCGATGGCCTGCTGCTCTTTCTGCCATTCTTCTTTCGCGGCGGCGATTGCTTCCGGCGGAGCTTCGCGAACCACGCGGAACCCGAGATAGCACGCCGCGTCCGGCGCGTCGAAATAGCCGCGGACGTCCGAACGGCACATGATTGGTGCCGTGTACCACGAGCCGCCACGAATCACTCGCCAGTCGCCGAACTGGTTCATCGGTTCTTCGCTGACCGGATCGATCGCAGTCTGATGTGGCAACGGATAGCGAGGACTACGATACTGGGTATAGAAGGTGTCGCGATAAGTGTCGTGGCACCACTCCCACACATTGCCGTGCATGTCCTGCAATCCCCAAGCGTTGGCCGGAAAACTGCCAACAGGCGCCGTGAATACGTGCTGGTCACCCGGATCGTTTTCGACGTCCAGAAACCACTGCCGCACGGCAAGGTCGGCATGCGCCCTCTCCAGCTCGACGTTGCCAATATTGGCCATCGCGTGAATTCGCTGCCGATACTCGTCGCCCCACGCGAATGCAGTTTGACTGCCGGCCCGACACGCGTATTCCCATTCCGCCTCGGTCGGCAAGCGATACTTGGCTCCTTCTTCCTGGCTCAGCCA
>CALBSZ010000731.1 GCA_937967665.1 uncultured Planctomycetaceae bacterium
GCCTGTTGTTGCTGATCATGCCGCGCGACGATTTCAACGCGAAATACAACGAACGCGTTCCCAAGTCGTTCGAGTTCGTTTTTCAAAGCGTGACGTAAATGGATTTAGACCACTCCGCGAAGCCGCTCGGCCCCCGCGCGCGTCAGGGCTACCTTTCCCACTGACGCAGTTGATCGACCCAAGTTCGCAACTGCTCGCGCTTCTTCTCGAGCAGCCCGAATAGCGCCAGAATCGCGACACCCAGAGTGATGCCGAAGGCCCACCAGATCGCCGCATGTTGGAATTGCGTGTAGGCGTGCCAGACCATGCTGATGACGGCAAACAGGATGAAGCACGTTCCCGTATACAGAAAAGCGCGAATGCGCAGTGCCATGCCGACGAACACGCCCACCACGGCCAGTGCCGCCAAAACCATCGGCTGCCAGACCGATTCTCCCATGCTCATGAAAACTTCGGCGGTACTACTGAGGTATATCACCAGCATGCACAGATAGCGGATCGACGTTAGTTGACCATGCGACAATCGCCGCCGATTGACCTGTGCCGCGATCAGCACACACAAGGCTGGCGGGATGAGCCAGAACTGGGGCCGCGCGAGGAATTCAATGTCCTTCTGCAGCAGCAGCGACCACAGCGCGACGTTGCCCGCGATGACCGCGGCAATAGCGCTGGCAAACGATTGCCGTAACATCGCCAACAGGATGTACAGCAGTCCGATACTGAACATCACGGCGGAGTAGTCGACGCGGGCCGAAACGATCCAGAATCCCAGCGCCGGCAACAGCGGCAACAACGCTCCGGTTCCCACCAGCGGTTCCGCCAACACACGCTTTCCTCCCCGCTTCGCGATCTCGCCGAAGGCCACTCCCGCAAATGCGATGGCCATTACGATGAACGGCCAGTACTGTCGCAAGAGTCCCGAAAACAGCCACGGCGCTGCCAGGTAGATGTGCCCGAACAGCAGCAGGCCGATCAATTCGGCGCCAAACACATAAGCCATTTTTCCCCGCTCGGACAGATTCCAGGGATCCGCTTTGTCGGACAGCGCGAAGGCCAGCAGCGTGAGCATCTCGCCGGCCAATGCCAGGCTGACCGCGATCACGTGATAACTGTCGATGTTCAATCCTCGTTCCGGGTCGTAGACGCTGAACTCCAGCGGCAGCACCGCGACCAGCAGCCCGGCCGCCACCATCATGTTGCGCAGCGATGCGGACCACAGTGAATGCCGCCAGTGACTCGATTCCTCCATGCGACGAGCCATGGCAAAGCCGTAAAGGAAGGCCAGGAAAGCCGTGACGATCACCGCGCGAATGACCCGCACCAGCCATTCCGTGCGATACTGTTCGTAGGAAACGTCGGCCCAGCTGAGTAGTATCGCCGCGATGACAAACAGTGTCAGCGTTAGTCCGCGCAGCCAGCTGGCGCGTTCGCGCGGCACCAACAGCAGGCAGCTCAGCGCCAACAACGCGGGAACGAATCCACAACTGACCTGCTGCCAACGCAATTCGAAAGTGACGACGCCGATACAGGAAAACAACAGCAGCGGCGAGCCAACAATCAACGTGAAGGCAGGCAACCACACTTGCGCGCGGCGGACCCGCGCTTCGATTTCCGGTACGTTGGCAAGTTGAGCCAGGCGGGCGAGCTCGCGGCGCTTTGACCACAGCCAGCTGGCAATCACCGAAAAGCAACTGATCGCCAAAGCGTTGTAGAGTAACAGGTTCTCCGGACCGTCGTCGC
Source organism: uncultured Planctomycetaceae bacterium (assembly GCA_937967665.1). GTDB lineage: Bacteria > Planctomycetota > Planctomycetia > Pirellulales > Pirellulaceae > CALBSZ01. Next base: position 1,741 of record CALBSZ010000731.1, read on the forward strand.
GGAGTTGCACGACCTGGTCCACCACGGCGATGATGAGCAGCACGGACCAGCAATATGCGCCGGCCAGGAAGTGCCGCGCCGCAGGATCCCACACGGAAAGCAGAATCGCGAATCCCAGCGTACCGAACATCACGAATGTCAGCGGGGAACAGCAATCGAATCGCAGTTCCGTGCTGCTTAACAACGATCCAAGCGGAAGGACCAGCAGCAACAGCAGCAGCGCCGTCCAGGGAACGACTCGCTGCACGGATGGTAGTGGGAAGCCTGGATCCAGTGGCTGCCGTTCCCGCACCTGGAAGTGTATTTCGATCGACGTCCAAAAAGACGCGGCGAGGCCCGCGGCGCCCAGGCTTCCGAAGAGGACGTTCAAAATCGTTTCCGGTTCCAGAACCGCCGACAGCTCCGTCACGAAAATGCCGGCCGCAATGGCCGCGGTCGCCGTGCCCGCATAAGCGAGTAACGGCTTGCGGCGAATCAGCCCCAAGGCCGAGTACAAGACCATGCAGCAAACGATCGCACCGCCGGATGTCCAAGGCGATTGCGGATCGACGAAGGTGGCTCGCAAGGCAAACAGCGTGGCCAGCATGGTCAAGATCAGGGGACACCACGTACCGGCGCCTTTCACTTTCGTGCGCGTTAACAGCAGCGTCAGCAAGGCTGCCAGGATCAGCCAGCCGGCCACTAGCGTGTAGTAGGCACGCCAGCTCGCGGCCGGCTGGTAGCTTGCGACCGTCGCCGCGATGAGCGCTACCAGAACAGACAACGGCCAGCCTATCAGCGATATCCCTTTCGCCAATGCCTTTTCGCGACGATGGTAGATCGACACCATGACACAGGAGGCCAGCACGGAGAAGTAGCCTGGCCATCTGCCAAGTGTTTTGACAATGCCGCTGGTGTCGTCCTCCGGCACAAGGAACAAACGGACCATGATCCAGATGGCCAGGACAGCAACGGCGGCCAGCGTGCTGACGACCTGCAGGTCGTAAACGCTGCGATTCCAGGTGATTCCCAAAGACTGGAAGCCCGGCTTGTCCCATGGCACCCAGCGAGCGACCGCCAGCCACAGCAGACCAAAGCCGGCCAAGGCCACACCGTTCCACTGCAACAGCGACGCCAAGAACTCGCCGTCAAACGGCTTGCCGGCAAGGTGAGCGGCCAAGGCGCAGGCCATCGTGACCGACGCTTGAAGGGCCAGCGAACCAAGCAGCAAATAACGCTCGCGACGACAACTGACGGCATATAGCACCAGCGAGATGACGGTGAGTACCAGCGGGATCGAATACGCGGCAAAGTCACCTATGCGGAAGAACCACACGGCGGCAGGTCCCTGCGGTTGGATGCCGTTTAACGCGTCCACAAAGGACCAGATGGTCAGTCCAAATACAGGAACAACGGTAAGCAACAGGAAGTCGTTGCTGATACCGCGGAGTGTTTGGCTCCGGTCGCCGTGAGGCAGGAAACGCCAGGCAAAGGAAAACCGCTCGGGGGCAAGACCGAAAGCCAGAAGTTTCATAGCGGCCGCCAGGCTGTAAATCGCGAATCCCCAGCGCATGACCGTGGCGGTCGCGGCGTCCGGTTCAAAGTGGATCGACAGCAGGACGATGGCGATCGCGTAAACCAGTCCGATGGCCGCCACACGCGGTCGCGAGGGTTGCGCGTATAACTGCCAAACCGCTCCGGCAAAGATCGACAGCCACATCCACCATCCCCCGACCAGATGTTGCGAAAACGTACTGGGGTGGTCGACATAACCATGCTCGTAACAAAGCCCCGGCCAGGACATGATCAGACTCACCAGCACAAGGAGTCCGACCAGGATGCCGTGAAGCGACTGGGAAAACAGCTCCACATGCGGCTCCAAAAGATCACGCGTCGCCACCGCTCGTCGCACGACAAGATTTATCGCGGCACATGCCAGCGACGCGATGCCGAGTACCCCGATCTGCCATTGGATATGCCGGATGTCCGTAATCCACCCCGTTCCCCAATCCTGCGCGTGAGCGTACCCGGCCACGAAATAAGCCGTCGACAAACAGGCGGCCAACTGGAAGGCACTGACTTGCAGCTTCCGTCGCCAGCAGCTGCCGGCGACGAACCAGATGCAGGCGATCCACGCGAACATCGCGGCGCGAGAATAGAATTCGCCGTCGTAGACTCGCAGCACAAACGGTACGGCGAAAACCGAGGTTGCGACAGCGGAAAAACTGAACGCATCCACCGCTTGCCGACTCGCCGTGGGCCTGGCGAAATGAAGCCCCATTCCCAGAATGGCCACCGTCGACGCGTGGACCAGCAGCGACAGGGACCATGGATAACGGATCAGCAACGCTTCGTTGAAGGCGAAAGCGTGAAACAGGCCGATCAAAAGGATGGCGGCGCCGGCGGCCGCCGGGATACTGCGATTCGCAACCGCACCAACCGTCAGGCTCGCCGCCGCGTAGAGGAAAAACACCCACGTCGCCGCATTCAGCTGCGGGCCGTTCAGGAAGCCAACACCCATTGCCAACAGGAGGCTCAGACCCGCCAGTACACCGCCGCTCGCCAGCCAGGCAAAGGCGTCGTCGGGCCGCCGAAGTCGACCCAGCACGACACCGCCTCCAGCGACCGCGATCGACAAGCCCAACAGCCACAAACAAGCGCGGCCATGCCAGAGAATCTCCCACAGCCAGAAACGCGGGTGCTCGGCGGAAACCACGATCGGGCCCCAGACCAGTTGCACCAGCGTGAGCACGGCGAGCGACAGGCAGCCCACACCGGCGTAATGCAGGATCGCCAAACGAGCCGAAGTCGCCATGCCGCTCAACAACACGAACTGCGCGATGGCAATGCACGCCAATAAGGGCGGGTCGGTGGCAGCGAAAGCCAGCGAGGCCAGCGATAGGAGCGTCCCGAACAGGGCGATCGCCGTACCCGCGATGCGCTGCTTCACGAATGCGGCCGCGTGACATTCGCGATAGATTGTCAGTCCACAGGTGACCATCGCAATCGCGGCGATGGCCAGTGTGGGCGATAACTTCCGCAACGCCTCGCTTGCCGTTTCGCTGTGCAGGAAGAATAAGGACACACAGCAGGAAAAAAAAAATGCCGAGAAAACAAGCAGCCAGAGCAACCGCACCATCCCATGCTCGAGCGGATATTCACTTCAGCAAGAAAGAAACAGGTTCCCCGACGTCGATACCAGGAGGCTGAGCCAGGCGAGTCCGAACAACAGCGTCGCCGCCATTGCCGTAACGGCGGCATGGGCCTGGCTGTCGACAATCAGCTGCCCGACGCACGGCCCCAGCACGCCCAGCATCAGTTGCCACCACGAATTTTTCAACAAGGCCCGACTTGCCCAGTAAACCACTAGCGAAAAGACCGATATCCCGACAACCACCGCCGTCCAGTAAAGTCCGCCCGTCACTTCGGCGTCGTTGGGAAGCACTACGGCCGCGAGAAAATTTAACGGCACCAGCAGCAGGGATATCGTCAACACACCGCGACTCGTCGCGACCAGCGTCCAGCGTTTCAGCGTGTACATGCCCGCCCCGAAAATCGCCAGCGTGATGAGCATGAACAGAAAGGGAGAAAAGTACGGGAATCTTGAGAAGGTCGACCGCAAGCTGACTACCAGGCCGATGGCGCTGCCAACAATCAGGATTCCGCTGATCAATTCGCCCCAACGAATGTTCTTCTCTTCCATGAAGCCGGATAGCAGATCCGCGAACGAGCGCCGTGGTGCCGCCGGTTCACGGGCCGGAAGGTCGTCAAACGAAACCGACCGCTTTACCGGAACCGGTGTCAGCGGACTTGGTTCACCCGCCGAATCAGCGGGAGGCGCGGCGCGCGCCGGTGCCTCGTCGACGACCTCCGCAAAGACGATATCCGCGGTCTCCGCAGGCGGCACCGAGGGTGTATCGGCGGCCGCGCGAGCGGACTGCGGCTCGATGTCGGCGCGCGACGGCAAGGTGCGTTTCGGACTCGTCGGCAACTCGTCCGCGTTCAAGAGCGCCAACACGTCCGGAGCTTCGGCCGGTGTCTCGCCGATGGCCGAGAAGTACTGTTGCCTGAGCAGCTCCATCCAGTGGTTGTGCGTGGCCAGGTCCATCGTGCCTTGCTCGACAAATTGCTTGAGCTGCCGGCCGGCAGCCAGCGCGTCGCTCGCGCGGAGGTCGGTGCCCGTGAGTCCGTACGGCACTTTGCAGCGAGGGCAGAAGGCGTCCTGTTTCTTCACACGACGCTGGCCGCACTGAGTACACCCACCGCGCGGACTGCCCGAACTCAAGGTGCGGATCAAGAACGCAATCGTCGCCCAGATACCATGTCCCACGAGTGTCACGATCGTCAGTACGACCACGACGATGATCAAGAACACAAAGACTTCGTCCACGGCATACCCATTCGAAAGAGCGAACTGCAAGCACTCGGTCGCTTCAATACGATTCGTGTGCCAATTGACGCAATTCGACGATAAGTCTTTGTATCAGAATAGTTTAATGTCATCCCGAAGCAATGGCGCCAACAGTCGGCGTGCAGGAATTGTCCTGTTCGCTGCAAGAAATGACCGTTGCGCTGCGCCGATCATTTGTGCTCACTGCCTGCCAGTAGTCACGACTCCGACCCCGATTGCATCACATCCTTTTCTTCATTCGCGCGTATTCGCGTCATTCGCGGGCAACATTCCTCTTTTCGTTCATGCCACCGCGTAAACTCCGATCGACAGCAAACAGGTGGGTCAAAAAGGTCTTCCCAGGCCATGCGAGAAGAGAACCTGAACGGCGAACTCAATCGCGATGGGTACGTGGCCGCTCTCAAAGATTTCGCCACGCGTCTGTCGGGCGACGACGCAACCTACCTGTAACACACCGTTATCTGGGGATTAATAGCAACTCTCCGAGAGGAGGTAGCGCAGATGTTACCGGGCCAGCGCCGGGCCGCTTTCCCGGGTCGGCGAGGTTGCCAATGTGGTGACCCAGTCGACAATCCGCCAGTCCATCCAGCGGCGATCGCCGTCGATGCCGGGTCGTCCGACAAACCCCAGATGCCCTCCGTGACGCGTGACGTGCAGGCGAATGGTCGAGGAAAGGGGCGTGTCAGAAAACATACTGCTGGGGATCATGGGGTCATCTTCGGCCGCCAGGATCAGCGTCGGCACCGTGATGCGCGCCAGCAATGTGTTCGAGCTGCTTTGCGCGTAGTAGTCCCGCGCGTTGGCAAAACCGCTGACGCGTGACGTGAAGATATCGTCGAATTGAAACAGGGATCGCGGCCTGGTTGGCAAGCGGAATTCAGGCAACTTCGTTTCTGCCAGCTGCTGGTCGACGCGGCGGATCAGGCCGCGAACGAAACGTTTACCGTAAATTGGATTCGCGCCGCGCTGGAATCGGTCGGCACACAAATTCAAGTCGATCGGCGGCGCAACGGCGACCAGGGACTGGATGTTGCGATCGAGCCGATCGGCCTGCTCGCCCGCCAGCTTGAGGACAATGTTGCCGCTCATCGAAAAGCCAATGAGCGCGATCGGCGATTGGGGTTCGAGTTCGCGCAGGAACCTGACGGCGTCGAGTGCGTCTTGGCTGCGGCCGGCATGATATGGCTTGCGGGCCAAACCGACGCCCGCCCCCACACCGCGATGGTCCATACGCCATGTCCGCACGCCGCGCTGCGCCAATTTGTCCGCCACGCGGACCATGTAGGACGACTGATGGCAACCCGCCAGGCCGTGCAGCAGCAATGCCATCTGGTCTCCCGGCTGCCATGCGGCGGGACGATCGTCATGCAGCACAACGACATCGCCGTCGGACAATGTGACACGATGCTGTATGGGCGCCAGCCTGTGCGAGTACGGCAAGTAAGCGCCCACAACCGTTTGCAGGTGACCGTTCTGCAGGTATGCCGGGGAGGTGAATTCGGGAAAAGGGATTGCGTGAAGGGAGTGATCCGCGGCGCCGTTTGCGGCGCGCGAAACTTCAGCGTTCAATACCGTACTCATCGATCTTTCTATATAGCGTCGCCCGTCCCATGCCGAGCAGTTTAGCGGCCTCAGGAACGTGTCCTTTCGTGCGTGACAGAGCTTCCTTGATCAGTTTTCGTTCCCAATAGTCAATCTTTAGTGATTCCAGTTCGTTCTTGGTCGTACCCGCGTCACGGAGTCCCAGATCGCCGGGTTGGATGGTTTCGCCTTCGGCCATGACCACGGCACTGTCGATCACGTTGCGCAGCTGCCTGACGTTGCCGGGCCATTGGTACGACAGCATTTTTTCTTTGGCGTCGGCCGAAAGCGTCAGGTTTGGTCGACCGTGCTGCATCTTGAAATGTTCGAGGAAGAAATTCATCAGCAGTTCGATATCGGGGCCGCGATCACGGAGCGGCGGAATGTAGAGTTCGAAGACGCTGAGCCGGTAATAAAGGTCTTCGCGAAACTTGCCGGCGCTCACAAATTCACGCAGATCGCGATTGGTGGCGGCAATCACGCGGACATCCACGTTGACTTCTTTGGTGGCGCCGACCGGCAGGAAGGGATGCCCTTCCAGGATCCGCAGCAATTTGGCCTGCCCTTCCAGCGTCATGTCGCCGACTTCATCCAGGAACAAGGTCCCGGAATCCGCTTGTTCAAACCAGCCGATGTGGTCGAGATCCGCCCCGGTGAAAGCTCCCTTCTTATGACCGAACAACTGGCTTTCCATCAAGTCGCGGGGGATGGCGGCGCAGTTCACGGGCAGCATCGGCCGATCGGCCCGCGCGCTGGCCTTGTGGATGGCGCGGGCGACCAGTTCCTTGCCGGCGCCGCTTTCGCCGCGCACCAGCACGCAACCGGTGGCCCGCGCGATGCGCACGATCTTGGCCTTCAACTCTTCCATCGGCTTGC
>CALBSZ010000732.1 GCA_937967665.1 uncultured Planctomycetaceae bacterium
CGTTGTTTGGCCGGCAGGATGCCAGCCCTACGTTGTTTGGCCGGCAGGATGCCAGCCCTACGTTAAAGGCTGTCTTTGCTCCTACGGGATCGATAATTGGTAAATCAAATCAATGGGCGGCCCCATGACGGTGAGGGCATAGAGCAAGACCAGTCCGCCGCCGACAATCACGCCCAGGGCGGCCGGCGCGTAACTGGAGAACCAGCGCGACCAGGCAACGGCGCGAAGACGGTACGTATTGGCGATCGACTGTATCGTCTCTGTCAACTCGGGTTGATTCGTTTCGGTCTGCAGCGCCCAGGCCAGTACATGAGGAAAATTTCGCGGACTGGAATGCGGAGCCACTGAAGAAGTTTTGACGCCGTCCGCCAATCGCCGCGCGACGTGCGAAGTGAACGATCGAATCGACGCATCCCCACTGGCCTCACCTGCCAGTTTCACGGCTTCAGGCAGGGGAACCTGTTGACGCAACAGCAACGCCAGCACTTCCGCGAAGGCGGCCAGCCGCCCGGCTCGAACCATCCTGCCAATCCCCGGCAGGATTCGCCACCAGACGGAATCGAGCGACCACGCACGTCGGCATAAGAAATGCCACCCGACAACCGCGGCCAGCATCATCAGCGGCGGTACAAACCACCACTGGTGGATCGAAGCCGACATGGCTTGCAACCATTGCAGGGCAGGGCGAGGCGTGGCGACAAAGTCGTCGTAGACCGACATTGTCGTGGGTGTCAGTTTCGCTAATGCGAACACCAAGAACAAGTAGCCTACAAAGATCACGACCAGCGGATAGAGCAACGCAACCGCCACCGAACGATGCAGGTCCCTCATGCGCCGGCTGGTGGTGACGATGCCCTCCAATGCCGCGGCGAGTCGACCACCGCGCACGCCGGCCATCACAACGGCGCGGTACGAATCGGGAATTGCGGCCTGACGTTCAAGAATCTCATGTAACGGTTCGCCCTTCGCCAGGCCTTGAGAAATCTGCGTCGAGATGCGGCCGAGACGTCCGGGCAAATCTTGTCCGAGCTGCCGCAAACCGCTTTCTAGCGGCACGCCCGCGCGCGAAAGCGAACGAATTTCCTCGCTCAAGGCAATCAGTTCATCCAGCGTGATGCGTGATCCATTCACGTTGGGGAGCCTTTCGAAGGAGTACCGCAGGGTGACTCAGACGAGTAGTAAGATATTGCGGCTACCGATCCACGCATGCGATGAGATCACTTCTATGCGTCGGGAATGCCCCTCCCCGCCCGCTCGTCACTGGCCCGCAACATCCACTTTGTAGCCGGTAACGATTCAAGAATCAAGTCAATTCGGCCTGGCGCAATGCCGCCGGCCCAGACGGGGGGCGAGCGCAAGCCAGGTGTTTGTCCGCTCGATCCGTGCTCCATTGGCAATAAGGTTTCCGGTGTTTCAACGAAATTGACGCTACTTCCACAAAAAAACCCGACTCAACCGAGTCGGGTTCGTTGTCGATCGAAAGGCAACTGGAATTGGCTTAGTTGCCCTTGGCCGCGGCCAGGTTGATTTGCGGTTCGTCGATGCGCGGGCCCTTGCCGTCCTCTTCCACGAGTTGCCCCTGGTCAATCAAGTCCCAATCGCCACTCGCGGTACGGCACCACCACGCCGTCGCTTCCCACGGATAGAACAGCTGATACTGCTTCGCCGTAAACCAATCAGGATAGGTGCGCCCGTCCCAATACCAGTCCATGATGGGCGCCGGATCGTTCTTGTTCCAGCGTATCCGATGCGCCCGTCCCAGTCGCTCCAATCCGTTCGCGGAAAGCAGATCGTAAGTGTGCGTGTTAAACGGGTGGGTACTGGCGTAGGCACGCCGGGCAATCCAGACCGACATCTGGCCCGCGTCGGAACCGCGACGCCAGATCTCCTCGCGAATGACTTCCGGACGGAACACCGCCCACGTGTAAACATCTTCTTCTTGACGGTAGAGTCCGGTGTTCAAGGAAGTTCGCGGTTCCACGATCTTCGGCCGGACATACTGGCCATAAACGGCCGGTTGCAGCGTTAACAATGTGCAACACGCTAAACAAGCAATAAGGATTCTCATGATGCAAGTCCCAGGGGTAAGAGTAACGGACAGTTGACCTGACGGTTGGCGTTATCGGATGAGTCTCCAGTTCATCCGCCGAACCGCGTTCCACAAAACGTAAACGTGTCGGGACTCGCTTCGACCCGCGACGCTGGCGGATCGAAACCGTATAGTTCTTATATGAGATACTGTTTTTCGCAAATTGTCAAATGGTGGGCGGCCGATAGCTGGGGTTCAGACGAGCGGCTGGACGTCGTCCCGCGACTCCGTTCGTGGGATCCCGCGAACGGAGTCGCGGGGCTACGGGAGCTGCGCAGCCACGGGTAGGTTCTCGTCGGCCTCTCGGCTCCCACGGCGTCCTCCCCCTGCGGCCATAAGCCACGTTGCTACAATTGGTTACGGCCAATTAAACTCGTCAGGACGTGACCTGTAATCTTGCGAGAAGAAACGGTGAATGAAATCGAGCAGCCAGTTGGCTCCAGGTGGATTGCCATCCTCAAGTCCCGCTGTCCCCAATGCTATCGGGGTCGCGTTTACGCAAATCGTCTCTTTCACATGCACGAGCGGTGTCCGCGGTGCGGATGCACATTCAAGCGCGAGCCGGGGTATTTTCTGGGGGCCATGTATTTCAGCTACGCTTTCGCCATCCCGGCGATTGCAGTGCTGACGTTGCTGTTGTGGCTGTATGTGTTGCCGGAATGGCAGCCGCACTGGGTGTTGTTTCCGGCCACGGTCTTGTCCCTACCGCTGGTTCTTCCCATCTGGAGGTACTCGCGCGTGGCGTGGATGCACTTCGATCGCAAGTTCGATCCGGAAGAGCGGTAGCATCGTCCAGAAGCAATCGACGGCAAGACAATCCCGGTTGGGCGACGCGTTGCCGCGCGCAGCCGAATCTGGGTGCGTTTCGTTTACGTATGCAAGCGTTTCGGCCGTGTGCTGGTTCAATCGGCCAGGTCGAGTCCGCGCCGGCGGTTTTCATGCGACGTCATCTGGAACGTGGCTGTCGTGTTGATGACGTCGGTGCCGCGAGCCAGGGTGAGATCGACAATCAGATCAAACTTCTTCCGGTCGGCAAACGCAGGTTGGAAGCTCGCGCTGCTTTCGTAAAACGCGCACGAAGGGAATGCGCCTTGCCTTTTGAATTCACAGGCCACGGGCTCTTCGTTTGAAGCATGAAGCGTAAACCTATCGCCCGATGTTGGATCCCGCACCTCGACGCGATGAATCAAAACGCGTTCCAGTTGTTGGCTATCCTGCGCGACCCAGATCCGAACGCGATTGGGGCCCCGGTAACGACGATGGTGAGTAAAAAAGATGCCGCCCAGGCTATTGGTGTCCGCCTGTCCTTCGCAGACGTCTGGCAGCGAAACGTGAAAAGTCACGCCAGCAGGAAAGTCAGAGGTAAGCGTGGTTTGGCCGTTCCACGAGAAGGTTTGTGTGAACTCATCGACGTAAACGCAGCCACTGGAAAGTGACGCGAAGATTGCGATCAGCAGCAGCCGCGGTTTCATGATTTCCATGGCAATCCCTCCATGGAAAGCCTACCTTACAAAACGGCTTGTGCTGGATATGACGGCTTGCGACTATCCACGCTGAGCCAGCTATGCCCAGGCGTTTTCCAGGAAACGCAACCAATTCCCATGGGCAACTTTCTCGATATCGGTCGCCGAATAGCCACGCGCTTCCAGCAGTTTCGGGATCTTTTGCAGGTCGGCGATAGAATCGACGTCCGCGGGGCACTGCTCCTTGCCGAACCCACCGTCCAGGTCTGAACCAATTCCGATGTGATCCGCGTTCCCTGCCAATTGGCAGATGTGATCGAGGTGGTCGAGCAGCGTGTTCAGCGTGACGCCGGCGGACTGTGGCGTTGTTTCAAAACGAACCCAGTCGGGCACGATCATCCAGGCGTCCATCGCGCCGCCAATGACGGCTCCGCGATCAATCAAGGCTTTCAGTTGTTCGTCGCTGAACTGCCGTTGATGGGGCACCAGGGCTCGGCAATTGTTGTGGCTGGCCCAGACCGGTCCGTCAAACAGTTCCAGCGCTTCCCAGAACGCTTCGTCGGTCAGGTGCGTGGCATCCAGGATGATGCCCAGCCGTTGCATCTCGGCCAGCAGTTCGCGACCGGCGGGCTCCAGGCCGCCCTCGGCACCCGTACCGGGACTGTAGCGTCCCGGTCCGTAGTGCGCCGGTCCGATGGCGCGCAAACCGTATTCGTAAGCGCGTTCCAGGTGCTTGAGCGGGATGAGCGAATCGCCCCCTTCCAAACTCAGGATGTAGCCGATCGGCGCGTTG
>CALBSZ010000733.1 GCA_937967665.1 uncultured Planctomycetaceae bacterium
GCCGTTGAAGTTGCCCGTGACCGGATTCGGCCCATTGTTGTCGATCAGGATCAGCGTATCGCCCAGCGTTCCCGTGCCCGCGAAACCGTCCACGAGGCTCAGGTTGGCGGACGTATCGATCGCCACATCGCCGCCGACGATCAGCTGATCGTAGTCCGCGCCGGCAGTAGAGACGCCATTGACCTCGACCGTGAACTGGCCGCTGGAGCCGAACGTGATGTCGTCGGATTGCAGGATGCCGGTGCCCGCGACGCCTGGCGAAACCTCGCCGGAATTCACGTTCACGGTCGCCTGCACATCGCCGACGCCCGACAGCACGTCGCCGCCGCTCAGCGAAACGCCGTTGGCCGCGATCAGGATCCCGCCGTTCAACGACGTGCTGCTGCCGAGCACGGCGAGGCCACTATCGTTCAACGTTACCGTGTTACCGCCGACCGTCAACGTAGCGGACGTATTGAAGCCGCTGCTGCTGCCACTGTCACCCATCGTCAGATTGCCGGTTGGGACGATGGCCGAACTGGTCGCGCCGCTAATGTCGGCAAAGATCGTGCCGCCGCCGCTAAGCGTCGCGCCGCTGGCGACGCTGACCGTGCCGGCCGGCCCGCCGTTGCCGATCTCGCCGTCGACCGTGAGCGTGCCGTCATCGATCGACGTCGTGCCCGCATAAGTGTTGACGGCACTTAGTTGAAGTGTGCCCGTGCCCCGCTTGGTCAAGCCGCCCGCCCCGCTAAGCGTCCCGGATTGCATGACGGTGCCGGGGGAATCGAGCGTTAGATTGCCTTCGACCGACGATGATTCCACCGTCATTCCGTCGAAATCGGTTAACACAACCATATCGCCGTGGGTGACCTGCACGGTGTTGAAGTCGTTAGCAGCATTGTCCAACGTGACATTCGCCTGGACGGCGGCGGCGTTGAAATGAGCTTGCACTTGATCGGCGGTCAGGGCGGCGTCATAGACGGCGAACTCATCCAGTAGCCCGTCGAAGTAACGCGGTCCGAAAGCTATCGTAAGGCGTCCCAGCGCGGCGTTCACCGCGAAATTGATCGCCTGGGAAACTGTGGGGTTGTCCGAAGCTTCGACACCGTCGACGTACAGACGCATCGTGCCTGCGTCGTCCACTGCGACCACGTGACTCCAAGCACCCGCCGTGTAGCCGACGTTGGACGGGTTGATGTTCTGTCCGCCGCCGACGCCCGACGGTGAGCGATGCAGGTCGCGAAACCTTCCATTGCTGGTTGTTTCGAGCAGCACACCGTGGCCATTGCCGGACGTGTTTGTCAATGCCACGAAGTCTTGCGAATTGGCAAGCACGTCCTGGTTCATCCAGATTTCAACCGAATACGTATTGTCGCTGAAGAGACTCGCCGGGAATGCACCGCCGCCTTGGCTGATGCCGATGAAGCCGGTCGAGCCGTTGAGATGGGGCGCTCGATTGTCAGCGGCCGAAGGGATCGGCCCCGCTTCGCCCAGCGTGATGCCGCCGTTGTAGATGCCGTTAACGGCACCGACCGTCGGCGTCGCGGTCGTGCCCGATGTTTCTTCAAAGCGGTAGTAGGCAGCCGGGTTGTCTGCTAAGACGTTGGCGACGTAATCGGCGCCGGAAAAGCGAGCCGTACCGCCGATACTGACCGGTTGCGATTGGGTCGTCGTCTCCACCGCGACGCGGAAGTCACCGCTTAACGTGAGCGCGGCGTCGACTGTCAGCGAATCGTTCCCGCTGCTGCCGAGAATGCTGAGATCGGCATCGAATTCACCCGCTCCGGTTCCGCTGTCGAAGCTGGCGGCGATCTCCAACGAGTCCGCGCCGCCGCCCAGGTTGATCGTCAGTGAAGACGAAGGATCGGCAAAGGTAAACGTCTCGGCCGTGCCGCTGGTGGTGCGGAGTTGTGACATGCCGTTGCTCGGCGTGCCGTCGTCTTCCAGGATCGCCACGTCGGCGAAACCGCCAGTGAGGTTGATCGTCAGGTTCGTCGTGCCCGAATTCATAATGACCGGTTCCAGGCCGGTGTACGTGATCGTCGTCGTGCCATCGATATTGACGTTGCCCGACGAACCGCTGGCGGCGTTGTGGATCACATCGGTCAACGAACCGCCGGTGATCGTCAACGTGTCGCCAGTGCCGCTGGTCGGGTCGCCGCCGTCATACATCACGTTGAGTCCAAAGTCGCCGCCGCTGAAATCGACGGTCAGCGAATCATCGCCGCCGAACGCATTGACCAGGATGTCCGCCGTGATGTTGCCGATCGGCACGAGCACGTCGCTGCCGTCCTGCGTGGTCATGTTGCCGGCCGTGATCGTATTGTTGGGATCGCTGATGCGGATGTTTGGTGTCTCGACCACCATCGTGAGGTCGTCGTCCGTGTTGTCGCCGCCCGCGTCCTCGATCACCAGGTTGCCCGATCCGTCGATAAAGGCCGAAGACGTTCCCGTGACCGAGATCGTGAACGTCTGCACCGTGCTTGTATCGTCGCCGCCGTTGGCCGTACCGCCGTTGTCCTGTACCCGCACCATCACCGTGGCCACGCCGGTGGCATTCGGCGCCGGTGTGTAGGTCAACGTGCCGCTGTTGTCGATGGCGGGCGGCGCGCTGAACAGGCCACCGTTGTCGTTGCTGACGATGAAGGCGGCGATCATTTGACCCGCTTCATCCGCACCGCCGCCGGGATTAAAGCCCGTGGCGAAGCCGCCCACCGTCTGCATCGGCGAATCTTCGACCACTGTCTGATCGCCGCCGATCGTGATGGACGGCGCGTCGTTGACGGCCGCGACGATGATGTCGAACGTTTGCACGACGGACAGATCGACGCCGCCGTTGGCCGTGCCGCCGTCGTCGCGGACTTGCACCATGACCGTGGCCATGCCGTTGGCGTGGGCGGCCAGTGTGTACGAAAGTTCGCCAGCGACGCTGATGGCCGGCGGACTGGAGAACAAGCCGGCGTTATCGTTGCTGACCACGAATTCGGCGATGCCCTGCGTGTTTTCATTCGTCGGACCGGCAACGAATCCGCTGGCAAAGCCGGCGATGGGCGCTACCGTGTCGTCTTCGTTGTGGTTTTGGTTGCCGCCGATGCTGAACGACGGCGCGTCGTTCACCGGGTCGACCGTGATCGTGACCATCGCCGTGTCGGTCGCACCGTTGCCGTCCGAGATCGTGTAGAAGAATGTGTCGGTGCCGAAGAAATCGGCGGGCGGATCGTAATTGATCACGTCGTCGCTCGGATCGGCGTTGCCCTGGTCGACGATGGTCAGCACGCCGCCTTGAGCGGACATCAGGTCAGTGCCGCCAATCGTGCTGCCGGCGTCGATGATCTCGATCGGATCGCCGTCCGGATCGCTGTCGGGCGTGCCCAGATCCAATACGTCCACGTCCACGTCCATGTCTTCCAGCGTGGATTCCGTATCGTCCACGGCGACCGGCGGACTGTTCAACGCCCGCGCGACCAGCGCGACGTCGTTGCCGTCGCCCGCGGTGTAGGAGATGTCCAGGGCGAAGCCCGTACTGTTCACGTCGGCGATGACTTCGGCGCCGTGGGCCAGTCCGGCGAAGTTTCCGCTAATACCGGCGTCGTCGATGATGATCCACTCGTCGCCGTCGTTGATTTCTCCGGCCATCAACCCGTTCGTATCGACCGTCAACGCCACGTCAGTACCGATCGTCACCGAGCCCGAGACGTTGAGCTGATCGAAGTCCGTGCCTGCCGTGCCCGTCGCCGGCCCGGGGATCTCGACCGTGAACGTATCGTTCGCCGCAAAAATAAAGTCGCCCGTCACCGTCAGCACGCCCGGCGACTGACCAGGTGAAACGTTTCCGTCGAGCGTGACCGTGTCCGTCCCCGCGTCAATGTCCGTGCCCGCGTTGTCATGCAGTTCTCCACCGGTGATCAAATTCACAGGATCGGTGAAGGTGGCCGAGTCGATGTCGATATCGCCCGCCGTGGCGTTGCCGATGGTGATCGAACTGAAGCCGTCGGCCAGGTTGCCCAGTTCGGTGTCGTCCAGGTGGAGGCCGCTTACGGACGTGAGGGCCAGACCGGCGGCATTCTGAGCAGTGATCGGTCCAACTTCCGTCGCCGCACCCGTCGCCTTA
>CALBSZ010000734.1 GCA_937967665.1 uncultured Planctomycetaceae bacterium
CTTGGCCGAGTGGCTTGGCGACCAGTGAAGGGGAAGCAATGCAATTACGTCGCAAAAATCGCAGATCGCGTCGCAGGGGGAGCGGGTGTCCGTTGTCACGTCGATTGTTTATTGAGTCGCTGGAAAGTCGGCAGCTGCTGGCGATCTTCAATGTCACCACGCTGGCGGACGCCGTCGATTCCGGAGACGGTGTGCTGAGTTTGCGTGAAGCCGTGATGCAGTCCAACAACAACAACCAAAACGATGAGATCAATATCCCCGCGGGCACGTTGATGTTGACGCTCTCTACCAGCGGAGAAAACGGCGCGGAACTGGGCGACCTGGATTTATTCGACACGAATGATTCGGTGACCTTCGTCGGCGCCGGCGCGAATCAGACTTTTGTCGTCGCCCAGGGCGATCGCGTCTTCGATATCTTCGAGAACGTGACGGCGGAGTTCCGTGACTTGAGCATCCTGGGCGGCCACGCCGTAGACGGCGGCGGCGTCTATAACCGAGGCACTTTGACGATTCGCAATACCGAAGTCTCTACGAACACGGCCGAAGGGCGGGGCGGGGGTATCTACAATCTCGGCACGCTGACGATCGAGGACAGTGCCGTTGTGGATAACATCGCCTACGATGGCGGCGGCATCTACAACCGCGGCACGGTCAACGCGACCAACACGACCATTTCGACGAACCGCACGGAAACGCGCGACGTACTGCCCGCGGTGATCGAT
Organism: uncultured Planctomycetaceae bacterium; assembly: GCA_937967665.1. GTDB lineage: Bacteria > Planctomycetota > Planctomycetia > Pirellulales > Pirellulaceae > CALBSZ01. The sequence goes on from CALBSZ010000734.1 coordinate 723, forward strand.
TTGGTGACCGTGGCCTCGGGGTTAAGCTCACCGGTCGACGTAACGCACGCGGCCGACGGTTCGGGACGGCTGTTCGTGGCAGAGCAGGGGGGGGATATTCGCGTTATCGATAGTGGTGGAACGCTGTTGACGACTCCGTTCTTGGACATCACCTCGCGACTGCGAGATGGCGGAGCGTCGGGCGAACGAGGACTGCTGGGTATCGCCTTCCATCCCGACTATGCCAACAGCGGTGCTGCAGGCGAAGGCAAGTTCTACGTTCACTATAGTGGACCCGCTACCATGGGCGGTCACCATGATTCGGTCATCGCGGAATACACGGTATCGGGTGATCCGAACGTTGCCAACACGGCCGAGCGAATCATCCTGCGCATTTCGCAACCCTTCGGAAACCACAACGGTGGAGATCTGGAATTTGGTCCCGACGATGGCCTGTTGTATATCAGCCTGGGCGATGGCGGCAGCGGCAATGATCCTCAAAACAACGCGCAGGACAACAGCAACTTGCTGGGGACCATCGTCCGCATTGACGTGGATGGCGACGATTTCCCCGCCGACCCGAATCGGAACTATGCGATCCCGCCGTCGAACCCGTTCGTCGGCGTTGCCGGTGAAGACGAGATCTATGCGTACGGTCTGCGCAATCCCTATCGTATCGGATTCGACGACGGCCCCAACGGCGCGGCGAGCCCCGACGTGCTCTATGTTGGAGACGTTGGCCAGAATGCGTGGGAGGAAGTGGACATTGTTACCGCAGGGGGAAATTACGGCTGGCGACCACGAGAAGGTTTTCATGACAACACCGCCGTAAGCGACGCGGCCCCCGCCAACCACATGAACCCCATTGCCGAATATCACAATAGTGAGCAGGGACGTTCCGCAATCGGTGGCCGCGTCTATCGCGGTACGGCCTTCCCGGATTTGACGGGGCGCTATCTGTTCGGTGATCTGGATGGCCGCTTCATGTCGATTGTTGAGTCATCATCGGGATTCGACTTGTTCGAGCCGGAAGTGGTGGGCGGCAATCCTGCGAGCGGCGGGATCATCGGCTTTGGCGAAAACGAAGCGGGCGAAGTCTACATGACGTCGTTCAGCGCCATACACCGCGTGGAAACCGTCGCGTCCAATCATGGTGGCAATGGAGCGGGCATCTTCAATCGCGCGGGCACCGTCACGATGAACAACACTACCGTGGCCGCGAACGAGGCGTTCCTGTCGGGCGGCGGTATCTACGTGGACGGCGGGACGGTGAATTTGCGGAATTCGATCGTCGGGGACAACGAATCGCCCGCCGGCCCCGACGCCCACGGAACGCTCAGCAGCCAAGGGCACAACCTGATCGAGGATCCGGCTGACGTCACCATCAACGGTACGACCACGGGCAATGTTACCGGTGTCGACCCGGTACTCGGCCCGCTCAGGCTATACCCGGGAGCAGTCACGGTGTCTCATCTGCCGCTCCCCGGCAGTCCGGCGATCGATGCGGCCGACAATGCCACTGCCGAGGATCATGATCAGCGTTCTCTCGCGCGGCCCATCGACGGCAATGACGACTCCAACGCCGTTGCCGACATCGGCGCGATGGAATTCGACCCCACGGGCGATGTGACCACGTCCGTGTTTACCCCTTCGAAAGATAATACACTCTATGAAAGTGGGACCGGGGCTTTGAGCAACGGTTCAGGTGGTTTCATGCATGTTGGCAGAATCGGTGCTACAGGCGGTTCGCTCATTCGGCGTGGACTCATTGCGTTTGACCTGAGTAGCGAGATCCCGACCGGGTCCATTGCGTTGTCTTCGTCGCTCGAAATGTTCATGACTTTGACGCGAACTCCGACGGATCGCGACATCAGCCTGCATGCGGCGGAGCAGGACTGGGGTGAAGGTGCCTCAAGGAATGAGGACATTCCGTTTTCGCCGCCGGAAAACGGCAAGGGTGCCCCGGCGGAAGCAAACGACGCGACCTGGATTCATACGAAACACAATACGGATTTCTGGTCATCGGCGGGGGGCGACTTTGCGGTAGCTCCTTCCGCGACCGAGGCGATCGGGGCAGATGGGCAGTCCTACAGCTGGTCAACCCCAAGCATGGTGACAGACGTTCAGAACTGGATCAGCGATCCCGCAGCGAGTTTCGGCTGGGTCCTGATTGGAGATGAAACGACCCCGTCGACGGTGAAGGTCTTTCACACGCGCGAGAACGCCAGCGATCCGCCGCAGTTGACCGTGCAGTACATCGGAATTTCAGGCGATGCCGCGGTGGCGGACAGACGCTTGTTCTATAACAACTCGTTCCATGACGGTTTCACTCCCGACGACGATGCGCAGGACGATAGTGCGATTGCCACCGACATCGACGCCCTCCGCCCGGGCATGTCCGCTTCGTTCAATCACTACAGCAGCTACAGCAAGGGCATTAACGGCGTCATCATCGACGTCGACAATCTGGCCAATCCCGACGGCCTGACAACCGCCGACTTCGTCTTTAAGGTGGGCAACGATAGTAATCCGGCAGAGTGGACGAACGCCCCCGCTCCGCGAATTGTCGAGGGTGTGGACGGAGGCGGGGCGGACGGCGCCGATCGCATCGCGCTGATTTGGGACGACAACGCCATCCAGAATCAGTGGCTGCAGGTCACGGTCCGTCCGACCGCGAAGACCGGCTTGCCCATGGCCGATGTCTTTTACTTCGGCAACGCGATCGGCGAATCGGGAGACGCGCCCGGCGTCCACTCGTTTGTCAACGCCGCGGACTTCGCCGGACCACGCGATCATCCCAGTTCCAACACCGACGTTGAAGATAACTTCGACTACAACCGGGACCACCTGGTGGACGGCGCCGACCTGGCCATCGCTCGCGATCGGACCACGAACATCACCAACAGCCTGGCGCTGATTACGGTCCCCGGCCCGACGCCACCGGCTCCGCCGCTGGCTGGAATCGTTTTGCTGCGCGAACCGTCCGACGAATCCGCCGCGGACATTACCCGGCGTGCCCAGCAAACGACTGTCGAACGGACCGCGGACGGCGCGAAGACACGAACGGTCGACCTGGCCGTCGAATCCTGGGTCAATGAGATAGCCGGAGACGACGAACAACCGGACCGCCTCGATGCATTGCTCGACTTGATCACGAGCACGTTCTGAAGTTCGCCGGAGTGCTTGTCCTATCGCAGGGACTGACGGTGAAGTTGTAGGGTGTCGAGCAAACGAGCGAAAACTGGTGGTTCTGCATTCGCAAACAACTCTCGTAATCAGACAGCGTGTGAAAACGAGCGTGATTCGTTTGCGCTGGCCCACCAATC
>CALBSZ010000735.1 GCA_937967665.1 uncultured Planctomycetaceae bacterium
AACTCCTCCCCGAATCCCTCCCCCAGTGACCCACGAAAAGAGGGGAAGAACCGATCTTTCGACACTGAGAATTCCGTCGACGGGCTGTCTGTTCAAGAGGCCTATCGGAAGCGAAAACGGAAAAGTCGGAAGTCTGGTCCGAAGAAGAAACGCCGCAAGTCGACCAACAAGCACGAGCGCGTCAACATCGCCGAATGGCTGCGTGACGTCTGTCAACAGGTTGACATGTTCTTGGACGAAGTTGCGTCCACCGATACCGACGATGCTGCGAATGTACTCCCCGCGATCGACGCTGCCGTCGAGGAATTGAACCGGCTGCGGAGTCAGATCCAGCAACGCATCAGTGCGCAATAGTAGCGCACCAATCATTTCGTCGCGCCCAATGCTGTCGTTCCAGCGCGACTCCTGCGCCTTCTTTCTCTCTCGCCTGCACAGACCTTTCTACATGGTCACCGCCATCCTTTCAGAAATCACACGCTGTGACCGCAGTGTGATCGGCGATCCGTATTGTTGCCCGCGTTTCGTAAACGCTGATGCGACCTTGAGGCGCGGTTGCCTTATGGTTACGCCGCCGGGAAGCGGCGCTATCGCTCAGCACAACTAATGGAGGGCCTAATCATGGCTTTTCAACTTCCTGATGCGGGCGCTGCCAGTCAAGAACTTGCCCGCGAAGTTCACGAGTGGTGGCAAGAGGCCGCCGAGAAGACCGACATCGACCTCTCCGGTTTTAATGCCGCGGCTCCGCTTGACGAACGGATCGCCTGGGCGTTGGAACAAGGGCTCGATATCGGCACCATTTACAGTCGCTTCAGCTCGAAGCGGCAGCACAGCACGCCCGACCAGGTGCGAACCAGCGTCCAGCACGCGGCCACCAAGGGCATTTACTGTCCTCCGGAGTTCGTGTGCGTCGATGAAGCGCAACGCGGCTACCGGGCTCGGCGCGAAGGTCTGGACCGCATGCTGTTGATTCTCAAGAATCGGTACGCGACCGTGCTGCTGGTTTTCAAGGCTTCGCGTTTGTATCGTCAGGCCTTCAAAGGCTACCAGTTGATCCAGCAGGAAGTGGTCGAGGAAGGCTTGCGAGCGATCTCGGTCACCCAGGGGATCGACACGGCCGACACGAAGGCTTGGCGGATGCTGTTCCAGGTCCACGGGATCGTGGACGACATGGTGATCGAAGCCACGGCCGACCACGTTCGCGCCGGCTTGAAGGGTTTGTTCGCGCGCGGCTACACGGTCGGCGCCCTGCCCGTCGGTTACCGTCGCAAGGAACTGCCGGACGCCCCGGTGACCAATCGCGGACTGACACGCACCGTGCCGGAAGTCGATCGGAAGTCTCCCGAAGAGTCGGAAAAGTCGAGTACTGAAGACTCGGACGACGGACCGGATGTGGCTGAAATGATCGTGGAGCACTACGAACTGATCCGCGACGGCATGCCGATCAAGCAGGGTTGGCGGAAGTGGGTCGCCGATGGCGGCCCGGCTGATCCGCGCTCGACCAAAGGCTACATGACCTACAACGCCTACCGGCGCATGCTCTCGCGGATTGCGTACACGGGTCGCTGGGAGTTCGGCCGCAAACGGAATGAGTTTTCGACCAAGCGGGACTACTCGCGGCAGATTGAACAACCCGACAGTGAGGTGGAGAAGTTTCTCTGCGAGGAGCTTCGCATTGTCGATGACGAGTTGTTCTTCGCCGTCCAACGACAGCTGGCCAAACTGAAGCAGGGGCCGCGTGGTCCCAAAAAGGACAAGGTTCCGCACCTGTGGGACCTGGTTGTCGAATTGTTCTACTGCGCCCGCTGCGAAGAGCGTTTTCACCAGACCGGCGCTGGCAACAAGGGCATGCATTGCAAAAACGGCGATCTCTGTCCCTGTAATTCGGCCGTGCGCCGTGAAGAAGCCGTTCGTGCCGTCTGCGAGAAGCTTTGCGAACTGATCCAGCAGGACGCCGAGTTGATCGAACGGACGATTTGCCGCGTTCAGGAGATCGACACCCGTGGCGACGATCAGTTGCGCGGCGAGATCTCCCAGCTGGAGCGTAAGGTCGCCGCGTTGTCCAACAAGATCAGCGATCTGTACGAGTTGGCCGGACAGGGCAACGACGACGACCGCAAGGAAGTGATGGCCAAGGTGCGGGCCGCGCAGACGGAACGCTCCACGGCCCGGCATGAACTCAGCCGCCTGCAGCAGGCGCTGGCCAACACGACGGCCACTGTCACGCCTGAGATCGTGCGCCAAACCCTGGCCGAGTTCACCACGCTGCTGGAGAACGCCGCCGCTGGAAAGCTCGGCCCCGAAGCGGTCTACAAAGCCGTCGCAGTGTTCCGGGCGTTGGTCGGCGGCCGCGTCTGGGTTCACGTCGAACGTCGTGCCGGTCGCAAGCGGACCAACGTCCGCGGGGTCTTCCACCCCTACTTGATCGGCGCCGTGCGTGATGCGACCGGACAGTCGAATGTGGAGTCGGCCGAGCCGCCGACCGAAGTGTCGGTCTGGCTGCGTGAACCGCCTCTGCGAGATCGTCTTGCCCCTCGCGTCCACCATCTGATCGACATGGAGGGCCACAGTTACCGCAGCGCGGCGAAGGTGTTGCAAGCCGAAGGCTACAACATCAATTCCGGCGTCGTCTGGCAGATCTACCGCCGGTACTACGAAATGATCGGCAAGCCTGTGCCGAAGCGCCCGTACAACAACGGTAACGAGCGCAAGTCGGCGTAGACCGAAATCTGTTTTGACCTCTCACCCGCCCCGTCTCTGTGACGGGGCATTTTTTATGCGCGCGGCAATCGTCGCGAGTTTCACCAATCGACATCAGGAGAGACATCCATGCCGGATTCAGCATCGAACGAATCTGCGTCGCCCACCGCGGTCGCCAGTTGCGCGGCCGACCGCCATGCGGAACGAGAGCGACTTATCGACGACCTGGCGTTTCTCGTGGTTCGCCAGCATCACCACAACCAGCGGTTGGTGATGACCGAAGCCCCTATCGACGAATCACCAGTGCTAAATCCGAACGAAAAACGCGCCAAGTAGAAACGAAGGGGCCGCTTAGCTTTGGCCGTCGCTTTGTTTATCCACTTTGAACGAAAAAAGGAGAACCCATTGACGAACGTAGTCCTCGCATTTGTTTCCGTGGCCCTGCTGCTGGCCGTCGTGGCGCTCATCAAAGAACGCCGCTTGCGACTCGCCTTGCAGGACATTCTCAGACGTCTCATCAACCGTTGGAGGTCGTATGCAAACACACAAACTGATCCACATGCCGATCGTCGCAGCGCTGATGTTGACGGCGATCGGGTGTGATGAAGACGAAAACAAACGTCTGGCTGAAATGGCTGAACGGCATCTGGAGCGGCAGGCAGAGCAGAGTCGCCAGGTCACCGAGCTTCAGCGCGAAGTTGCCGAAGGTTCGCGGCGACTGGTCGAAGCCGATGCCCAAGCGCGGCAGGAAATGGTTACTCTGCAGCGCGAAGTCCAAGCCGAACGCAACGAAGTCGGGAGGCAACGCGATGTGCTGGAAGGCGAGCGCCGTGAACTGGCCGCCAAACGTCGCCTGGACCCGATCGTCGCGGCGGCGATCACCAACGTCGGCTTGCTGTTGGCCTGCCTATTACCGCTGGTTCTGTGCTGGTATCTGCTCACGTGTCGCGTCGAACCCGCAGACGATCAAGCGGTCGCCGAAGTTTTGCTCGAAGACCTCGTTGCTGACCGGCCGTTACTGCTGCCGCGTACCGACGGCGTCCGCGCCATTGGCCTGCGTGCGGAGCGTGACGTTTCGCGTTCGCCGGACGATTCAGATCATGTCGATCGTTCGACCTGACTAAACCACTACACATTGACATGGGAGGCATTCATATGTCGCACATCGTTTCCGTCCAGGCCGAGATTCGGGACGCGGCCGCACTCGATTCGGCCTGTCGCCGTCTCCGGCTGTCACTACCGACGCACGGGACCGCGCAGCTTTTCAGTGGCGAGGCCACCGGCCATTGCGTGCGGCTTTCCGGCTGGCGCTATCCGGTTGTCTGCGATACGGAAAGTGGCCGCATTCAATTCGACAATTTCGAAGGCCGGTGGGGCGAACAGCGCGAGTTAGACCGGCTGATGCAGGCCTACGCCTGTGAACGAGCGAAACTCGAAGCCCGCCGCAACGGACACACGGTGACCGAACAGCCGCTGGCCAACGGCTCGATCAAGCTGACCGTTCACGTTGGAGGTAACGCATGAGCCGCACGATTGAAATCATCATCTCGCCCACCGGCGAATCCCGTGTCGAAACCAAGGGCTTTGCCGGCAGCGAATGTCGCGAGGCGAGTCGCTTTCTGGAATCGGCACTTGGCAAAGCGACAACGGAAACTCTGACGGCCGAGTTCCACGACGCTCGCACCCATCAACACAATCACTTGGAACAGGAGACATGACACTCACAAAACAACCTAATTCTTCCGTGCCGACCGGACAGGCAACGGCAACCGATCTCGTGCGAATCCTGCTTGTTGTCGAAGGCACCAACGACATTGAGTTTCTGCGACGCATTTCACGTCTGCTTCACGCCCACGACTCGTCTCTGCCGCATCTGGCCGATATGGAACAACAAGGTACGCTCATCTTCGTACCTTTTGGCGGCGGGCATGTGCGCGCCTGGATGCATCGGCTCGCCCCTCTGGGCAAGCCGGAATTCCACCTGTACGACCACGAGCTACCGCCGGAGACCGATCATCGGCGCGAGGCTGCGGAAGTGATCAATCGCCGCCCAAATTGTCAGGCAGTCCTGACCGGCAAACGCAGCCTGGAAAACTATCTACATCCCGAGGCGATTCACACGGCTGGTGAAATCGAAGTCGACTTTGACGACTTCGACCCCGCGGCCGAGATGGTTGCGAAGCAACTCCATCAGCGCAGCCCCGTCGAAACACCCTGGGAGCTTCTCACCCGCCGCGCCCGCAACCGCCTGACCCATCGAGCCAAACGCTGGCTCAATACAAAGGTCGCTGACCACATGACGGTCGATCTGCTGCGCGAGCGCGATCCCAACGGGGAAGTCACCTCGTGGCTGAAGGCAATCGGCGGCTTGGCTGAATCTCGGTGATCGCAACTCAAACGGTCACCATCCCCACACCACATTGTCACAAGGAATAAACTACGACGCCCGCAGCGCGCCTCGCGGAAAATGTACGGGCCTGCTTCGCCGGCATTTGGATTCAGAGTTTCGAACACGAAGACGCGTTGCTGGAAATCGCGCGGCTGTGCCACGGCGAAGGCTGGAAGATGGCAACCTGGGATATCGACCTGGGACTCCGGCTGTCGGGCGGTACGGACAGCGACACAACTGATATGGCGGGATCCGATCCGCTGGCCGCAGTCCGAGCATTGAGTGCGATGGCGGATGACGAAACTCCGTCTCTGTTGGTGCTCGTCAACTTTCATCGGTTTCTCAATTCGGCCGAGGTCGTCCAGGCCGTATCCCGTCAGATCGTGCAGGGCAAGAACAACCGCACCTTCGTCGTGATTCTGTCCCCAGTGGTACAGATTCCGACGGAGTTAGAAAAACTGATCGTCTGCATCGAACACGAGATGCCCGATCGCGATCAAATCGAAGAGATCGCCCGCGGCGTGGCCACCGAGGAAGGCGAATTGCCCGACGGAGCGGACTTGGAGCGGGTGCTCGACGCGGCTTGCGGACTCACGCGCTACGAATCCGAAGGAGCTTTCAGTCTTTCGCTGGTACGGCATGGACGCGTCGAACCGTCATCGATCTGGGAACTCAAGTCGCAGACGTTGACCAAAAGCGGTCTGCTCTCCTTGCACCGCGGAAGCGAATCATTCTCTGATCTTGGTGGACTCGAATCGTTGAAGGCGTTTTGCCTGCGCGCGATGCGACCACACCAGGGCAGCACACGGACACTCAAGCCGCGAGGCGTGTTGCTACTGGGCGTGCCGGGCACAGGAAAGAGCGCGTTTTGCAAAGCGCTCGGCAATGAGACTGGCAGGCCGACGCTGACGCTCGATGTCGGCGCCTTGATGGGTTCGCTTGTTGGTCAAACCGAGGAACGCACGCGACGGGCGCTGCGCATCGTCGATGCCATGCAACCGGCCGTGCTCTTCGTTGACGAAGTCGAAAAGGCACTCAGCGGCGTGGCTGGCTCTGGCCAAACCGATAGCGGCGTTTCGGCGCGGATGTTCGGTTCGTTGCTCTCGTGGCTCAACGATCATGAGTCGGATGTGTTCGTCGTTTGCACGGCGAACGACGTGACGAAACTGCCACCCGAGTTCTGTCGCGCGGAACGCTTTGACGGTTTGTTCTTTCTCGACTTACCCAGCAAGGAACAGAAGCAAAGCATCTGGCGTATGTATCTCGACTTGTTCTGCATCGAGAGCGATCAGCGTCTTCCGGATGATCAATCCTGGACCGGCGCGGAGATTCGCGC
>CALBSZ010000736.1 GCA_937967665.1 uncultured Planctomycetaceae bacterium
GGCTACCCGGCCACCTTCCACGGCCGCGACTTCCTGGACTGCGTCAAGTCGCGCCGGCCGTGCATCGCTCCGGCCGAAACCGCGCACCGCTCCATTACTCCAGGCCACCTGGCATATGTTTCGCACGAACTGCAACGAGCCCTGCAGTGGGACGCCCAGCGCGAACGGGTTGTCGACGACCCGGCGGCCAACGAACGGTTGTCGCGCATGCCCTACCGGCAACCCTGGAGTCTGGCATGAATGCCGCCGCGCCACGGCATCCCGCGACCCTGCCGCTTGAGGAACTGCTCGAACAATGCGAGACACGGCGCGAGCGGCGGAGCGGCCCCGGCGGCCAGCATCGCAACAAGGTCGAAACGGCGGTGGTCCTCGTGCACCGGCCGACGGCGGTCAAGGGCGAGGCCAGTGAGCGGCGGAGTCAAACGCAGAATCAGGTTGTCGCGCTGCGCCGCCTGCGTGTGAACCTGGCTCTGCAAGTACGAACGCCGCCGGGGGAGTCGCGCGTGCCGAGCGTTTTGTGGCAGTCACGCTGTCGCTCGTCCCGGATTGCCGTGAGCGAGACGCACGACGACTTCCCGGCCTTGCTGGCCGAAGCCTTGGACGTCCTGCAGCACTGTGACTGGGACCTCAAGGAGACCGCGGCCGCGTTAGCGGTGACGACGTCGCAACTGGTCAAATTCTTCAAGATCGAACCACGCGCGATCTTGCGGATCAACCAGCAGCGGCAGCAAGCCGGTTTGCCGCGATTCCGTTAGATACGCTCTATTCGTGCCGCAGCGCTTCGATGGGATCGAGTTCGGCGGCGCGCATGGCCGGGTAGATACCGAAAACGACGCCGACCACGACCGACACGCCGAACGCCACCGGTATCGAAACCGGTACGATCACCGGCACGACCGTGCTGACCACATCGGGCAGGGTGGCCATGAAGTCGGGGGCGTATCGTTTCACCAGGTAGCGCAGAAAGCGGATGACCGGCGGGCACAACAGGCCGCCCAGGATGCCCGTGGCGCCGCCCACAACCGAGAGCGCGATTGTTTCGACCAGGAACTGCCAGATGATGTCGCGCTGCTTGGCGCCCAGCGCGCGGCGAACGCCGATTTCACGCGTCCGTTCCGTGACGGTCGCCAGCATAATGTTCATGATCCCGATTCCGCCGACCAGCAGCGAAATGGCCGCGATCAGGCCCATGAACAGCATGAACATCAGACGCGTCGTGCGGGCCTGTTCCAACAGTTCCAGGGGAACGATGGTAGCGACATCGTTCATGCGTTCGTGATTCAACAGGGTTTCTTCGACGAGCTTGGCGGTGGCTACAACGTTTTCCACGCTGTTGACGCGCAGCGTGATCTGACTGAGTTCGACAATTTCGCCCTGGAACGAACCGCTGCGGCGAATCATGACTTGATCGCCAATGCGGTCTTGAATCGTCGAGATCGGCGCGTAGACGTCGTTAGAAAAATCCTGCCCGGAGAACGAGCCGCCAATGGCGCCCGTGGCGCTGCGATGTTTCAACACGCCGACAACGATGTAATAGTCGTTGTGTTCAATCAGGTGAATCCGTCGGCCGATCGGATCTTTGTAGGGAAACAGCCGTTGGGCGACGCGCGCTGCCAGCACGCAGTGATTCTTGCTCTCCGCAATATCGGTATCGGTCAAGAAGCGTCCGCGATCCACGACCAGCCGCGTTACATCGGCGTACTCGGGGGTACAGCCCACGAAGCGGCCGTCGACCAGCCGCTCGCCGTAGGCGAACTGCCGGCGGATTTCCCTAATCGGCAAGGCGCTTTCCAGAGTGGGGATGGTGGCGACCAGGCGATCGTAGTCCGAACGCGTCAGTCCGTAAGGAAGCATTCCCCGGACGTTGGCGGTGGCTTCGGCGGGTGGTTTGATACTGCGGACGATGATATTGTCCGCGCCCAGTCCTTCGATCTGTTTCTGCGCTTCCCGGCTGATCCCCTCGCCGATCGCGACCAGCCAGATGACGCTGGCCACGCCGATAAAGATACCCAGAACGGTCAGCATGGACCGCATCGGGTGCAGCAGCAGGCTCTTGACGCCGAGCTGCCAGGTTCGCAGGAATGTACTTATCCAGGGCATGTCGAGTCAGACCTTTGCCGGATTGCGGGTGTCCGAGCGTAACTGGCCGTCACGCAGTCGAATGATGCGCTTCGCGCGCGCGGCCACTTCGTCTTCATGGGTTACCAAAATAATCGTCTTCCCGTCACGGTTCAGCGAGTCGAACAGGCTGAGAATATCTTCAGTGGTGACGGAATCCAAATTGCCGGTCGGTTCATCCGCCAGGATAAAATACGGGTCGTTAACCAGGCTGCGGGCGATTGCCACGCGTTGTTGCTGGCCGCCGGAAAGTTGCGCCGGGCGATGATTCAGGCGATCCGAAAGCCCGACCATGGCGGCTAATTCAAGACAGCGATTCCGATTGGCGCGGCCCAGGCGGCCCTGGTAGTAGAGCGGGACTTCGATGTTTTCCACGACCGTCAACTGCTGGATCAGGTTGTAGGATTGGAAAACGAAACCGATCTTTCCCGCACGCACCTCGGACAGTTCGTCATCGTTCAGTGTGGACACGTCCTGGTCCCCCAGCAGAAGTTGACCGCTCGTCGGACGATCCAAGCAGCCCAGCAGGTTGAGCATGGTACTCTTGCCCGAACCCGAAGGGCCCATGATCGCCACAAAATCCCCCTCGGGAACGTCAAACGACACGCCGCGCAGCGCGTGCACCGTTTCGCCCTTGAGGACATAATCCTTCTTCAGATCGGCAAGGCGAGCGGCGGAGGGCATGGGTGAAATGGCTGGCACACAAGGGGAAAATGACGAAGGCCATTCTTGAGAGGGCTAAAGAATGGAATCGCGATACGGTTCCATTATACCTGCCAGGCAGCACTGCAGGAAATCGCCGCGGGCGTCTTGAAGGAGTACCATCGCTCCAGCGACGTTATTCGGCTGGGTGGCTGGGGTCGAGCGCAGCGAGCCCCCAGGATCCGCAGCACTGTGGGGTCGCTTCGCTTCACCACAGCCACGCTTACTCAGGCCGTGATTCAGAGTCTACTGGGTGGCTGGGGTCGAACGCAGCGAGCCCTCAGAATCCAGGGTTCTGTGGAGTCGCTTCGCTGTTCCACATAAGCCCTATCTCCGGTGTTGAGACGGAGTCTAGCGTTTGCTCCAGTCGCGGCGTTGCCGCGAGCTGGGAATGCCCATTTTCTGGCGATATTTGGTCACGGTGCGCCGCGCCACATTCAGCCCGTGCGCCTTCAGCCGCTTGACCAATTCATCGTCGGAATAGGGATGTTGCTTGTCTTCCTTGTCGACAATTTCCTGCAACTTGATCCGGATCTTGTCCCAGGCGACGTCTTCGCCGTCGTCGGTCCGCGTGCCGCCGACGAAAAACCGTTTCAGCGGTTCGATCCCGCGCGGCGTCTGGATGTACTTGTCGTCCACGGCGCGGCTGACCGTGGTCACATGCACGCCAACCTTGTCCGCGATCTGTTGCATCTTCAGCGGTTCGATATATTCCGGCCCTTCGTCCAGGAACATCGTCTGGTGGTCAACAATGGCCTGGGCGACGCGCATCAGCGTGTTGCGGCGTTGTTCAATCGATTCGATCAGCCATTGCGCCGAATTGACTTTCCGTTTGATGAACTCCTTTTCTTCCGGCGTTGCCGTGCCGTTTGCCAGGCGCCGCCGATAATATTCGCTGATATGCAGCCGGGGTGTCCGGGCGTCGTCCATGACGATCTTGTACGTGCCGTCATCGGCGCGTTCGACGAACACATCGGGAGTGACATTCGGCACGTACGTTTCCGCATATCCCGAAGCCGGCTTGGGATTCAGTTTGCGCAGTTGCTCCCAGGCTTCCTGGATGCGTTCCACCGAGTAACCCGTCTTGCGTTCGATATTGGGCATGCGGTTGTCGCGCAGGTCTTCCAGGTGCCCGGAAACCAGCGTCTTCACTTCGTCGTACATGTACATGTCTGGCGTGAGTTGCAGCAACAGGCACTCGCGCAGATCCCGAGCGGCCACACCGGCCGGGTCCAGGCTTTGGACCAGTTCCAGGGCTTCGAGCGCCTTGGCTTCCATCTCTTCGTCCGCGTCCGGTGGGAGCAGGTCCGACAGGCTGGCGCGGAAATAACCGCCGTCCTTGGCGTCCAGGCTCGAAATGATGCGGATGGCGATTTCATAAATATCCCGTTCGAGGTCGAATTCGCCCAACTGCTCGATCAAGTGGTCGTGCAAGGATTGCGGCCGCGACACGGCATTCGACATCGCATCGTGCTTACGATCCCCTTCCTCGTCGAGTCGTCCCGCCGAACGCCGCGGGTTCTCGTCAAAATAATCCGGCACGTCGCGGTCGAGTTCCAACAGACGCTCGAAGTCGTCGGCGTTGTCGGTCTTGTCATCAACGACCAGTTCCCGTTCCGTCTCGGCCGGCGCGTCGGGATTGTCGTGCTCCTGCGGCTCGTCCGGAGCCGTCGGATCGGTTTCCTGCTGCTCCAGAACCGGGTTCTCGTTCATCTCCTGTTCGATGCGTTCCTGCAACGCCATGATGGGCAGCTGCAGGATCTCCATCGACTGGATCATGCGAGGAGCCAGTTTTTGGGTTTGGATCTGCCGTTGATCAATGCCTAGAGATAGCCGCATCGGCTGCTGACCTCAGTTCCTTGGTTGCGGTTAACGCGACTCTCCATGATATCCGTTGCGAGTCGTTTCGTGGTGCCTGTTAAGTTTCGTGGTGCCTGTTAATTCGGGGAGTCCGACAGCGCCGTGCTCTCAGAAAATCGGCCTATGTAAATCTATCATTCGATTCGTCGTGGGGACGCGGGCTTCGAAAAATTCAAAAGTGGTTTTATCGTCAAAACTTCTGTCGACCGCTTAGGGCGTCGGAAAGGATCTCCTTGTTGGTGTATTCCAGGATGCTGCCCGAGGTAATTCCGCGTGCCAGTCGTGTGATCTGTACCGGAAACTCGGATAATAAGTTGGATATGTGCAGCGCCGTCCCATCTCCTTCCACGTTGGGGTTGGTGGCCATGATGATCTCTTCAAATTCACCCGTCGCAACCCGATTGACCAGTTCTGCAATCGTCAGCTGGTCGGGGCCAATGCCTTCCAGCGGCGCAATCCGGCCAAGCAGTACATGGTACAGTCCGTCATACACTGCCGCTTGTTCCAGCGACATCAGGTCGCGCGGCTGCTCGACAATGCACAATTTCTTTTTGTCGCGCCGCACATCCCGGCAGATGGGGCAACGCTCCTGCTCCGACAAGTTGTAACAAACCTGGCAGTATTTCACTTTCTGGCGCACATCCCGAATCGCGTCCGCCAGCTTCATCGCTTCCGACTCGTGGACTCGTAAAATGTGGTAAGCCAGTCGCTCTGCCGACTTGCGTCCAATTCCAGGTAAATTGGCAAGTTCGTTAATCAGGGTGGCTACGGACTCCGTTATCTGCGCCATTGTTCCTTCCGATTACGGGTCCGAGTCTCCGACACGGGCCAGCAACTGCTACCGACGATCGGGTTACGATTCCGGGTCCCCTGTAAACTTGGCCATCGCTTCGCTGAGTCCAGGCATGTTCATGTCCTCGGCAATAGCCTGCATCTCTTGCTGGTGCAGTTCTTTTGACTTCTGCACGGCCAGGTTGACGGCCGCGGGGAGCAGGTCTTCGAGCATTTCGCGGTCTGTCAACGCGGGATCGATCTTGACGCTCAAAACTTCTCCCAGTCCATTTACTTCCACTTCGACCATCCCCGCGCCCGCGCTGGCGGTCGCCCGCTTGCTTTTCAGGCGTCTACTGACTTCTTCCAGCTTGCCGCCCATCTGCTGGGCCTGGCGGATCATGGAAGTCAGGTCACCGAGTCCCTTGAACATTGCTGCTGCTTTCTTTCGTTTCCAGTTGATTCGTCAGCTTCGCGGCTCATCCACGCGCAGGATTTCGGCCTCGAACAGTTCCATCGCCTGCCGCACGATGGGGTTCTTTTCCTTTTCCCGCAGCCGCTGTACGCGGTTTTGGGGAGTCGGTCGCGGGCGTTCCGCAGCCGGCTCCGCGGGAAGCACGTCAAAGTCGATTCCCACCGGCCGGCCGGCAATCCGCCCCAAGGTCTCTTCGATTCGCGCCTTGCGGTCAGGACGCTCGCAGGCCTCCTTCTGATGAGTATACTCGGCGCGGAAGCTAACGACTAGCCTGTTTGGCGCACGAATTGCTACACGGTCGTAGAACTTGGCGTAGTCGGCGGTCATATCTTCAATAATGCCAAGTGCTTGTTTCCAGATCGATTCGGCGCTGCCTGCGGTCAGTTTGACCGTTGGCGGGTCTTGGACGACGGTGTCAGGGGGAGCGGCCTGCGTTTTTTCCGTTTTTTTTTGTTCGGGCCCCGCCGGTTTTTTGGCAGTGGGGGGGTTTGC
>CALBSZ010000737.1 GCA_937967665.1 uncultured Planctomycetaceae bacterium
TGGGGTTGCAAGAGAGCGCCATGGCGATCATGACGCGTTGCTTCTGGCCCCCTGACAGCTGATGCGGATACGATTTGACTCGCTGCGCGGGCTCCGGGATTCCCACTTCGTCAAACAGTTCAATCGTCTTCCGCAGCGCCTGTCCCTTGCTGACCTTCTGGTGCAGCAGGATCGCTTCCATGACCTGGTCGCCCACCGTGAATACGGGATTCAGCGACGTCATGGGTTCCTGAAAGATCATGCTGATATCGCGGCCGCGGATCTTCCGCATTTCCGGATCCGGCAGTCGGACCAGGTCCTTTCCCAGGAAAGAAATGGAGCCGGATTCGATTCTCGCCGACGACGCCAGCAGTTGCATGACAGTCAACGACGTCACCGACTTTCCCGACCCCGATTCGCCGACGACGCCCAACGTCTTGCCTTCCTCGATACTCAGCGTGACGTCATCGACCGCCTTCACTACGCCTTCGTCGGAATAGAAATACGTGCGCAGGTTTTCGATTTGAAGTAGTGTCATCAACGTCGTTTTCCGTTCAACTTGGCAGCCGGTTCCCTAGTCCGACAGCGCCAAGTTCCGTCTCGTCAGACAAGCTCGAAGCGCCAGCGAGTGGGTCCATGAAGACCGAACACACTTGCTCGCGCCGCGTGCTTGTATTTTCGCGTATTGACTCAAAGCTGGCGCTTTCGAATTAGTCACCATGCACTAATGTCCTGATTGCGTGAGTCGCGGGTCGGTGGCCTCCTGCAATCCTTCACCGATCAGATTGTAAGCCAGCACAGTCAAAAAGATGGCGGTGCCGGGAAAGACAACCAGCCACCAGGTCTCTTCCAGGGTGTTTCGCGCGGCGCTGAGCAAACTTCCCCAACTGGGATTTGGCGCTTCGCCGCCCACGCCCAGGAAACTCAAACCACTCTCAATCAGAATGGCGCCGGCAATCCCGAACGCGATCGGAACCAGCACCGGCGCCAAGGCGTTGCGCAGGATATGGCGAAACATGATCCGGGTGCCGCTCAATCCCAGAGCCCGCGCGGCGGTCACGTACTCCAGTTCTTTCAATTTCATGAATTCGCCGCGAGTCAATCGTGCCAGCCCCGTCCAGCCGGTGATCCCAATCACCACCATCATGTGCCAGATGTTCGGTTCTTCGACGACGGCCAAGACGGACAGGATCAACACCAGGGTCGGGATGCACATCACCAGTTCGATCAGGCGGCTCAGGACGATATCGATCACGCCGCCGAAATAGCCCGCCAGGGCGCCGATGCTGATGCCCAGGACCGAAGCGATTCCCATCGAGACGAATCCGACCAGCATGGCCGTCTTGGTGCCATGCACCATCTGGGCAAAGACATCGTAGCCTTGCTGGTCCGTTCCGAATAAGTTGTGCCGGCTGGGCGCGCCCATGATGCCGGAGGGATTCCCTGGCTGACCGGGCCATTCGCCTTCCTTCACGCGGCGATAGGGGTCCTGGTAGACCAGCGGCCAAACAGCCCAGCTATCCGGGTCCTCTTCCTTCATCCGCGTGGAATACTCTTTGCGAATCTCCAGGAAGATGGGGTTCTCCCACTGCCGGCGCAGATAACCCAGGGCGGGAAAATAGATACTGCCCTTGTACTTGCAGATAATCGGCTTGGTACCCGCGATGGCCGGCGCAAAAAGGGCAACGCAACTCAATGCGGCGACGTAGATCAGCGCCGCCATGGCCAGCTTGCGGCGGCGAAAGCGTTTCCAGGCTTCGCTCCAAAAGCCCGCCGCAACCGTGTTTTTCGAATTGGTTTCAGCGGATGGTTGGCTCACAACATATCCTACAAGCTTCTAGGAAAACGAAACGCGCGGATCGGCGAACGCGTATAACACGTCGGCCAGCAGTTGGCCCAGCAAGGTCAGCACCGAAAACATGAGCGTCAAGCCCATGATGGTTTCGTAGTCGCGGCCGCCGATCGAAGCAAAAAACAGCTGCCCCATGCCGGGCCAGTTGAAGATCTGTTCCAGAATGATCGCGCCGCTCAACAATCCCGGCAACGTCAGGCCAATCATCGTGACCAGCGGAATCATCGTGTTACGGAACGCGTGATGCGTGATCACGCGGGCCGGCGACACCCCTTTGGCCCGCGCCGTGCGGATGTAGTCCTGCCGAATCACTTCATCCATGTTGGACTTGATGAATCGCGAAAAGTAAGCCAGGCTGCCGTACGTGAAGCAAATGATCGGCATCAAACTGTGCTGCAGAATATCCAGCGCCTTACCAAAGATGGAAAACGATTCGAAGCCTTCGCTCTTCAGGCCCATCAAGGGGAGCCAGCCGAGTTTCACGGCCAGCAGGATCTGCAGGTACAGCGCAGCGACGAAAGAGGGCAGGGAATAGAGCGTGTACAACGCGGTGCTCAGAGTGCGCTCGTCCGCCTTGCCGCTGCGCACCGTGAACCACAAACCCATTGGAATCGAAAGCAGGTACGTCAGCAGCAGTGAAGATCCGGACAGCAGCAGCGTCGCGCCAGCCCGTTCGCCGATCAAGCTGGCTACCGGCTTGCGCTGCGTGATTGAACGTCCCAGATCGCCCTTCAATGTGACGTTACCGAGCCACACGAAATAGGCCTCATACCACGGCTTGTCCAGGCCGAAGCTTTTCAGGCGGCGCTCGTAGTCTTCCTTGCTGATCGACTTGCTGGGATCGAGCATCGCCATTTCGTTCGTCATCGGCGAACCCGGCATAAAGCGAATCAGGCTGTAGACGACGAACGTAATCAACAGCAGCGTGATGAGACCGATCAAGCAGCGTCGGATCAAGTAGCTAATCATGGCACGTTCCGTGCGCCCTGTATCTTGGGGCCAGTCATCCGGACCGGCGCCGGAGAATTCGCGTCGTCAATTGGAAACCGCTTTCCAAATCGAACTGAAGCCGGGACTGTAGTGATACGGCCCGCGCGGACTGAAGTTGTAGCCGCGGACGGCCTTGTTGTACCCGTAAAAAGCGTTGCGGTAGAAGAGCCACGTATAGGGCTGATCCTCGTACAGGATCGTGTGGATCCGGCTGTAGATTTCCGCTCGCTTCTGACGGTCGAATTCCTTCTCGCCCGCCTCGAAAAGGCGATCGACTTCCGGGTTCGAATACGACCCAAAGTTGCGGTCCTCGTCCGTGCCAAAAATGTTCTTAGTCGTGTACGGGTCCGCGCCGGCACCCCAGCCGCCCATGGCGGCGTGGAACTGGTGATTGAATTCCTTCTCCTGCAAGACCGTGAACTCCAACGGCCGCACATGGCAGACGACGCCGATCCGGTCCAGGCACGACTTCAGTAATTCGCAGGCCTTCTTGCCATTGTCGGACGACTCGGCGACGTTGATCGTGAATTCGAATTTTACCGATTTGCCGCCAATCTCTTTGTCCCGGATCCCATCACCGTCCGAATCGATCCAGCCTGCTTCATCCAGCAATTGTTCGGCTTTTTCGAAATCCTGTTTGTAAGGCGGCAACGGTGTCTTGGGGGCCACCCAATGCTCGCTGTGCCACGGCCCGCTGGCCGGTTCGTAGAGGCCGTAGAAAATATTCGTCAACATTTCGTCGTGATCGAAGGCGTACGACATGGCCTTGCGCGTCCGCACGTCGGAGAAAAACGGTGTTTTGCAGTTCCAGATAAAATGAAACTCGATCCACTCCGTGGCCGTCACACGCGTGTTCTTTTCGTATAACTCGTTCTTGTCGGTTTCCTTGATCCACTGTTCGGCCGTGAGTTCCAAATCCTCGATCTCGCCGGCCTTGAGCGCCAGCAGGGACGTGTTCGGATCCTTGATGATCTTGAAGCGGACCTCCTTGAAGTGGTGCAGAGGCCGAATGGGCTGGCCGTCCTTGAAGAAGTACTCGTCGCGGCGGACGCAGACGATCTCCTGGCCCTGCTCGCGCTTGACCATTTTATAAGGGCCGCCGCAAACAGGATGGTCTTCCATCTTCACGTGATAGTCGCTGTCCTGCAGGGTGACATCTTCCTTGATCGACTCTTCGTAAATGTGCTTGGGGATCGTCGGGAAGTTCAGGTTCCACATGTTGGTGGCCAGCGGTTCCGAATGAAAGTAAACCAGCGTGTAGTCGTCGTAAGCTTCAATCCAGCGGAGCTTGTCCGCTCCCTGCCGCACCGCAGGGACCGGGACTTTGGGGTTCATGATCGTCTGGAAGGAAAAGACCACGTCGTGCGCCGTAATGGGCGTGCCGTCCGACCAGGTCAGGTCGTCTCGCAAGACGACCTTGTCGTACATCCGATCCTTACTCGTCTGCCACGACTTCACCGTATCGGACGTCGCCAAGGGGGTCATGTTCCAGTCAAATCCGAAGATCTCGAACCCAATCAAACCAAGGACGTCGAATTCCGCCGTGGAGTTGATCATCAACGGATTGGAACTCTTGATATCGGCGCTCAGATGACGCACAATCGTGGCGTCCCACTCCACTTCCGCGTCCGAACCTGCCACACGCCTACTCGCGTTGAGGGTCTTGGCGTTCTCGTCCATCGAGTTATTACGCAGTTGCAACGCCTCTTCCACCGTAACCAACGGCTCCGTCTGCGCCTGCTTTTCACGCAGCAGGTCCATCGGGTCGACAACCAGTTGGTCTTCCCATGTCACCTTGGCTTCCAGTTCTTCTAACGGCGGGGCGTCGAAAGGCTGCAGCAGGACTTCTTCTTCCTGTGTACCTGCTCCTGACGACTCACCCGGCTTCGGGGGAACTTCGGGATCCGAGGATTTGCAACCGGCCAGGAATGCCAGCGTGAGCGGAATCAGGAAAAACAGCGAGCGTAAACGCGGGAACATGGGTCGGTGTCCCTTCGTAATGGTTACTGGACGGATTTCAGGAAGCTGGGAAAGCGCATCCTATGAAGTGCATGCAAAACGGTCAAGAACAGCAAGCTTGTGGTCGGCCGGAACCGAATTTTCCTGTAGTTCCGTGGCTCCGCCCGCGGAATTCCGCGAACGGAGTCGCGGAACAACACACAGGATCCCGCGAACGGAGTCGCGGAACAACGACACGCAGCTAGCGGCGAAATTGGTCTGGTAGCAATCCAGCGAGTGGCCTATCATTCGCAACCATTCTTACCCGTCGCCGACGATTCGCACAGTTTCCGGTCAAGGAGGACCATCGTGGAAACGCTCAAGA
This sequence comes from uncultured Planctomycetaceae bacterium, assembly GCA_937967665.1. Lineage (GTDB taxonomy): Bacteria > Planctomycetota > Planctomycetia > Pirellulales > Pirellulaceae > CALBSZ01. Next base: position 5,145 of record CALBSZ010000737.1, read on the forward strand.
CCGCCGTTGTTGTGATCCTGTTGCTGGCCGTTCTTTACGGGGTGTACCAGGTATTGAATAATCCCGATCCCGCGTTTGTGGATCAGGACAATCTGGCCTGGGAAGCTGGCGGCGATCTAGGACCGCTGCAGATCGAAGAGGGCTCGCAGCCCGCCAACGACGAGACCCTGCGCGCGCTGACGCAATCGAATCCGGTCGACCTGGCCATGGACACGACGGAGAACGCGACCGCGCCGCGGCAATCCCCCGCGCCCGTGACCTCGCCGGCGTTCCCACCGCTTCCCAACGCCGATCCACTCGCCGCCGCGCCGTCGCCCACCTACGTGCAGCCGAGCGTTCCTGCGGCCGTGGAGAACCCCCTTTCCGATGGAAGTGCGACGAGCGTCTACAGCCAACCAGCCTCGCCGGAAAACGGCATTGTCGCCCTCGACAACGGCGAGTCAGGCACAAGTTCCGCGCAGGAAAGCGTGTACGCGCCTTCCCGCAGTACCATTTCGGACGAAGTTCCCGCGGTCGTCAGCTCGTTTGAAAAGATGATGAATTCCGCTCGCGGTCAAATCGACAACCAGCAGTGGGCCAGTGCCTTGCTGACGCTGTCACTGTTCTACAACAACCCCGACCTGACTTCGAGCGAACAGCAGCAGCTGGTCGACCTGCTCGACCCGCTGGCGGGCAAGGTGATCTATTCCAATGAACATTTGCTCGAACGGCCTTATACCGTGCAAGTCGGTGAAACGCTGGAGCAGATCGCGTCACAGTATCAGGTGCCGGCCATGTTATTGCAGAACATCAACGGCGTTCAGGATCCGAATCAGTTGACTCCGGGGACGCAATTGAAGGTGGTGCGCGGACCGTTCCGAGCCGAGGTGGATGTCAGTAAAGGGGAACTGACCTTATTTGTGCAGCGATACTATGCCGGGCGTTTTCCCGTTTCGGTTGGGAACGAACCCGCGCCGCAACCTGGCGATTTCCAGGTGCAGCAAAAGTCACCGGGCCGAATGTACCAGGCACGTGACGGCCGGACCTTTCAGGCGGGTCATCCGCAGAACCCTTACGGCGACTCCTGGCTCGATCTCGGCAACCAGTTGTCCATTCACGGCAGCCCTTCGGTAGCAGGCGGCAGCGGCAGTTTCGGCTGCATCAGTCTCAGTCCCCAAGACGCCCGCGACATCTACGGCATCCTCGCCACCGGTTCACGAGTCACCATCCTGCGCTAGCGGCTAACCAAGAACAGTTGTAGGGTGGTGTCGAGCAAACGAGCGAAAACTGGTGGTT
>CALBSZ010000738.1 GCA_937967665.1 uncultured Planctomycetaceae bacterium
TGGAAACCACCGACAGCCCTTGACTCGCAACGAGTTTTCATAGAAGCCACCCTTTTTGTCCGGTACGGAGACAGAGCCTAACTGGACAGCGCCACGTTTGCGGCCCACCAGCCCGAAGCGCCAGCAAGGAAACGGGTTGCAATTTTCCTTCGCGGACGCATCGGGCTCGTGTTTCCTGCGTTTTTTGGAAAAACCTGGCGCTGTCGAACTGACACTGTTGAGACGACGGTCCTACAACGTTCATCAGCCGCCAATTACCATGATGGTATGGCGACGAACCACAACTCGGAGCACGAATGAGGAGAACGACGATGGCATGTCGGATGTTGCTCGTGACCTGTTGCCTGGCGGTGGCGACGCAGGGAGCCGCGGCGCTGCGCGAGATTCATGTCGCGTTGACTGGCGATGACCAATCCACGGGGACAGCGGAAGCTCCCTTCGCCACCGTCGAGCGTGCCGTAGAGGAACTCGCACGACTGGGCGAAGAGAGCAACGCGACCGACATGCACGTGGTCATTCACGACGGTACGTACCGGCTCAAGAAGTCGCTGGTTCTGGGAACCTCCCACCTGCCGGGTCCAGGAAAGGCGGTGTTATTCCGCAGCGCCACAGAAACAAAGCCGCTCCTTTCGGGCGGCCGACTTCTGACGGGCTGGCGGGTCAACGAGGACGGAACGTTCACGGTCCGCGTCCCCCGCGGGGAGTCCGGCAAATGGCAGTTTCGTGAATTGTTTGTGAACGGCGAGCGTCGTCCGCGGGCGCGGCATCCCAACAGCGGCTACCTGCGTATCGTGGAATCGTTTCCCGACAAGCGCTCGGGCTTCACGTTTGAGCCCGGAGACCTGCCGCCGGCGCTGCGGTCTGGCGGCGAACTGGTGTTCCTGCACGACTGGTCGATTTCGCGCGTGCCGATCCGATCCGTCGATGCTATGAATCGACTCACCGTTGAATACCCCATCGGCAATCGAGCGGATCACTACAAGATCGATCACTTCGAAAAGCACCCTCGCTATTTCGTCGAGGGACATCGAGCCTGTTGGGACAGTCCCGGGGAGTGGTATCTGGACGAGCACTCCGAAACGCTGATCTACTGGCCGCGCGAAGACGAAACGGTCGAGAGCATCGAAGTGGTCGCACCGCTGCTGACGCGCCTGTTGCTGGTTCGCGGGACGGAAGAACAGCCGGTCCGCAACATCCACTTCTCGAACCTTGCTTTCGAGCACTGCGCGTGGAGTCTGCCGGCCGGAGGCTACTCGTCCGGCCAGGCAACCGTTCACGAAATGCGAGACAACTCGGACCGGCACAACGTGCGCAAGATGATGGAGTCCGCAATCACGTTCGAACGCGCCGAAAACTGCTCGCTAACTCATTGCCGGATTGCCCATATCGGTTGTTCGGGCATCGCATTCGGTGCTCAGACCCGCGACTGCGAGTTGCGGGATTCGCGAGTGGAAGACATTTCCGGCAACGGCATCAACCTGGGCGAAGACACGTTGCGTCGTGTCAACGGGCGTGCCTGGTGGCAGACCGCGCCAGACCAGGTTGCCAGCCGACTCATCGTGAAGCACAACTGCATTACACACTGCGGCCAGCAATTCTATGGTGCCGTGGCGGTCTGGGCGGGGCTGGTTCAGCAGGCCGAAGTCGTGGACAACGAGATTCGTGATCACCCGTATTCAGGCGTATCGCTGGGCTGGATGTGGAATCCAACGCCGACGCCGGCCGGTAATAACCGCGTGCACCACAATCATATCCATCATGTCATGCAACGGCTGAGCGATGGCGGCGGCATTTACACGCTGGGACGCCAGCCGGGAACGGTGTTGAGTCACAATCAGATCCACGACATTCCCTTGAACGCAGGGCGCGCGGAATCCAACGGCATGTTTCTGGATCAGGGGAGCGACCAGATCACCATTACCGACAACGTCATCTACGGCATCGACCGCTCGCCGCTCCGCTTTCACCAAGCGCACCACATCGACGTCCAAAACAACACGCTCGTCGTTGCCAGGGATGACATGCCGGCCTTGCGTTACAACAACACGAATCCGGAAACGGTTCGTCAGGACGGCAATCAAGTGATCGTGGCTCGCGAGTTCAAGCCACCGCCGGCTCCGCCTGCGGCGTGCGCTGAGGATTCAAGCGTGGCAAACTGACTTCAGTTGTGGTCACGGAACGGAGTCATGACGAATGATGACGATTGCCTACGTGATATGAAGTTGCTTTTCGGTGGCAAGCATCGCTTGGGCCATGCGGTATGACCAGAGCGCGAATTCCTCGCGGGCCGATTCGACTTCCGGAATCCCATGGCGGGAGATCAGGCCTTGCATTGCCAAGCCCGCCAGTTGCCGTGTTGCCAACAGACTATCGCTGGGTTTGAATTCGCTAGTGGCACTTTTCTGGTTGTTCATTGCCGTCCTTTCCGGTGTTCTTGTGCGGCTGGCCGCGGCCACTTCTGTCCCCGACCAGGCCCGCAAGTTCGGTCTCGCTGGACCTACTCGGTCATTTCCGTCGCGAAGTTGGCTACCAAAGGCCGTTCGATGCGGTGGTAGTCGTCGTAACGCATCCGGATCGCCTCGTGGTGGCTGTTCGCTTCAAACACGATTTCGACATCCTGCTTGAGGCTTTCGTCAACAATAGTCTGCATTGCATATTGAGAACCAAAGGGCGGTAACGTTCCCATTTCACAATCGGGGCAGTGCTCGTTCATGTCGACTTCCGTCGCCAACTCCAGCTTGCTGCCGCCGATCGCCTTCGAGAGTTTCTCGAAATCGATCGACTTGGTCGCCGGCAAGACCGCGACAATGTAAGCGAATCCACTGTCGGCTCGCAGCAGCACCGTCTTCGCCACGATGCGCCCGGGAACATGTAGCTCTTCGGCCAGATGTTGCGCGCCACGGGATTCCGCGTGAACGATCGGATGGTACTCCACATGCTTTTCACGTAGGAATTCTTGAACGTTCATGGCCTTACCTCTCTTCCCAAATAGACTGGAAACGTAATCGCTTCCAGGTAAATTCTTGATAGCAGGTACAGTCGGCTGAAGGACGGCGCACGGCCTGTTGCCACACGCTATCTCCTTCACCAATAGAGATAAGCTGCAAGAATCGCGCCGCAGATAGAAATCACTGCGGCATTTTGGATTTGCTGAGTTTGTTTGAATCACGATCGCGCAGCCTGTGCACAACCGCACAGTAGCGCGCCAAGCTCATTGCCCGGCGACGTGCCAAACCATCGGAGTCCCGTGGCATCGTCAAGGTCCGCGATAGCTCATGCTCCGTTTGCTAATCTTCCCTTAATTCTTTATGGCAATTGACGCAACTGATCGTCATTTGTGTGAAGGCCAAGGTGGCTCCGTCCAGGTTTCGGTCTTCGGCATGACGCAGGAGTTTTTCGACAGAAAACTGAAAGGATTTCAGCTGCGTACGATACCCTTCGGGCCTTTGACGCACAAAGAATTCGATCGAGTTCAAACTCTTCATCCCCAATGCATTTTTTTTGATTACGGCATAATCTTCCTGAGCCAGGCCGCTGAGGATCTCTTGCGAGTACTTCAGTTTGTGCTTCATCCAGACGCTCGGCTCCTCCTCGGCAGGGGAAGCGCTGGCGATCAGCAGGAGTGCCAGAATTCCAAGCGTGACTTTCGCGGGCATGATAACCTCCTGTTAAGACGAGGGCGAATGGTTTGAGATATTGCTTGCGATCCGTTGCAAACCGCGGGCCAATACCCGGGTCTTCGGGCATACGATTTGCATAAACTCCAGACGACGTCCAGCGGCGTGCGTCCACGGCGATCAGGAGGTTAAACATGAGTCAAAAGGTAGAATTTAATGTGTTGCTCGTCCCGGTCGATTTTTCCGGGAACTCGAAAGTGGCGTTTTCCCAGGCCGTGGGTTTGGTTTCCGGCGAGAAGCCGGTGATCATCCTGTTGCACGTGATTGACGCGGCCCTGCCGACGTTTGCCGAGGCTCACGATTTGGGTAGTCACGATGACATCATCACGCGGGCACGTCAGCGCGCCGAAGAGAAGTTTCGCGAATATACCAGCGTTTGTCCGGAAGGTATTGAGGTCGACCCGGTTGTTTCTGAGGGGTTACCGTTTTTGGAGATCTTGAGGAAGGCGGACGATTTTGCCGTCGACGCGATTGTGATGAGTAAGATTGGGCGGCGCGGCAAAGTTGAAGAATTCCTGTTCGGTTCCACCGCCGAAAAAGTGTTGCGCGGCTGTACCAAGCCCGTCCTCGTCCTGCCGATCAGCGATTGAGTCGTCTGAGGTTGCGGGATCGCAGAATCGACACCAGGCTGCGTCAGCCGCGCGTGAACAGACTCTGCAAAAGTCGCAAGGCGTCGGTAGTCGTGAACATGCCGACGACGAATCCGCCATCGACAACGACAGCACAATCGACCTGCCGATCGAGCATTTTTCGAGCAACCTCGCTGATGTCGGCCACGGGACTGACCGTCAAGATGTCGGACTGGCAGATTTCTTCGAGCGGTTTATTGTCGAGGGCCTTGCCGTGGCGAAGCCGCGCCGTCAGCAAGTCTCGTTCTGAAATCAGGCCGTGCAAGCGCGCACCGTTCATCACGGGCAAGTGTCGTATGTTCCCGGCGGTCATCAGGTTTTTGGCGTCGGCGACAGTCTGGCAGCTTTCCGCCTCAACCGGCAAATGTGTCATGCAGTCGCGGACCAGTGGAGCCTTCTTGCGCATGGCTACGTCCTTCGTGCTTGTCCCACGTCAGTTTAGCGTCTCCGGCGTCATGAACGACAGGTGAGAGAACGAAAAAGAATCGTTTAGCTCATGGACAGGACGACTTTGCCAAATTGCGTGGAGTCTTTCAGGCACTGCAGGGCTTGATTGGCTTCCTGTAGCGGATAGACGTGGTCGACAATGGGCTGCAGCTGGTGCTCGTCAACCAGTTTTAACATCGCCGCAAAATCGGCGGGCGAACCCATGGTCGACCCGATCAGGTGCAACTGCTTCCAGAACACTTTGAACAGATCCAGCTGGGGCGGAGGTCCGTTGGTGGCACCATAGTTGACAATCCGTCCACCGGGGGCGGCGAGTTCGATCAGCCGCGCGTAACTGTCGCCGCCAGCGCTATCGATGATCACGTCCATGGGCCCGTGCTGCTGCAAGGCGTCGCGATGCCACTGCTCCGCGCGATAGTTGAAGCCGGCCGACGCACCCAGCTTCACGGCGTGGGCAAGCTTGTCGTCGGAGGACGAAGTGACGAAGACGCGGGACTTGGCGGCCATCGCGAACAGCAACGCCATGCCGGCCACGCCGCCACCAACGCCGTTGATCAACACGCTTTCGCCTGGTTGCAAGCGTCCCTGGCTGAAAAGGGCGCGGAACGCGGTAACGCCCGCCAGGGGGAGTGCCGCGGCGGCGGGCCAAGGCAAGTGCCCCGGTTTTGCATGCAGGCAGGCGGCCGGCACCTTGACCTGTTCGGCAAACGTGCCATCGTCGGGGAGTCCCAGGATGCGAAACTGATCGCTCTGCGAAGACTCGCAATCACCCCAGTGCCAGCCGGGATTGATGATCACCTCGCGTCCCTGCCACGTCGATTCGACTTCGGGACCACAGCGGACGACGGTTCCGGCGCCGTCGGAGCCGAGGATGATGGGTGTCTGGATGCCCGGATAGAGTCCCTGCGTGATCCAGTAGTCTCGACGATTGAGCGCCGCGGCTTGCAGCTGGATGACCACCTCGCCGCTGCCAGGTTCCAGGTCCGGACGCGATTCCACAGCGAGCGGCTGCTTCAGTTCCTTGAGAACGACGGCTTTCATGGTTTACTTGGCGACGGAATCGGCATCGCTCGAGATCGGGCTATCGACGACGGTAGCGCCCGCCGGGGGGAGCGTGACGTATTTCGAATCGATCCGCATGAGTTCCTCGGCCACGGCATCGACCGTCGCACGTATCTGCTCGCCGGTATGCAAGGACGTGATAAAGAATCGCAGCCGGGCGGCGGCTTCTTCCACGGCCGGGTAGAGAATGGGCTGTACATTGATCCCGCGTTCAAAAAGCTTGCGGGACAGCATTAAGGCGTGCAGCGAGTTACCGGTGATCACGGGAACCACGGGCGTGTTGTTGCTCATCCCCGTATTCAAGCCGCGCCGCTTGGCCAATCGCAGGAACAATCTTGAGTTGTCTTGCACGCGGGCGACGCGATGCGGTTCTTCCTCCAGCAGTCGAACCGCGGCGAGCGACGCGGCGGCGTTGGAAGGGGGAATGCCAACGCTATAGACGAAACCGGGTGCCGTGTATTTCAGGTATTCGACCAGTTCCTTACAGCCGGCGATGTACCCGCCGCAGCTGCCAAAGGACTTACTGAGCGTTCCCATCCAGATATCCACTTCGTTCGGGTGAATATGGAAGTGTTCACTCATCCCGCGGCCGTGACGCCCCATGGTCCCAATCGAATGGGCTTCGTCCACCATCAGGAACGCCTTGTGCCGATTCTTGACTTCGATGAACTTCGGCAATTCGGGATAATCGCCGTCCATGCTGTAGACGCCCTCGATCGCCACCAGCACGCGTCGGTAATCGTAACGCACCTCGTCCAGCAGTTCATCCAGCGCCTGCCAGTCGTTATGCGGGAACGGTCGGCGCCGAGCGCCGGATAGGATCGCACCCTGGATGATGCTGTTGTGCGCCAACGAATCGTGCACAATCAGGTCGCCGCTGCCGAACAGATGCCCGATAGTGGTTTCGTTGGTGGAATGACCGCCCACCAGGCAAATGGCATCTTCGGTGCCGATGAAGTCCGCGATGGCGCGTTCCAGTTCGCCATGCACGGTCTTTTCCCCCGAAACCAGGCGGCTGGCGGACACGCTGGTGCCGTACTGGTCGATGGCGGCTTTTGATGCCGCCGCGATGACGGGGTCGCCCGACATGCCCAGGTAGTTGTAGCTGGAATAGCTGATCAATTGCCGCCCGCCGATCATGGCCGTGTCGTTCGTGACGGACTGGTGCACGCTGAAATACGGGTTGGGGATGCCACTGGCTTCGAACAGTCCCATGGTCTTCTTCAGCTTGCGGTACTCCGGCGTCTGGTCAAACCGGTAACTCGATTCCGGTATGGCCTTGCGCCGTTTCGCGGAATGCCGCTTGGCCTCGGAGAGCCGCTGCACGGTCTTCTGGTCGACTCCAATATACTCTTCAATGGCCGCCGCCACTTCGCCGATCGTTTCGATCTGCTGCAACACCTCTTCCGGGAACCGTCCGCCGAAGGTCTCTTCCAGCGAATTGGCGATTTCCAATCTCTCCAGCGAATCCAGACCGAGGTCGACGACGATATTGGTATCGGCCGATAGCGACTTGGCACGTTCCTTGGCGATGTTGCGAACGTGGTCCATGACCACCCGCACCACCTGGTCGCTGACTCCTACGTCGGCCAGTCCCGATTCGGCCGTCACCGCTTCCGCGGCACGCGGATCGCTGTCCCAGACGAACCACTGCGCGACGACGGAGAGTTTGCCGTCGATAAAATCATTGCGGCAGGCGTGGCGTTGAATTTTGCCGCTGGAAGTCTTGGGGATCGATCCGAAGCGGACCAGGATCACGCCGTCCGGCGGCAAATCGTGCTCGGCGGTCACCGCCTGCCGGATGGAGTCAATCACGTCGGACCAATCCTTGCGGCGGCTCCGTTCGACTTCACTGACGATAATCAGCCGCTCGCGACCATGCATGTCGACCGCGAACGCGCCGGCGGCCCCTGCCTGCAAACGCTTGTCCGCGCGCTCCACCGTCATTTCAATATCTTGCGGATAGCGATTGACGCCGCGGACGATGATCAGGTCTTTCAAGCGTCCCGTGACGAACAATTCGCCGTCGTGCAGGAAGCCCAGGTCGCCGGTCCGCAGATACGGTCCGCCGCCCCGGTCCGACAACTTCGCATTGAAAGTCTGCTGCGTCTGCTCGGTCTGCTTCCAATAACCCTTACCGACACTGGGGCTGTCGACCCAAATTTCGCCGACGCGGTTTTCGGGAAGGCGCGTATACTTGACCGGATCGACGATCAGGACGTCTTCGTCCGGCAGCACGCGACCGCAGCCAATCAGCTTCCGCGCGTGCTCGTCGTCCGGGCTGACGGGAACGATCATGTGTTCGTCCAGCGACTTGCCGTCGAACGTCGCGACGGTGGGAATTTCCTGGCGATGGCTGCCCGTCACCAGCAACGTGGCCTCGGCCATGCCGTAACAGGGATACATGGTCGCCGGGCGATAGCCCACCACGCAGAATCGTTCCGCAAACTCGTCCAAGGTCGAACGCCGAATCGGTTCGGCACCGTTAAATGCCAGCTTCCACGAGGTCAGGTCCAGTTCGTCAAGCTGCTCGTCACTGATCTTCTGCGTGCACAAGTCGTAAGCAAAGTTGGGCCCGCCTGAAATCGCGGCCTTGTATTTCGTGATGGTCTTGAGCCAGCGAAACGGCTTCTGCAGGAAGGTCATCGGCGACATCACGACGCTGGGGATACCCAGGAACAACGGTGCCAGGACTCCGCCGATCAAGCCCATGTCGTGATAGGTGGGCAACCAGGTCACCGACACATCCCGCTCGCGTTCCGGTTCAAACGCGTACGTGATCAAGGCGAGGTTGTGCATGATGTTCTCATGCGCCAGGATGACCCCCTTGGGCTTCCCGGTCGAACCCGAAGTGTATTGCAGTACGGCCGGCGCGGCGACGTCGATCGCCGGCCTGCTCCAGGCGTCGGCGCGCGACAAATCAGCCTGATCGGTCGCCAACCAATGCAAGCCCTTCAGCTGCGATGGCAAACCGCCGTTCATCCGCTTGCTGACGTCGTCGACGGTCAATGCCAATTTGGCGGTCGCGTCCGCCGAAATGGACTCGATGCGTTCCATATTGCGGTTGCGGCGAGGCGGATAGGCGGGGACGGCAATCACGCCTCCGTACAAGCAACCGAAGAAGGCCTTGATGAATTCCAGACCCGGGGGGAACAAGAGCAAGGCGCGCTCGCCCTGCATGCCCATCTCCTGGAATTGCGATCCGAGCGCACGCGCATGCTGGTCCAACTCCGCAAACGTCAGACGGATCTCGTCATCTTCGCCATCCGTCAAGTAGTACGCCACATCGTCCGGTTGTTGTTCCGACCAGTAGCGAAGACAGTCGACTAAATTGGATGTGGGGGGACTGTACGGGGAAAGAAACCGATTTAGGTTCACAGTTGCTTCTCACTTCCCAAGCCTGCGATGCGCAAAACGAGGCATCCTGACAGGGTACCACGTGAACAGCCTCCAGGCAAATGAAACTGTCAGTTTTCCAGGTTTTTTGGCTGCTTCTCTCTCGCCACAATCGATACGTCTGGTGCGTCTTCTAACAGGCCGCGAAGCCCTTCACCGCACGGACCAAGTCGCCGTCGCGGAGTCCGGAAACCACCGACCCGCGGACCGCGCGTTGCTTGTCCATCGTCGTTGCGTTGGCGGATGAAGATGCCAAGATAAACCCGTGCTCCTGCCGCAGAGCGACTCGCATACCTCCCGTTGCATCGACGCTCCGCAGCGCTGGCCATGAGTCCGCCGGAATCCGTCCACACATCCGGAAGGCCCCCAAAGGGGCTGTACCGCCAGCGAATCCTGAAGTCACGTATCTCCGCCCACACCCGGGAGCGCGCAGGGGAGCAAAACGGCGTCAAACGCCCACCTCACGGAGCCTTTACGAAGAGGTCCCCGCCCGTGACTAACCGTAGAGCCGAAAAGCCTCGCCCGTGTTCAACTTTCGAGCCTTGATGCGGCCTCCGCTGAGTTTCTCGCCGTCCGGGTCGATGTAGACGCGGCCGCGGCGACCCGCGGTGATCCCAATCACGTGGATGTTGAAAATGTATCCGCTGTCACTCGTGCATTTGAACCAATGCACATTATCTTTGTAATCCGAAATCGACGTGTAACCGCCAGGACCGAATTTATCGTCAATGGTCGGCTTGATGATCATGTGCTCCGCATCGTCTTCCAGGCGATCGTAGTGCCGGCCGTGGAAGTCTCCCTGCATCACCAGAAAACAAGTCGCCATGTTGTCGTGTCCGTGGGGGACGACAGAGCGGTTTTTGGCGAGCGCGAATAGTTGGCGTCCGAATACCAAATCGGTGGGCAACCCGTCGACTTCCGGGAAAACCGGTCGCAAGCTAAA
>CALBSZ010000739.1 GCA_937967665.1 uncultured Planctomycetaceae bacterium
CCTTTTCGCCAATCCAGATGTTGCGGTACTGCAACGGGTTGCCGTGTCCCTGCAGTTTGAGCGGTCCCGCGGTTCCCTCGGGATCGTTGCGGCTGCCGCCCGTCTTGCCGTCGATTTCCAGCTTGTCGTGAATCACCACGCCGTTGTGTCGCAGCGTCATGACCGCGTTCTGGATCTTCTTGCCGTTTTCGTCCGCCACGGAATTGGTGAAGTCAACATCGTACGTTTGCCAGACCAGCGGCGGCGCGCACATGTTGACGATCGGTTGCGCCTTCGTGTAGACACCTCCGCATTCGTTGTTCAAGCCCTCCAGCCCGAACGAATCCAGAATCTGAACTTCGTAGTGGTCGACCTGATAGAACCCGCTGTTGCCGCGACCCTGGCCGCGGGCGTCCGGACGAAAGGGCAGCATGAATTCGAGATGCAGGACGTAGTTGTTGAACTTCTGTTTGGTGAGAACGTCTTTGCCGTCGGTATTCAGCAGCCTGGTTTTTTCATCCAGCCGACCGCCACGGAAGGCGTCCGCATTACTGCCATCGAACAAGACGATGGCATCCGCGGGAGGCTTGGCTCCCATCGTATCGCTGACGCGCACCACTTTCTTCAGACGGTACGACGTTCCGCCCGCCTCGCCGGCGAGCGTATCGACATCGGCCGTTCCGTGAAAATCCTGCTGACCTTGGGGCGGGAACTCTCGCGTTGCCGAGAATTTATCTGCCGGTCCCGCCAGGTAATTTCGCTTGCCTGTGGCGGGTGTAAAAACAGCGTTGTCGCCGTCCAGCTTACCCGCCATCAGGCTTTTGTTCTCACCATCCCAGCCCGCGCCGGGCAAGCCGCCGGGATAAACGACGGCCTGAAATTGACCGTTGCCCAGGGCGATCACCTGTGCCCCCAGCTTCTGGCCGCCCTTCAGCGTACCCGCGTATTCGCCTTGAATCTGGAAGTCCACAGGCAAGTCTGCGGCTTCAGGGTCGGTCCACGTGTTGGCAGCGCTAACCACAGAACCGAAAGACAGCAGGGTTGCGAGGGTTCCCGCACACCAGCATTTTATCCATTTCATTTTGCAACTCCTTGTGAGAAATCCGCGTGGCGCGTAGTTTGAGCAATTCCCGTTACCGGCAATAATATAAACGCTGGTAGATGCGTTCGCAATTCTCTGCTTTCACGATGGAATGATGACTGAATCTCCCGACAACCTATGCCCACGACCGGATCGCGTTCCCCCCTCGGCCACGAGCCCCGCGGCCATGCCGATTTATCCCACATCGGTGTGGGCGTGCAATTCGTCCGAGGAAGCGTTTGCCATTTTGAACGGGACGCTGGATGGATACGTCTACCAGCGCGACGGGCACCCGAACGCCGATGTCTTTGCCGAAAAGTGCGCGCAGCTGCACGAAGCCGAGCGCGTCGCGGTCACGTCGTCAGGGATGGCCGCCATGGCGCTCGCCGTCTTATCCCAACTGCAGCAGGGCGACCACCTCATCGCCAGCAAGTTTCTGTACGGTCGCAGCCTGCAACTGCTGACTTCCGAAACGCGCCGCTACGGAGTGGAAAGCAGCGTGGTGGATACCACGGACTTGGAACAGGTGCGCCAGGCGATTCGAAAGAATACGCGCATGATCGCTGTCGAAACGATGGCCAATCCGCGGTTGCAAGTTGCCGATATCGCAGGGCTGGCAAGCATCGCGGATGCGGCCGAGGCGCGTCTGCTGGTAGACAACACGTTCGCGACTCCGCTGATCTGCCAACCCCTCACGCAAGGCGCTCACCTGGTGGTGGAGAGTGTCAGCAAAATCATGAATGGACATGCCGACGTGATGCTGGGACTGCTGGCAGGCAGCGCGGCATTGTGGACTCGCGTGCCGCTGGCTTTATCCGCTTGGGGACTGGCCAGCAGTCCGTTCGACTGCTGGTTGGCCGCCCGCGGCATGGCGACCATGCATCTGCGCGTTCGCCAGGCCTGTCAAAATGCGGCCGCGATCGCGCAGCGGTTGTGCCAGCATGACCGCGTAAGCCACGTCGATTATCCCGGTTTGACCGATCATCCCCAGCACGAATTGGCGGTCCGTCAATTTCGCGACTGGCACGGCTACGTGCTGACGTTTCACCTGGACGGGATCTCCGGCGATCGGTTTATCCAAGCTGCCAAACGGATCGCATTTTGCCCATCGCTGGGAGACAACGCGACCACATTTAGCCATCCGCGGTCGACCAGCCATCGCGGTCTGACGGATGCGGAATGCGCCGAATTGGGAATTGGCGACGGGACCATCCGCCTGTCCTGCGGCATCGAATCGGTCGAATTTATTGCGGAAGTGCTCCAGGAGACGCTCAAAAACGCTGGAAATTCCTGAGCGATTCCAAGGAATGCGGACTGTTGGTGACGAACGGCCGCGAACCGGATCCGTTCCTCACGCTTGTTCCCGGCGGGCCACGCGGGCCGGTTGGGGATGGACGCGGCGTTCGTAAGTGTTATATTTGAAACGTTTTAAAGACCACGAGGAGCTTGAATGGGAAAGAAAGAAGAAGCGTTTGAAGTCGAGGGAACTGTCACTCAGGCCCTAGCCAACACACAATTTCGCGTCCAACTCGAAACAGGGACGGAAGTTTTGGCTCATGTGGCGGGCCGGATGAGGAAGCACTTTATCCGAATTGTGCCCGGAGATAAGGTCCGCGTCGAATTGTCGCCTTACGACCTGACCAAAGGCCGGATCGTCTATCGCGAAAGGTGAGTCTCCCCGCACTCTCCACACGCATTCCGTTTTTCGTTCCCACTCGTAATTTTGTTCGAAACAAGCTTGCGGCGACCGAAGTATTACCTGCACTGCTGCGTGCTTTTTGTGACAACCTGTGCGTGCCGTCAAGACCGAGGATCCTGCGTACCTGATGACGGTTTTTTCTGACGGCGCCGTGGGCGGAAGTTTTCGGCGATGGCGGGAATTCCCTTGGCGCGTGGAACGTGATGGCTCGCGCAGTGAGCTCAAGCAACTACCAAACTGGCTGAACCCGCGAGCGTTTGCGACGTTCAAGGTCTCGCGAATTCGGCTTCGGCTGCTAATCAATGAAGGAGAAACTTGACGTGAAGAATCATCTGAAATCGTCCGTCTGTCTGTGTCTGGCGGTGATGCTGCTAGTGCTCCCCGCGCGACCTGTTTCCGCCCAGGATACGGCGGAGTCGTTGAAGGCCGTGGCGGTGGTCTCTGTCGCTCCCGGTCAGGAAATGCTGGAAGACATCGGTTTTCTGACGCAGTCCGCTGGGCAGCCCCTGTTTGGACAGTTGGCTGCCGGGTTCGCACAACCGTACCTGCAGGCGATGGACCAGACGAAACCGGCGGGCGCTTACGTTGCGTTGGATGAACAAATGCAACCTACTGGCGTTGCCTTTGCTCCGGTGACCGATTTAGACGCCTTGTTGGCAGTGATGAAGGAACAAGTCGGCGAACCCGAAGACAAAGGAAACGGCATCCTGGAAATCGCCACGGACCAGCCGCAGCCCATGTTTGTCAAGCAGCAAGGGAGCTGGGCGTTTTTCTCGCAGAACATGGAGAAACTGTCCGGCGCGCTGCCTCAGGATCCGTCCACGATTCTGGGTGACTTGCCGCAGAAGTACTCGGTTGCTGTGCGGATCTACGCGTCGAATGTTCCGGATGTCTTCAAGCAGATGGCCAAGGACCAGATCCAGCAGGGCTTTGACGCCAGTGCCGCCACCAACGATGAAGCCGTTCAGAAGCTGGGCCGCAATTCGATGAAGTCCGTTTATGAATTCGTCGATGGCACCGAACAGATCACCGTTGGCTGGGCCATTGATCCGGCAAAGCAGTCCACGCATATCGACACTTCCATCACCGCTGTCCCCGGAACGGGGTTGGCACGCCGGATGGCCATGCTTTCCGAGACCAAGTCGAAATTCGCGGGCTTCAACATCCCCGGCGCTGCCGTTTCGATGAATGTCACGGCGCGCAGTTCCAAGGAAGATATTGATCAGTCTCTGATCGTACTCGACACCTTCCGCCAGAAGGCTCTTGAGGCGATTGATAAGGACAAATCGCTGGCGAACGACGCCGACAAGCAGGTGGCCAAAGATGTCCTGGGGTCCCTGCTGGATGTCGTTCAAAAGACCGCCGAATCGGGCAAGACGGACGCCGGTGCGTCGCTGGTGTTGAAGCCCGGCGAACTAGGCTTTGCCATGGGCATTTATGTGCTCGACGGCCCCACGCTGGACAGTGCCTTCAAGAAACTGGTGGCCGCCGCGAAAAACGAGCCGCAGTTCCCGGACGTAGCGTTCGATAGTGCCAAACATGGCGAAGTCACCTTCCATACGGTCACCGCCCCCGTGGCCGATCCCGAGGCCGCCAAGTTGCTCGGCGACACAATGGACCTTTACGTGGGTATTGGTCCTGAAGCGCTTTACACGGCCTTTGGCACCGACGGTCTGACCCTGGTCAAACAGGCG
>CALBSZ010000740.1 GCA_937967665.1 uncultured Planctomycetaceae bacterium
GCGAAGCACCCGAAGGGCCGTTCCGGCAATTGACTCCTGACCCCTTTACCCTCGACGTGATTGCTGGGAGTTTGACCATGCGCGAAGAAGACTCACAATTGCGGGCGGCGTTTTTCTCGTTGACCGTGAGTGAACAGCACGAGCTGCTGACGGCCATGTTGTGCCACGCCAGGGAATTGCCGGATACGATCGTTTCGGCGGAACAGCTTGCTGACCTTGCCGACAATCTACTCCAGGTGCTGAACGGCGAGACGTCCGCGGACGACGATCTTGACTCGCAATGAATCGACTTCCGAGGGCGGACCGTGCGAAAACGACGCTTCGTCAGCGATTCCGCGCACGGACTACTTGAGCAGTTTTTCGAGAGCGTCCAGGAGGACTCTTTCGGATGCTCCGGAAACGCGCGAGGCGCGGGGGCTGGTTTCATAGCCCCCTTGAGTATAGGAAATCTCGGTGCCGATGTAGCCGGGTCCGTATTCGCCGTAGGCCGCCATGCAAACGGTGTCGTCAGGCCGCATGGCTTGGGCTGCCAGTTGGTATTCGACGAATAACTCGCCCGGCATGTGCAAGACGTAAACCTTGCCCAGTTGCAAGCAGGACAATGGAAGGGGAGTTCCTGCTTCGGTCCTCCGCAGCCAGGCCAGGTGCTTGGCCGCGGTGAGCCTGGCGGTAGCATCCGCCTTGTCATCCCGAAGCACCGCCAGCAACGGTTCGGCAACCAGGTGGCTGCCGAGCGGCAAAATCACTTCGGTGGTACGCCAGCGCACGTCCTGCGCCGTCAACGGAACCCGTTCGACCGATTGCCAGGCCAGCTTCATGCCGGTGGCCATTCGCTCCGCCAGGATCGGGCGCATGCGGGTGGAACCGTCGTTGTACTTGCCTGCCGCCACGTTGCCGCTGGCGCCGTTGAAGTGCACGTGCATAACCGACAATTCCTGTTCGCGCATGCCCCGTGCGAGTCCCACGAATTCCGACGTCACGTCGCCTTTTCCGTAATAGCTTTGCGGGTGTGTCGCATAGTAGCTCAACGCCACCAGCGGCTGTTCTTCGTGAAAGAAAACCAGCATCCGCAGGTAGGGATCGATCACCCCTTCGGGAGCCGCGATTGCCTGCGGATCCCGCGACTTGCTGAACCGCATGATCTTCACCTTGCCATCGGGACCAAGCAGGCGGCGATTGGAGGCGACTTTTTCCACCTTCGCCTGGCCAACTCCGAGGTGCGTGACGACTCGTGGCTCGCGAATCGATTGGCGAATGGCTTCCGCCACGTTGGCGATAGTCTTTCGACTGAACAGGACGTCGTGTTTGAGTCCGCCGAGTCCCTGTTCGGCCAGGAATGCTTCCGCTGTGAAATCACAGCGCACGCCGTCATGTTGATGCAGAGCATGAACGGTAACGCGCTCGACGCTCGTGCCCGCGGCGGCGGCCAGTTGTTCACGCCAGGCGTCCATGCTGCCGTTGGCAATTCCCAGCCAGTCGACGGCGCACAGCACGATGGCCGGTTGCTCGCCCGGCAGCAAGACAATGCCGCGAGCGCTCAGCGGGTCCAAAATCTTGCGGGCTGGCGCGTAGGCCACGGGGCTGCCCAGCGGAGGCGTGGCGTCGACCTGGAACGTCGCGATGCGCAGGGGCTGATCGGCCAGCCCTGTCGAAAGTGCGGCCAGCCAGACGACGACCAAAGGGACGAACAGCTTCAAGTTCATGGTCGGCACCTGAATCAGGGTTTGGCGCGCGCGATGACGTCGCGCACAGCGCGGTGAATGCGGTCTTCAATGTCAGCCGCCCACGTGGTCGGCTGACCGTAGTAAATCATCGAACTTGCCCCTTCATAGCCGCCTTCCAACAAGACGCGGCGGGAAGGAATATAGGCCATCACATCGTTGGCATAGGCTGCGACCCAGACCGTTTCCTGTTCGGACTCGGTCTTCAGCCGCACGGAGTAGTCGACCACGACCTCGCCGCCAAGGATAACAAAATGGATGTCGTTGCCCAGCTTCCAGAATTGAACCGGATACCGATACTGCTCTGCAAGACCTCCGTCGCGACGCCACTGGTCCAACAGCATCCGAGCCCGGCTGGCTACGTACCGATTCGTGGACTCGGCGTCTTTCCGCAGCTGCTCCTGATCTGGCAGGGTATCGAACGCCAGCGGCACCTCCTGGTAAGCCGACTGCAGATTGCCGGCGACGGCGCGCGGCTGCCCTGCCAGCGTCTTGTCAACCGCATCCGCAATCTGCTCGCCGTAGCCCGCAGCCAATTCCACGGTCCGTCGCGGCAAGGGATTCTGGTCCGCGCCGCAGCCCGCCCAGAACAGGGCCACGGCCTGCGGGTGCCGCCGTTCCAATTCGATTTGAGCGAATCCCGGCCAGTCACCCGACCATTGATAGAAATTCAACACGGTGGCGTGGCAGGCGTAGCCGAAGACGATCGACTTCAGTTGCTGCTGCGAATCATACACGGCCAGCACCGGAAGTTCGTGATCGACGGGTCCACGCAGTTCACCCGTTTCGCGCAGCCGCGGTACTTCGCCTTCGCGATTGTTGCGCCGGTTCACCGCGAATGTGGCTCTGCCCATGCCGTGCTTCAGCGTTGCCGGCTCCATGTATTTCCAGGCTTCGCCAAAGACATCGACAAGCCGATCACCCAGAAACGTGGCGTAGTCGCGAACTTGTTGCTGCTGCGACTCGTCCAGGAAGTACATCGAAAACAAGTTTTTGCCGACCACCGGACCGGTATGGGTATGCGAGGTCGCCAAGGCGATGTGCCGGCGTTCCAGCTTGTGCTTTTCCTGCAGACGTTGGCAGATCTCCGCTGCCACGTCACGATGCATGCCGATCAGATCCAAGGTGACGAGCACAACGCGGCTGCCTGCCGGATCTTCCAGAACTAACGCTTTGGCCCAGAGATCGTGCAGCGTCCCTTCCGCAGGCCGATTCCGCGCGGCGTAGCCCGACATCCACATGGGCTGTTGCGGGGTAATCGCCGTCTTGGCGACACCCGCTTTCCACGACTCGCTCCCCACAGCCAGATCCGTCAACGACACCACTAACCAACAGGCGATCACGGCGGGCACTCGGAACTTGTTCACCATGGACTTCCTCACTTTACCGATTTCAGGTAGGCCAGCAGGTCGCTCATGGCTTGCTTGTCGATCTGCTTTTCCAATCCTTCGGGCATCAGCGAAACGCCCGTGCTCTTCAATGCCTCGATCTCCGTGCGCAGCACCGTGACGCTCTTGTTCTCCGACTGCACCAAGGTAACACTGGTGGCGGATTCGGCGGCGATCATGCCGCTCAGAGACCGTCCGTCCACCGTCAACAGGACATAGTTCAAATAGCGCGGGTTGACTTCCCGGTTGGGATCCAACACGTTGAGTAAGATGGCTTCGCTGCCGCGATTGCGCATCGCCGCCAGGTTCGGCGCCAGTTCGTGCCCAACGTTTTCGACGCGATGGCAACCAGCGCACACTTTTCGAAAGACCTTCCGCCCGTTCTCCGCATCGCCCATTGACTCCAACACCGGCCTGTAGGAATCGAACACGTCCGCGCGGTCACTCAGTCCCTGCTGCATTGTCAATCGT
>CALBSZ010000741.1 GCA_937967665.1 uncultured Planctomycetaceae bacterium
CCGCGACTCCGTTCGCGGAATTCCAGGTCGTAGTTCCGCGACTCCGTTCGCGGAATTCCAGGTCGTAGTTCCGCGACTCCGTTCGCGGAAACCCGCGGGCGGAGCCGCGGGACTACAGGCAGATTCTCACCTGCCGCGTGCCTTACTGCAGGATCTTCCGCACAACGTGGCCGTGCACGTCGGTCAGCCGGTGGTGCCGGCCTTGATACTGGAAGGTCAATCGCGTGTGATCAATGCCCAGGCAGTGCAAGAGCGTGGCATTCAGATCGTGGATGTGGACAGGATCGCTGTGAATGTTGTAACTGAAGTCGTCGGTCTGGCCGTAACTGATGCCCGGTTTGACTCCGCCGCCGGCCAGCCAGACGGTAAAACAACGTGGATGGTGGTCTCGGCCGTAATCGGTTGCGGTCAGTTTTCCCTGGCAATAAACCGTGCGGCCGAATTCACCCCCCCAGACAACCAGAGTGTCATCCAGTAATCCGCGCTGCTGCAGGTCCTGGATGAGGGCGGCCGAGGCCTGATCGGTGTCGCGGCACTGTTTGGCAATGCCGTCGGGAAGCTGCGTGTGCTGGTCCCAGCCGCGATGGAACAACTGGACGAACCGCACGCCGCGTTCGCAGAGTCGTCGAGCCAGCAGGCAGTTGGCGGCAAACGTACCGCGTTTCCTGGCATCGTCACCGTACAGATCGAAAACGTGCTGAGGTTCGTCCGATGTATCGACCAGTTCAGGCACGGAGTCCTGCATCCGGTAGGCCAGTTCGTATTGGGCAATCCGCGTGGCGATTTCGGGATCGCCCTGTTCATCGAGTTTCAATTGGTTCAGCGCTGCCAGGTCGTCCAGGAAGCGGCGCCGCGCAGCGTCGCTCAGCCCGGCGGGATTGGAGAGGAACAGGACCGGGTCGCCCACGGAACGAAATTTGACTCCCTGGTATTCAGACGGGAGGAACCCGCTGCCCCACAGCCGATCGTAGAGTGGTTGTCCGGCACGGCCGCTGCTTTGGGAAACCATGGCGACGAAGGCCGGCAGGTCCCGGTTCTCGCTGCCCAGCCCATACGACAGCCAGGCCCCCATACTCGGCCGTCCCGCCAGCTGGCTGCCCGTTTGCATGAACGTGATGGCAGGGTCGTGATTGATCGCCTCCGTATGCATTGACTTGATGAAGCACAAATGATCAACGACTTTGGCGGTATGCGGCAACAAGTCACTCACCCAGGCGCCGCACTTCCCATGTTGCCGGAACTTGAAGATCGACGGCGCGATCGGCAAACTGTCTTGCGCGGCGGTCATGCCGGTAAGTCGCTGTCCTTGCCGCACTGAATCCGGCAGTTCCGTGCCGCGCAAGTTGGTTAACCCCGGCTTGTAATCGAACAGGTCCTGCTGCGCCGGCGCGCCGGACTGGAAGAGGTAAATAACGCGTTTCGCTCGCGCGGCAAAATGGGGCAGGCCGGGCAGCCGGGCCTCCGCGTCTTCGTTCAGCAAGGACGCCAGCGCAGCGACGCCCACCGCCGACGCACTGCGTCCCAGGAAGTGCCGGCGCGTCGCCAGCAATCGCATGTCTTCGGCCCGTTCGATGGCGGCGCGACTTTGTATTCCCTGCTGCATCATTGACATTGGATTACTCGGTAGTCATGGCTTCGTCCAGATTCAAAAGCAAACTGCAAACCGCCGTATACGCCGCCAATTCCCGCGGATTCAAGCGAACGTCTCGCGGGAATTCACCAGCCTGAACGAGTGCAAGCGCTGCTGCGCGATTCTTTGAATAGTCATCCACGTAGTGCCGCAGGCTCGCCAGCAGCACCTGCAATTCGGCCGGTTGGGGTTCCCGAGCTGTCACCAGGCGAAAGGCATAGCGCAGTCGCTCACCTGCTCCATCGCCCCCTTCCGCCAGGATTCGCTGCGCTAAAACTCGCGCCGCTTCAACAAAAGTCACGTCGTTCATCAGGGTCAGCGCCTGCAGCGGCGTGTTGGTGCGCGTCTGCCGCACGATGCAAGCTTCCCGCGACGCGGCATCGAGCGTCACCATGTTGGGTGGAGCCACGGTGCGTTTCCAATACGTGTACAAACTGCGTCGGTAAAGTTCCCCGCCGTGCGATTGTGGGTACTCGGTATCGGTGGCGATTTCCTTCCACAATCCGACAGGCTGGTAGGGAAAGACCGAAGGGCCACCCACCTGTTCGTGCAACAGGCCGCTGATGGCCAGGGCCTGATCCCGAATCATCGCTGCGGACAGCCGGTAACGAGGGCCCCGTGCCAGCAAGCGATTATCCGGATCCAGTTGCAGCTGTCGCGGCGTCGCGCGCGACGCCTGTCGGTACGTGGCGCTCATGACAATCGTCTTCAGCAGGTGTTTCACGCTCCAGCCATTTTCCATGAAGTCGACGGCCAGCCAGTCAAGTAACTCGGGATGACTTGGCCGTTCGCCTTGCGTCCCAAAGTCCTCGGCGGTCTTGACGATGCCGACGCCAAATAGCATCTGCCAGAAACGATTTACGGCGACGCGTGCGGTAAGCGGGTTGGAACGATCCGCCAGCCAGCGGGCAAAGCCCAGCCGATCGTTGGCCACACCGCTGGGCAGCGGCGGAAAGATTGCCGGCACGCCCGGTTCTACCTGCCGCCCCGGCATGTTGTACTGTCCGCGTACCAGGACGAACGTATCACGCGGCTTGTCCATCTCTTGCATGACCATCACGGTGGGCAGGCTTTCCATCAGTCTCTGCCGTCCGCGGCGGAGCAATTGCAGGTTTTCATATGCCTCGCGAATCGGCTTCGCAGCGTGCCGCTCCAGGAAGTAGCCACGAAGCTTGTCGCGCTGCGCCCGTGAACGTCGCTCAACTGGAATCGTGACAATCTCGCTGATCGATTCGACGACCGCCAGCTGCCTGGCCTCCGTCACAGACAACACGTCACCGTAGATGCGCACATCGTCTATCAGGCCATGGAATCGTCCTGCCGGACCGCCGCCGCCGCCGATTCGCAGCGGCTGGTCATTGGCAAAAGTCTGGTTGAGGAAATCGTAGTTGACGACGCTTTTCCGCGGCTGGCCGTCGATGTAAATGGTGATGCCTTTGGCGGATCGCGAGCCATCGTACGTAACCAGCACGTGATACCATGT
This sequence comes from uncultured Planctomycetaceae bacterium, assembly GCA_937967665.1. GTDB lineage: Bacteria > Planctomycetota > Planctomycetia > Pirellulales > Pirellulaceae > CALBSZ01. The sequence continues at coordinate 3,114 of CALBSZ010000741.1, forward strand.
CTGCGTCGCAAGGGTCGTCTCGCTTTCGACGCGAATGGCGTCATCAAGCCAGCGTTTGACCAGGTTGACATGGACGCGGCCATTCAAGATCTGAACGTACCAGCCATCCCCCTCCGCCTCGTCGGTCATTCGCGACACGACGATACCACCCTGCTGGTCCGTCAGATAGACGGCGGCTGCGCAGGAAAACTTGTCGAAGTAGCCGAAATTGGCGACCTCCCCCGCATCAATGAAACGCTGGCCATTGAAATCAGCCGCCTGGCCGAGACGACCGGCAACGAATGCCGCATCTCCGTCCAGGAACTTCGACATCTGAATCTCGGGCTTTTTACCTCCGCGCGGCGCCGGCAAGTCGCGCTGTCCGGTCCCCGATGCCAGATTCTTCACGTTGCCGTCCAGAGGAAAATGCGCAAGTAACGACCGCGGCGGCTGCCAATCGATCCCGGTTTCAGCTTGCGAGGATTCCTCCCAGTTGGCGAGTTCCCGTTCCAGTTGCGGCTCGAGCCGGCGACATTCCTTCTCCGCCGCCCCGATCCGCGTGTCGTACGCGGCGAGCTCTCGGCGCTGTTCATCCGTGGGTGCGGGAATGTAAGGTGGGGAGTTCCCTTCCTTGATCGCGCGGCCGTATTCGGGAATGTTGTTGAAGTAAGCAAAGATCCGGTAAAACTCTTCTTGCGTGAGCGGGTCGTATTTATGATCGTGGCAGCGGCAGCAGCCGATCGTCAGGCCCAGCCAGACCGTCGCCGTCGTATCAACACGGTCGACGACGTATTCCACCTGATACTCTTCGGCAATGATCCCGCCTTCGGCATTGCCGCGGTGATTGCGATTGAAGCCGGTCGCGATCGTCTGTTCGAGCGTCGCGTCAGGCAGCATATCACCGGCGATCTGCGCGACCGTAAACTCGTCGAACGGCATATCGCGGTTGAAGGCGTCAATCACCCAGTCGCGCCACCGCCACATCGAGCGGGGGCCGTCGTTCTGATAGCCGCTGGTATCGGCATAGCGAGCGGCGTCCAGCCAAAGTGACGCCAACCGCTCGCCGCAGCGTGATGACGCCAGTAGACGATCGACCGCTTTCTCGTAGGCGTCGGGCGCGTCGTCCCGCAGAAAGGCGTTTACTTCGAGTGGCGTTGGCGGCAATCCGGTCAGGTCGAAGCTCACGCGGCGGAGTAGCGTTGCCTTGTCTGCTTGCGGCGACGCGGACAGGCCTGCTTGCTCCAACCGCTGTAGAACGAAACGATCGATGCTGTTGTCACACCAGTCCCGTGCACGAACCTCTGGCAAGGCGGGTCGGTCCGGTGCGATGAACGACCAATGCTCCTGCCACTCGGCACCCTGTTCGATCCAACGCCGGACCCGTTCGATTTGCGCAGGCGTCAGTCGGCGCTGCGTGTCGGGGGGCGGCATGCGCATTTCGACGTCGGCAGTCGTGATGCGGCGAAACAATTCGCTCTTTGCCGCTTCGCCCGGGACCACGGCGCGGCGTCCACCGCGCTCCGCCAAAGTCGACTCGCGCACGTCCAATCGCAAATCGGCTTCACGATTCTCTTTGTCGGGTCCGTGACACTGAAAACAAAAGTCCGAAAGAATCGGACGAATATCGCGGCTGAACTCAACCCGTTCCGCGCCGGGCAACTCAACATCCGCGAAACAGCAAGCGGCCATGTAGGTGACCAGAAGAATGCGTCGATCCGGCATCAATCGTGACCCGTCGTTGGTTCGTGTCGTCTTATCCAGCGAGGACCATGCAGCGAGGCAACTCGTGCAGATCATCCGCGCGTGTTCGAGCAGCGTTGTTTTCGCGGACGCCGTCAACCGGCCCCGCGTACCATTATGGGCGAAGCGCCGCCGAGAAACAATGAAGCGGTTCGAACTGGCAGGTTCGGTCGTCTGTTGAACCCCAATACCGTTCAATTTTCACGTGGGACGGGCACTCCTGCCCGTCGCTCAT
>CALBSZ010000742.1 GCA_937967665.1 uncultured Planctomycetaceae bacterium
TGAACTGGTGGAGGGGGCGTGGAAGCCAAAGGTCTGCGGTGGGTTCTTACCTTTTCTCCCGCCGTCGGTCGCCGACTTCTGTGTTGCCTGCGGCAGCGCGTAGTTGCCGAGTTGCCCTTTGGCGAAGAACGCTTGAAAGCGATAGTAATCGCGCGCGGATACGGGATCGAATTTATGGTTGTGGCACTGGGCACAGCCGAGCGTCAGTCCCAGCAGACCCTCGCCGGTGGCGTTGACGATGTCGACGAGAATATCGTTTCGCCGGATATCGGGATTCATCTCATTGCCGCTGACACGGGCCGCGGCCAGGAACCCGGTAGCGATCAGATGATCGGCGTCGAGCGAGTTCAACTCATCGCCGGCAATTTGCTCTTGCAGAAACTGATCGTAAGGTTTGTCGGCGTTGAAACTGCGAACGACGTAGTCGCGATATCGCCACGCATGATGACGCAGTCGATTGTGTTGGTGGCCGTTACTCTCCGCCCAACGCGCGACGTCCAGCCAATGCCGCGCCCAACGCTCGCCATATTGCGGCGAAGCCAAATAATCATGCGCAAGTTGCGCGTAAGCTTCGCCAAAGTTCGTGCCCTTAAGCAGATCAACTTCTTCCGGTGTGGGTGGTAGTCCTGTCAAGCCAAACGCCAGCCTGCGGGCCAACGACGCCGGAGCGGCTGGCGGCGAAGGCTCAAGCTTCTGCTGCTGGTGCACCGCGGCGACGAAAGCGTCGATTGGGTTGCGTACCCAATTGGCATTGTCGACCTTGGGGACACCCGGCCGCTGGACCGGTTGAAACGCCCAATGATCGGACGTCACTGGTGGTGAAGGCAGCAGCGTATCATCCCAGCGCAGCCCCTGGTCGATCCACCCGCGCAAGATGGCAACTTCGTTGTCGCTCAGCCGCTCGCCTTCCGGAGGCATTTGCTCGTCGACGTCGTCGCTCTGAATGAGTTCGATCAAGCGACTCTCGTCAGCGCTGCCGGATACGACCAGCGGGTTGCCCGTCGTGTGGCCCAGGACCTCTTCCAACACATCGAGCCGCACACCGGACTCGGCATCTCGCTCGGCGTGACATTGGAAGCAGCGGCTTTTCAGAATCGGAAAAACATCGCGGGCAAAGTTAACTTCGGCGACAGCCGCGGAATGCGGTGGCATGCTCGATGATTTGTCTGGCAATCCAAAGAGGCTTTCCCAAGTAGACGCAATCGCCAACTCATCAACGAAAATACGATCCGTGGGTTCCGTCTTGCGGCCGGTCGCGAAACCGACCCAGCGCACGAGGTTGACGCCCCGCCGATTCTTGGACGTGGCCAGCGGATGTTCTTTCGCATCGGGTCGCGGATCGACCCAGATCTGAAACGTGTCGAAAGGGTTGCGTACCCCGCCGATGCTCTTCGCCAACCGCCCGACGACAACATAGGTTCGATCTCCCTGCACATCGACGTCGGTGAACACTTGGTTGCCAGAACCGATGCGAACCATGAAACGGTTTTTGCCTTTTCCGGGTCCGTTTGTGGGAACGTGCAACCCGATGTTGGGAACATCGGTGTTGTGCACGGCGCCGTCGCTGCCGTCGATGTCGTCCAGCCACAGGACGAAGAACTCGCCTTCGTCGGGCGACTGCTCCTTCCCGTTTGCTACGTCGATGGACCGGCCGTCGTAGCGGAGCAAGAAGCGGACATAGAGTTCGTCCTCGGTAAACGCTTCCCTGAGTTGGCGGCGGATCGGGTTGTCGCGATTGTCAAACCCGTGAATTTCGATCGCCCCGCCCCTGCCCATAGGAGCATCGTTTATGTTCGCTCGCAAACCCGCTTCGATGACCTTCGCCGTTCCACGAGCCGACGCCTTCCATCCGACGGATCCCGTTTGGAATCCACGGCCTCCGTTAGCAACTTGCAGCTTGCCGGCGGGATATGCGAAAGCGTCTGTGACGATGATTTCCGCGTCGACCGACGCGGGCATCGCGATACATAGTGACATCAAGAGCAGCGCGGCAAAAAAACTCGATATCCACGCAGCGGCCAATGCCCGCGCACCGCGGCAAAAGGGTTTCGCCGTTATCCCGCACGTTCTCATCTTAGTCAGTCTGCCATCGATTCGATTTCTCATCGGCACGACCGAGTGCCATGCTCTCGAGTCTACCATATCCCGCCCGGAATGTTCCCGTTCGTTGCCGCAAATCCTTGCCAAGAAAAGCCCTCAATCGGCGCTTGGATTCTCGCCTGCGGCAAAGATGGTACTTATTGCCTCGACGTCCGCGACCCCAAGTACGCCGCCGGCGAACCCGCGGCCCGATTGCGGTTGGCACAAGACAGCGTTACCCATCCGGCGAGCGGTGAGCAGGTCACGCTGTTCTACGAGTTGGCCAATGCCGACCGCGCGGTGATCGAACCCGGTGGACACCTTGTTACCGGTCGGCTCGGATTGCTCGAAGTTACGGTGCAAGAAACCACCAAATCTACTCTGACCGCATCCGGCGACCAGCTCGCCGCGCTCACCGTGCCAGTCGTTCCAGCCGTGCAAATGGTCACCGCGTCGCGAGCGACAACGGTGCCAGCTGTTCCCGTCGAATTGAACTGGAAGGCGGCCAACACCCAAGGCGTTACCATCAACCCGGACATTGGCGACAAGCCTGCTTTCGGGAGCGTGTCGCTCACGCCCAGGGAAACGATGAGTCCTTCCTGAGCCTCAAGTGGGCCGCCCACGACGAAAAGCCGCGCCTACTTGGTGGCAAGGAACTCCTGCATGAAATACGATGAATCGAGATTTATTTACGAGCCGACCTCGTTTAACCGCGTCCCCGATGGGCCGCGTACGACGCCGGTTAGCGCAGGCCGCTGGCCATTCGGTTAAACTATTGAGTGTGACAGAAACTGAGGAATACTGATGAACCTACTAAGTCGATTGCCCTTTTTCGTCTGCCTTGCCTTTTGTGTGTCCACGGCACACGCCGGTTACGAACAACCGGCTTACATTGACGGCTGCCAGTCCGTTGACGGCCGCTATGTGATCACCGCGGAACAGACGGTGCGAGGCAAATCCGTACACGGCCCGCACAAATGGGATTTCATTTGGACGGACACCAAGACAGGTGAAACGATCCGCGTTCCCGCTCAGGGGATTCAAGGCGGCCAGATCTATGCACAATTGTTTATCGCGCCCGACGGCGAGACGTTCGCGCTGTGGAACCACATCACGCAGTACTGGCCGGACAAGTCGCACATGCACTCGCACGATGTGCTGCCCAAGCGAGAAGAAATGGGCGAAGAAAAATACCGGGCGCTCGACATCCACAAGAAGCGGCTGATCATCTATCGCAAAGATGGTACGATCGTCAAAGAGTTTGGCGTCGGCGACTTTCTCAACGACGACGAATGGGAAAGCGTGTTGGCGGTTTTCACGCGGATCCATTGGCTGCAGGAGTATGACAACCTCAGCTATCGCGATATCTGCCGCATGCAGTACTCGTGCTATCGCATCAGCCCCGACTATACCGTGCTTGAGTTTCGCCCCGTCGCCGCTCGCGCCAAACGCAACGAGCCGGCGCGTGTGGTCCGTGTGTCGCTGACCGACGGTCGGATCCTGGACGCGGACGAAAACCTCGACGAGCAGAAGACGCCCGTACGTCCGTTCGTCGGTTCCGACCATCCGCCGAAGAACTCGAAGCCGTGGAGGGAAGGCTATGTTCCCAGCCTTGATCCGGTCCGCGTCGCGGGCACGTACAAGATCGAGTCCGCCGTTGAAGCATGGCCGCTGGACAAAGCGCCCAAACTGCAGCCGCTCGATCACGGCCAGGTGCGTCTGATCAGCGACGGCTACAAGAAGGCCGATACGCCCGCGTGGCTGCCGAAGAGGACCGGCAATAAGGAATTGCCGTTTTTGCTGTTTACCGATTTGGAACAGGAAAAGCTGTTCTGCTTTACAGCGCCCGATGTGATCGAAGAGATGCGCATGGGCGCGTCGCGCGGGAAAGCCGGACCGGACAAGCGGTTTTACGGAATCTTCGACGGCAAGCTCGCGTCGTGGCGGCCAGGTGACCAGCCGCAGGTGATCATTGAAAAGGCGGCGGGCGACCGTGAAATCTCGTTGAACGACATCGCCATCACCTCACGCGGTCGGATCTATTTTACGACGCTGAAGGATCCGGAGAAGGGCCGATTGTCGATGGTCGATCCCAAGACGCGCGAAGTCACCGTACTGTTCGACGGCGAAGACGAAGCGACGTTGTGGAACCCTAATGGTATCGCGATCGATCCCGATGAACGTTTTCTGTACGTCGGCATTTCCAGCTACAAAGACCGCCAGCACTCGGGCGTGTACTGTTTCCCGATCCGCGCCGACGGCACGATTGACGTTGAAACGGGTAAGGCGCAGCCGTGGGCGGACGTGAAAGGCCCCGACGGCATCGCCGTTCACCGCAATCGGAATGTCTATTTCACCGCTGGCGGCAAGGTAGAAGTCTTCGACCCGTACGGCCGCCGCCGCGGCCAGATCAAAATTCCCAAGGGCAGCGGCACGAACCTCTGCTTCGGCGGCGACCGTGGCGAGACCTTGTATATAACGACCTGGAACGCGCTGTACGCAATCGAAATCGGCAAGTAGTTTAACGGCATGGCCAACGGCCTGCGCGAAGCTGCGTCGCGCGCGGCCCCGACCCGCTAGCGCATGTGCCCGGCACGCGGTGAAACGACCAATTCGAGGACCATTGAATAACGATTGACGAATAGCGATTGTTGATTTGTGATGTCCCATTGATAGCAGCGCGGCCCCACGGATACCTGGCGGTGAGAACACATCCGTGGTCACTATGTGCGGTTATACTATAGAGAAGGACAACGCAGCACCATGATGACAAATCTCAACCGCAGGCAATTCCTGACAGCGACCGCGGCCGTTACCGCGGCGGCAACCCCCGCGCTGGCCATCGAGCCGTTGCAACGAACGTTACCGCACTTTTCCGGTCTGTCGATGACGTCCTATTCGCTCAAGCCGCACATGCGTTGGTGGTGGAGCAAGCCAACCGACGGCAAACTCGACATGCTTGGATTTCTCGACTATTGCGCCGAACTCGGGCTCGACGGCGCGGAACTGACGTCGTACTTCTTTGAGACACCGGTCGAGCGGACTTATATCAACCGCATCAAGCGGCGTGCGCATTTGCTCGGCTTGGACATCACCGGCGGCGCGATGGGAAACAATTTCGGCCACCCGCCGGACAGTGAAGTCACCCGGCAACAGATGCAGTACTTCCGCACGTGGCTCGATCATTTTGCCGACATGGGCGCGCCGGTCGTGCGTGTGTTCGCCAGTAAATCGCCGCCGAAAGACGCGACCGACGAGCAGGTGATCGCCAACGTCACGGCGAATCTGGAACAAGCGTTGGCTTATGCCGAACGGCGAGGCGTTATGCTCGGCTTGGAGAATCACGACTTTGTCAAAAACATCGACTATCTGCTGACGATCCTACGTGCGATCGCCTCTCGTTGGCTGGGCGTCATTTGGGATTCGGCAAACCTCGCCCCAACCCCCGATCCCTATGCAGAACTGACTCGCATCGCTCCGTATGCCATCGTCGCACAGATCAAGGTCATGACGAAAGTCAACGGCGAAGATACACCGGCCGACTTTGCCCGGCTCGTGAACATCCTACGTGACGCCCACTACCGCGGCTACTTGGTCTTTGAGTACGAAGAACCGGATGACCCTTATGAGCACATCCCGCAGTACATTGCTCAGCTTCGCGCGCTGGTAGCCGGTTAAAACTGCGCCGATTACCGCTTTATCGCCCGGCACGCTCCCTATGGAGAGCTTTTCCAGGGAATTATTGCTAACGATTGCCGCGGTGGCGTCCCTGTTTAATACAAGCTGCCTTCAGCCGCCGGGAGCCTGCCATGTTAAAGCAATTCCTCGAACAGCGTGATGCTGTCTTGGCCTACATTCGGGCTTTGACCCGGAACGCGGCGGAGGCGGAAGACGTGTTCCAGGAAGTGGCGTTGGTCGTTGTCGAGGAAGAACAGCGTGGAACGCAGGTGCAGAACTTCTCGGCGTGGCCTTCGAGCGGTACGATCATTACGGCCGGTATCAGCGGCTGGATGCCGGTCAGCCGGTCGATGCCAGTTCGCGGATTGACCGAACGGGCGTTAAAGAGTTGGACGGTCAGGAATTCGACAACCCGACCGACATGATGAGATTCCTCGCCCGGACAGAGCATGTCGAACAGGTCTTCGTGCGGCACGCGTTCCGATTCTTTCTCGGACGCAACGAAACGATCGGCGATCTCGGCGGACGGCTGCGGCTTGGCAATCAGTACATCAACTACCCGAGTTACGGCAACACCGGCCATCGGACGATTGCTAATCTTTATCTATCGTTCCTCGAGGCCGTTGGTGAGCGGCGCGAGACATTCGGCATCGCTGACAGCGGGCTTGCCGATCTCGATCAAATCGGCCCGTTGACGGAGATTCTGGTGTGAGGAAGTGCCAATGTAGCTACGCTCACCAGAGCGTGGTCCGCCGTCTGGCGACGGCAGCTACGACCACGCTCCTCGCCGCGATGTCGTCTGCGGCGTTCGCCGACTACCGCTACGCGTTGATCATCAACGGCAATGCAGAAACCGATTCGACTCCCGCGATCACGGCGTTTAAGCAGCACGGCTTTCAATGCACGGAAGCCGATTGGACGTCGGATCGCGATCTTCGTTACGGCCTCGTAGGATTCATGTCGAGGACGGCGGTTAATAGCACGGTGCTGATTCTCTATAGCGGCAAGGTGTCGATCGTCCCATCGAAGAGCAAGGAATACCGCGGCCAAGACAGTCTCGGCATTCACTTCAACGGCACGACCACGGCGTATCCGTTGGTGGACATGATTCACACGATGAACACGGTCGGCGGTTCGCGGAACAACATTGTCTACCTCGACACGGAAGACGCGGTCGATGACCCGCAGCCGAGTGTTCCCGATGGTTTTACCATCACGATCGGCCGCGGCGAAGATCTGATCGAGAAGCTGAACGCACAAGCCGACGTGCTCGCCGCGACCCTTTCCACCGCCGTCTCGCCGCCGGAGCGATTCGTCGCGGGCAGCAGACTCGGCGACGAATGGGTCAACCGCCAGGGCATGATCTTCCGCTGGTGTCCGCCCGGTTCTTTCGTCGACAGTTCGGGCGAACAGGTCACCATTGAAGACGGCTTCTGGCTGATGAAATACGAATGGACTCGCGGCCAGATCATGGGCAAGGGCGATCTCCGCAACAGTCCCGGACACCACAAGCTTCACGCGTTAGGAAAGATCGGATTCCGCGAGCTACCGAATCAACTGAAACGATGGAACGCAGACGAACGCCAAGCAGGCCGCCTTCCCAACGATTACGAATACGCACTGCCCACGGAGGCTCAATGGGAATACGCCGCACGTGCCGGTTCGACGGCAAGCTACTGCTTCGGTGACGATCCTAGCCAACTCGCGTCGTACGGCAACTTCGCCGACAAGTCATACTACGACACGGGCAGTGTCTACTCGAACTACGGTCACCGCACCTTCGACGACGGCCAGCCATCCGTCGCACTGGTCGGCCAATACAAATCGAACGCCTGGGGCTTTTTCGACATGCACGGCAACGTCAGCGAGTTCTGCGACAACGGAGCCTGCCGCGGCGGCTCGTGGATTTCGGACCACGACAAACTGCGAAACATTCAGGGCCGCGATCTGCTTGTTGCGCCGTTCTTTATTCAAACGCACCCGCACGTCCTCGCACCGGATCGGGATGAACTTCGATTGAAAGAACACGGCACGCGGATGGCGCTTCCCCCGGCGATTGTCGTCAACAAGAAGACGCCGGATGAGAAGCTGGTCGTTTATACCTTTTCGACCGAAGGTCATTTCGGTGGTCAGGCGATGGACTACCGGGCTCAGCTTGAAATCCCGTCGCTTGACTCGATTCTTGGCGAGGCTGAGGATTTGTCCGCGCCTTCCGCCGAAGAGACCGCGAGTCAGGCACTGGTCGTTTTCTCGCAGGTGCAGGAGGCTTTGTCGAAGAAGGATGTCGAAACGCTTTGGCCGCTGTTGGATTGCGTCAGTCATTCACAGGCCAGTCACTTTGCCGACCAGGCACACGAAGAAGCTGGCAAGAAGAAGGCGCCGGAACTGATCGCCGGCAAGCTGGGAATATCGGTGGACGAACTGCACGCGCTCAACGGCAAACGCGTTTGGAGCTTGCCGTGGGCTGAAAGCGACTACCGGTTTCTGGTGGAAGGCACGGATGTTGAGTATCTGTCCGCCGACAAGTACGATCACAAACTGCTTCCCATTCCCGAAGGCTACAATCGCCGCGACAAGCCAGGGCCGCCCGAACCCGTGATTCAGTTTGTGTCGCAAGGTCGAACGTGGCAGATCCCAGCACGGCTCAACTATCGAGACGGGACGCCGAAAGTCACGTTGTTCCTGAGATCTCCATTTTATCTGCGGCTGCGAAAGTAATGCTCAGCGCATGAGAAACAAATTGAGTAGAAAATTTATAATCCCCATCAGCGCGATTCTCATCGTTGCCTTCTTCTCCCGGCCTTTACATGCCCAGATATCATTCAAGGTTTATGAGATGGGCGACTGGGGAAATAAGATGGGACAAACGTCGCTCGTCGATGTGGATAACGACGGCGACTTGGATTTCCTTTCTGGAACCAGAGGTGGAAACCCGTATGTGGTCAGCATGCAGCGTCGCGGCAAGTCAGCCCGCAGTATGCTCACGCGGTATTTATTGAGTGAAACCGGCGAGCCCACTGGCAAACGCGAGGTTCTGTATACATGGACTAACGCGGACATTATGGCGATGGGGCTGGCGTTTTCCCCTGAGTCAACTCCCTCGGACATGACTGCGTATGTCAGTCTCAACGCAAAATACAAAAGTGACAACGACGGCGGGACCACGAATCCGTGGGGCGGAAGCATCGCTCTCGTCACGATTTCTGGAAGCGACGTTAAGGTCCGCGATGTGGCCGTCAACCTGCCTGTCGGCTTTCACGGAATCAACGACCTGGCCTTTGGTCCTGACAACAAACTCTATAGCTGCGCCGGCAGCACGGCGACGAGCGGTGGTGCCGGAGTGCATTCGGCCGAGCATCCGGAAAAGCTGCTCAGCGCGGCAATCCTGCAGCTTGCTCTGAAGAAACTCAACGGAGTGCTCAATGCGAAGACCTCCAGCGGCGGGCGGTACAATCCTTACGCCGCGGATGCCCCGCTGAAGCTCTTCGCCACCGCGATTCGGCAACCGTGGGACTGCGTGTGGCATCCCAACGGCCTGCTGTACATGTGCAGCAATCAGAACGATGTCAACGGGCGAACCGGCGGCGGTTCAGGCGTGCCGGACTTGAAGAACGTCAAACCGAGTCAGGAAAGCAAGGCACGCTTCTCGCAACTCCAGGCCGACGATCGCAGTATCTTGGACAGCCTGCGCGAAGACACCGCGGCGTTGAATCGTCGTTTGGGTCGTCGCGATCAAGCGAAGCTTGACGAATATCTGACCAACCTTTGGAGTGTCGAACGACGGATCGCTCGCGCCGAAAAGTGGTTGGATGTTCCACGATACGCCGTGGATGACAATCAGGCTCAGAAGTTTCAGGCGGGGGATCGATACGACTACGACTTGTTGATGGAACTGATTTATCTGGCCTTCATCAGCGATACGACTCGCTGCATTGCGTTCGATCAGATGACCGAACCCGGGCTGTGTCATGGCACTTCGCATTGGCATTCCGATCCGGAAAACAAGCTACCGGAAATGGACACGTGGGATCGCAAGTGGCTGACTGGGCTGACAACGCTGGTGGGTCGACGGAAGTCGGCGCAGGAAGGCGACGGGACGATGCTTGACCAGACGGCGATCGTCTACGGAGGCGGCCACGGGCGTCGACCGCATTACTCGCACGATTTGCCGATGCTGCTTGTGGGTGGCGGCTCGCTCGGTTTCAAACACGGTCAGCATCTGGCGTTCGCTCCGCTCGTCGATGAAGCGACCGACCGTGCCCAACCTACCGGACCGCTACCTGGATAACGACGCGATCGACCATTACGGCGCATTCGATACGGCCCTCGACAAGTTCGGCATCGACCAAAAGGGCCCGATCAAGCAATTGCTGACCTGACAAGGGCCGGGTGTCGTTGATATGTCCAGCGACTAAGGGGCGCAGGAAGACGTTCGTAGCGGAAGTTGAAACTTCCGAGGCTTGCGCAGCCAGTGGTCAGAGTTCTCAGGAATTCTGCCACCCCGAATCCCTGACGATTCCGCATCCCGTGCAAACTCTTCCTGTGTGGGACGACCGTTCAGGAATTCGATCACGTCCAGAACATCGTTGATGAACTGCTCGTCGTTGTCGTACCACGTCTGGGAGCCCATGACCGCATGCCCCATGCAGGGCAACTTGATCTTAGTGCCGGCTGGGAGCGCGGCCACGATTTTGCCGGAATGCACCTTGGCAAGGAACTCGTCCAGCGTTTGCAGCCCCGAACATTCAATCATCGAATCGGCGTAGATCACTACCGTGGTGAAGTGCATCCGTGGTTCGCTGCGGTTTGTGTCCACGAACGCGTGCTCGACCAATCCCTTGATTGGTTTGCCGTTGGCGAGCCGGTAGACGAATTGGTCTTCGACGGTTGTCAAGTTACCACCCTGAGAATCTGGATCACATCCCGACAGACGCTAAACACCACATCTTACCTCCGGCCTCAGCGACCGGCGAACGCTTCCGCAGCAATTACCTTTTTGATCAGACGCCGTAGAGATTCCTCATCAGGCCGAATCGTCGCGACCATCGTATCAACGGCGTCCTGCGGTTGGGCGGCGCGTCCGATTGCGTACGTCATGAGCTTCTCAAGCAGGCCCTGAGGCAGCCGCTCCCTTTGCGTGGCCAACTCGCGCTTGAATTCCCGTACATCTCCGAACCTGCGGCCGTTGGGAAGCCGGCCACTGGCGTCGATGCGTGGAGCGTTCGTATTCCATGATGCGTTCTCGCCGTCTTGCCGGTCACGCCACAAGCCGATGGCATTGAAGTTTTCCAAGGCGAGCCCGTAAGGGTCGATGCGGCGGTGGCAGGCGGCGCAGATCGCCACTTGCTGGTGTTTTAGCAAACGCTCGCGGACTGTCAGTTGCTGGCCGGCGAGGTTCGGTTCGACTTCGCCGGCGTTTGGCGGAGGTGGATCGGGAGGATCGTTAAACAATACGTCCAAAATATACTTGCCGCGATCGACCGGCTTGGTGCGGTTGCCGTCGCTGCCCCACCAGTGGACGCCGGCCATCGAGACCAATCCGCCGCGCGGCGAATCGTCCGGCAGCCTCACACGTCGAAATTCATCGCCCGCAACGCCTTCAATGCCGTACCAGGTTGCGAGCCGCTCGTTCAGCATCGTCCAATCCGAATCGAGCAGACTCAGCACGCTGTCGTCTTTGCGGAGGAGCTCTCGGAACACCATCAGTGGCTCTTGTTTCAGGTCATCGGCGATTCCAAAGAAACGTTCGTCGTAAAACATCGCGTAAAGGCCTTCGTCGGGGGCGAAGCGGTCGAACTCGTCGATCTTCAGCCATTGGCGGGCGAAGTCGTTGACCAGCGCGTCCGACCGTGGATCGGCCAGCATGCGGTCGATCTGTCGGTCCAGCACGTCGCGCTGCCGCAATGAACCGTCGTGGGCGCGGCGGAACAGTTCGTCGTCCGGCATGCTCGACCACAGGAAGTACGACAGCCGAGCGGCGAACTCATAGTCGTTCAGCGACCGTGCAGCTTCGCCCTCCGCATTCGCAGGTTCGAACAGATACAGAATGCTTGGCGAACAGAGCATCGTGGCAAGTCCAGCTTTGACGGCTTCCTCGAACGGCTCCCCTTGCTTCATCTCACCGGCGACGACGCGGAGAATCCGATCGAGTTCACGCGGTCGCAGCGGCCGGCGGTAGGCGCGCGGCAGCAGGCGTCGAAAGATTGTGTGGGCCGCTTCGATGGTTTGGTTGTCGTCGCGCAGTCCGTCGGGAAAGATGATCCCCATGCTTTTCGGCGGCCACGGTCCGTGCAGCGGGCCTTCGACTTCGATCCAATCGAGAAATAACTTGGGCAGTTTGTCGGGTTGTAGCCGCTTTTGGCTGGGACGCTCGAACGAGATCAATCCTTCCGCCCGCAGCCTGGAAGAAAGGCGGCGGGCCGTTGCGGTATCGCCGCGGGCCGACGCCTGCTGCACTTGCTGTACGAAGTTTCGCTCGATGCGATTGACCTCGTTCCATTGCGTTCCGTTGGTGAACCAGACCATGATCTCGCCGCTCTGCGACGGATTGAAAATGTCCGTGAATTCGTAAACCCGCGGCCGGTCGATCGGCGAGTTGACTTGAAACATGGCCCGTGGCCGGTCGCCTTCGCGCGTCACTTTCATGAAGACCGGCTCACCGCGTTCGCCGCGCTCTGCTCCAGCGCGGACACGAATCGTGTAGCGGCCGCGGACCGGAATCTGCCGTTGGTTGAACGGATGAAGCAGCCGGTCGAAGGACCGCGCGCCGCCGTTATCCATCAGCAAGTAACCTCCTTCCACGACGTGCGGATCGGGAAACGCCATGTTCTCGAATTCGAACCGCGTACGATGCGTTTGGACGGCCGGCGGCTGCGTGCGAACGGCGCGATTTGCGACGAGTTCCGCCATCTGGACGTAGGAATCCAGCACGGAAGCGTCGAGCAGC
>CALBSZ010000743.1 GCA_937967665.1 uncultured Planctomycetaceae bacterium
GATCGGCCATTTCCTGTTCAATTTCGGGCGTTAGTGGTCCACCGTGCAGGAACTTGGGGGCGAACAATTCGTCGACCGTCGACATGTCGATACCGTAGAAGCAAGGCGCGATGATGGGCGGGCAGGCGACGCGAACGTGGATCTCCTTGGCCTCGCCCAACTCCCGGATACGGTCCAGCAGGGCCTTCATCGTGGTCGAGCGGACGATGGAGTCCTCGACCAGGAAAATGCGTTTGCCGCGCAGCACTTCGGGAAGCGGTGTGTATTTGGTTTGCGCTTTCTTGAAGCGGTCATTGCCCCCTTCGATGAAGGTTCGCCCGGAGTAGCGATTGCGGATCAGGCCTTCGCGGGAAGGGATGCTGAGTTCGAAAGCCATCGAATCGGCCGCCGCCTTGCTGGTATCGGGAACGGGGACGACGATCGTATCGTCATCGATTACCACGCGGCCATCCGCCCGCTCCAGCTTCGCCAACTCCACGCCCAGCGAGGTGCGTGACAGGTAGACGCTGCGTTCATCCAGCGTGCTGGCCACGTTGGCGAAATAAATCCATTCGAAAAAACAATGTGCGCTGCGGGACGAGGTGGCGAAGTTTTGTATTTCGAATACGCCGTCAGTGATGGTGATGGCCTGCCCCGGCTGCAGCGAGCGAATGGTCTTGGGCGAAAAGCCCAGGTTCAGCAACGCGACACTCTCGCTCGCCGCGGCGAACAGCGAACCGTCATTGGCGTAGCAAAGTGGCTTGATGCCCAGCGGGTCACGGGCGATCAGCAGGTCGCCGCGGGCGTTCAGCAGGACCAGGCTGTAGGCGCCGTCGAACTTCTCGCTGACGTTCTTCATGACGTCGATCAGCGCGGGGCGCTTGGTACGGGAAAGCTCCAGGCTGATCTCGTGCAGCAGGATCTCCGTGTCGGTATCGCGAATCAGGTGATGGTCTTCGTCCGTCAGCAACCGCTGCCGCAGGGCATCGTAGTTTGCCAATTGCCCGTTAAACGCGAAGCTGAACCACTTGTGCTTCTGGATGTGATGCCGTTCGAACGGCTGCGCGTAGCTGCGATCTTCGGACGGGCCGCAAGTGGCATAGCGGACATGCCCGATCGCGGCGCTGCCCGCGTATTCGGACATCAGGCTTTCGTACTTGCCGCGATGCGACATCCGAAAGACCTCGCTGACGGTCCCGATTTCCTTGTACGTGTCAATGCGCTGGTTGCGATCCGGGTTGAACGAAGTGATTCCGGCAGCCAGCTGGCCGCGATTCTGAATGTCTTGCAGCATCCGCACGAGCAGCGGCGAGACGCCGTTTGCCCCGATCTGGCCGCAAACCTCGCTTTTCCTGGTCCCCGGCAGGCGATAAATCGCTGCGATGCCGCATTCATGATGGATTTCGCTCATTGCAGTCATTCTAGAGACCGCCGGGATTTTTCTCAAGCGATGGAATAGAGATTGTCGTGGGGCGCGGGCGGAATGTAGATTAAACGCGTGTTTGTCTTTACTCGCCGTTTGCTTCGTCAAGAGCACGCGCCATGACCAACTTGTTACGCCAGGAAATCGCCACGGCGGCGCACACCCTTGTGGTCAAGGTGGGAACGCGCGTGCTGACCCGCGCCGATGGCACGCTGAATGTCGAACGAATCGGGGCGCTGGCCGAGGAATTAAGCGATTTGCGTCAGACCGGACGGCGGGTGGCGCTGGTCACGTCCGGAGCGGTGGGGGCGGGCATGAATCAGTTGGGACTCCAGAAACGTCCCACCGACCTGGCGCAATTGCAAGCCGTCGCCGCAATCGGCCAGACCAAGCTGATCGAAGCCTATGACCGGACTTTTCGCAAGCACCACCTGCACGCTGCCCAAGTCTTGCTCACCGCCGAGGACCTGGATGATCGGACGCATTACCTGAACGTTCGCAATACGCTCTTTTCCGTCCTGGAATTCGACGCGATTCCCTTGATCAACGAAAACGATACCGTGGCGGTCGACGAACTCATGACCACCTTTGGCGACAACGACCGCCTGGCGGCGATGGTCACCAATCTGCTGCGAGCGCCCTTGCTGATCATCCTGTCCGATATTGACGGTTTGTACGACGGCGACCCGCAGGACGAACATTCGCGGATCGTGCCGACGGTTACGGCGATCGACAACGCGGTCCAGCAATTCGTTCGCGACAAGTCGTCTGGCTTGAGTAAGGGCGGGATGGCCAGCAAACTGCAGGCGGCCCGCATCGTTACGTCGGCCGGCGAGAACATGATTATTGCCAGCGGACGCCGTCCCGGTATTTTGAAGCAGATTTTGCTCGGCGACGAAATCGGTACACTGTTCGTGGCCCAGGGTAAGTCGATCACGCCGCGAAAGCGTTGGATCGGGTTTTCCGCGCAACCCAAAGGGGTCCTCGTGCTGGACGCCGGCGCGGAACGCGCCATTGTGGAACAGGGCAGAAGCCTGCTGGCCATTGGCATCACGCAAGTTACCGGGAAGTTCCAAAAGGGAGACGTGGTAGCGCTTTGCGACGCCGGCCACGCCGAACTGGCGCGGGGACTCACCAATTATTCCAGCGAAGACATTCGCAGAATCCAGGGCGTTCCCTCGCACCAGATCGCCGAGCTGCTCGGTCATCGGCCGTACGAAGAAGTCGTTCATCGCAATAATCTCGCCACGCTTTGAGCCGGGCGAAGCGGCGCGCTGCCACCATCGTATTGGCTGCGTGTTTTTCCATCGCGTATCCTGGCAAGGTGACCGTGGGAAGCGGTCATGTTTACGCCGTCGGCCAGCTCGTAAGATCGGCCGTCTTTCACGGTTAGGCAAGAGAACGCGAGCCAGGAATCACGTGGTAATTGAGCAGGCCGCGTGGCACGATGCGGACGAGTATGACATACTAGTTCCTAAACAAGCGAGGTCTGTAACTTCTGGGTTTGAAATTCGAAGCACGAATATCGAAAACCAAAACAAATTCAAATGTCACAATACGAAAATCCGAAACCCCAATCAGGTTTGGCATTTCGCGGTTCCGTTGAATTCAGGGGAAACGGCTTTGAATTTTCGAATTTGAATTTGTTTCGTATTTCGTGATTAGGATTTCGAATTTTTGCGATTCTCGGATTCAAACTTCGCTTGTTTAGGAACTCGGTGGCTCCGCTTTCCCCGATTTTGCCTCCACCACCCGTAAATTACCTCAGGATTTGCAACGAGACCGCTTGGCCGGAATCAGAAGATGGCAACCAATACGATTTTTACGACGACGGCGCGAAAAGTGTCCGGCACCAAGATTCCCTGCTACGTGTTTGACGTCGGCGAAGACCTGGCTCGGCACGTCGCGCAGATTATCGCCAGCGTCATTCGTGAACGAAATGCCCTTGGGCAAAACGCCGTGCTGGGCCTGCCTACGGGTTCCACGCCCGTGGACGTCTACCACGAATTGATTCGGATGCACCGCGAAGAAGGACTCGATTTCGCCGGCGTCGAAACCTTCAACCTGGATGAATACTACGGACTGCGCAACGATCAGTTGCAAAGCTATCATCTCTGGATGAAGGAGCATTTCTTCAATCACATCAATCTTCCGGAAGCCAACATCCACATTCCCGACGGCTCCTTGCCGCTCAGCGAAATCGAAGCTCATTGCCGCGACTACGAAGCGGCCATCGAACGCGCCGGGGGCATCGACGTCATGCTGCTGGGTATCGGGCAGAACGGGCACATCGGATTCAACGAACCGTTCAGCGTTCGTAAGAGTCGTACTCGACTATGCACGCTGGATCCTGTCACGCGCCGGGCGGCGGCGAGTGATTTTTTCGGGGAAGATAATGTTCCAACGCAGGCGATCACGATGGGACTGGGAACCATTCTGAACGCGCGAAAGATTCTGCTGCTGGCCCTGGGCGAGCACAAAGCGGACATCATCCGCGAAACTGCGGAAGGCGACGTCACCGATCGGGTCCCGGCAACGTTCTTGCAGGAACACGCGGACGCGACGCTGCTGGTCGATATGGCGGCCGCCAAGAACCTGACGCACTGCAGCACGCCCTGGGTGCTCGGAAACGTGGAATGGACCAAGCCGTTAATCAAGCGAGCCGTGTTGTGGCTGTGCGACAAGACGGGCAAGGCGCTCTTGAAACTGGATGACGACGACTTTCGCAACCACAACCTGCATCAGCTGGTGCGGCACCACGGCCCCGCGTCCCGGTTGGCCCACCGCGTGTTCCGGTGGCTCATGGAAACCATCGAATCTCAGCCGGCCGGCCAGAAGAAGCGGCAGCGGATCGCGTGCTTCAGTCCGCATCCGGACGACGATGTGAACAGCATGGGAGGCACCCTCATCCGGCTGGTCGAAGACGGTCACGAGGTCCACATTGCCTACATGACTAGCGGAAACATCGCCGTGTTTGATCACGACGCGCGGCGCATTGCCGACATGATTACCGAATACAATCGGCTGTTTGGAATCGATGAACTGAAATCGAAGCAACTGCAGCAAACGGTTGTTGATTCGCTGGAGAACAAGGCTGCCGGGCAGCCGGACATTGACGCCGTTCTGAAGATCAAAGGGCTCATTCGCTGGAGCGAAGCGAAGGCCGGCGCGCTGGTCGTGGGCTGCCAGGAGCGGCATTGCCACTTCCTGGACTTGCCGTTCTATCACACGGGTACGATCGCCAAGAACCCGCTCAGCAATCAAGACGTCCAAATTATTCGTGAATTGATCGACCAGGTCGATCCCGACCAGATTTACGTCGCTGGCGACTTGTCCGATCCGCATGGGACGCATCGCGTCTGCGCGCAGGCGATCTTTCAGGCGCTGGACCAGATGGAGCAGGAAGGCGGAGCGATTCCGGAGGTCCTGCTGTATCGCGGTGCCTGGCAGGAATATGAATTGCACGAAATCGAGATCGCCGTGCCGCTGAGTCCGGGCGATATGGAAACCAAGCTGCGCGCCATTTTCATGCACGAAAGCCAGAAGGACGAAGCCCTCTTCCCTGGATCGGACCCGCGCGAGTTCTGGCAGCGGGCGGAGGATCGCAACACGGGTACGGCGCGCCGCTTCAATCAAGTGGGACTGCCCGAGTACTTCGCGATGGAAGCGTTTGTCCGCTGGAACGGTGTCCCGATTTAGAGTCCCGCGGGCTTTGCCCGGGCCGCGCGACGCTATTGTCCGACGCCGGCGCTTGTGAACGAGTCGCTGACACTGCTCGAATTGCCATCCCACAGGTCGGATGTCTCGCCGCCCACCATGGCAACGGCGCCGATACAGACGACGATAATCAGCCCCAGCATCACAGCATACTCGACGGATGTCGCGCCGTCGTCGCGATCCAGGAACTGAGCGATTGAGTGAATCATCGTGTTGGTTCTACCGCATCTCTTGATCAGTCTGTCCACGCGACTCCGGCATTGTCGCGCGATGTTTTCATCCGTTCGTCCGCGATCTCCAGTGCCGCTGACGCTACTCCAGGCACGTGCGCTGGGAACCTAAGAAAGACTACCAGCGCCCCTGTACCCGTGCCGGAAACGGCGACGTTTTTTCGAATGGAACTGGCGTTTGGCGGTCGGCGCGGCCATACAACCCGCATTCCCGCCGGCCGGGTGAGCGTGGCCGTAGCGGCCGGCAGGAGGGGGCGAGGCCCCAGTTTCGCTACAATCCTGCTTGCACTATACGCCCGTATAGTATATGTTTGAGGTATCGCTTTGTGTGGGCACTGGCAGTGGAGGAACTTGAATTGTCAGATTTCGATTTGCTAACCGACAGCTTGACGGATCGACAGCGCGGCATCTTCGATTTTATTCGAGACAAAATCCGCGGTCGCGGTTACGGACCGACAGTGCGCGAGATTGGCGAGCAATTCGGGATCGCCTCGCCGAACGGTGTCATGTGTCACTTGAAGGCCCTGGAACGGAAGGGGTTGATCAGCCGCAGTCCCAAACAGTCGCGGGCGATCGAATTGCTGCATGACGACGCGGCGGAAGAACGCGGCATGCAACTGGCGGGAACCGTCAATGCGGGCATGGCCACGTTGGCCTTCGAGCAGCAGGATCGCGTTGATTTTGGAGATATGTTTTCGGGAGAGAACCACTTTGCCCTTCGCGTATCTGGCGAGTCGATGATTGATGCTCACATCGCCGACGGCGACTACGTCGTGGTGCGGAAACAGAAAACCGCCGCGCGGGGACAGATGGTCGTTGCCGAGACGGACGAGGGCGAGGCGACGTTGAAGTACTGGTTTCCCGAAAAAAATCGCATTCGTCTGCAACCGGCCAATGCGGAAATGGGACCGATCTACCTGAAACAGGTGAAAGTCGTTGGCGTGGTTGTGGGCGTCATTCGCAACGTCCGTCGCTAGCTATCTTGCCGATTTGCTGGCGCGCCAGTGCCGCCCGTCCGCGCTGTTCCCCAGACGCCGCAACTCATTCTTCCGATTCTAACGGATATGACTCCTTCGAATTCGCGCGCGTCGTTTCTGAGCTACGCTTGCGTAGCGAATTCGAAACGAGCCAGTAGAACAGAGTCCAGAAAAAGGGGCAGGACCCATGTTTGACCGAAAAAAAATACTGTTTGTCTATAGTGACCGTGAACGGTGCAAGGCGGCGGCGCTCGCGCTGCGCGCGGCCGGTTTTCAAGTCCTGCTTGCGGTCGACGGCCGGGAAGCCGTACGTTTGGCGCAACAACATGCTCCGCACGCGGTGGTTGTCGACATGGCGGACGCTCCCGCAGGGAATTCAGACATGCTTCGGTTTGCTGCCGAGCAGCAAGGGATCGGCAGTGGACCGCCAGCCGTCGTGATCACCAACCAGCAAACGGAGTCTTTCGCTGCGACCGTCTCCTTACCGCTGTGCCCGGCTCAGCTGGTTGACACTGTCAAGCGCGCGATCGTCACGCACAACTGCAAATCCGTCGACGCCTGCTCGATTCCCCCGCTTGCCCAGTGGGACCGCCTCGAGCGTGAACTGGAACGCGACCTCGAGCGTATCGACGAGGTGCTGCTTTCCTTCGAAGAGGCAGCGCAATCCGCCGCCGGCGATGGCCAGGAATCGCCCGCCAATCAGCTCGACGCGTCCGGCAAGCGAATCGCTCCTGCCGACCGCACTTCCCGATCTCGCTAGACGCGACACTCATAACTCATAGGGTTGCGCTTGTTCGTTCCCGGTGAGAATCTCCCCGTAGTTCCGTGAAAATGTTCCCGTGGTCCCGCGGCTCCGCCCGCGGGTTCCCGCGAACGGCGTCGCGGGACTACTGCGACGGGTTCCCGCGAACGGCGTCGCGGGACTACTGCGACGGGTTCCCGCCGGCGGAGGCGCGGGACTACTGCGACGGGTTCCCGCCGGCGGAGGCGCGGGACTACTACGTGTTGTAGTCGAGTAGCGTCGTTGCCGCATCCGTTGCGTTCCCACAACACGCAAGACTGGAACGTCGAATTATCGCGCCTTGCGGATTGTGCGTAAGCTGATTGCCTCGTTCGTGTTACACGATGGTTGCAAGGTTCATTCGGCCTCCGGCATCGGCTTTGCGATGTAGCCAGGGACGCCACGGAAGAGTTCGCCTTGCCCGCCAGGCGGGAATCGCATCTAAACAGAGGAGTCGAGACGAACCATGACAGCCCGCAAACCTCATACAAGCGAAGCGGAATTGGAAGTACTCAAGGTCCTTTGGCAGCGGGGTCCTTCCACGGTCCGAGACGTTGACGCCGAGTTGAAATCGCAGGGCAAGAATTGGGCCTACAATACGATCCTCACCTTCCTGCGTCGATTGACCGAAAAGGGTTACGTCGAAACGGAGAAGAAGCAGGCTGCCTACGTATTTCACGCGCGGGTGACCCAGAAACAGCTTCTGCAGCAACGCCTCCAGGAACTCGTCGAACAGGTGTGCGACAACGCATCGTTGCCGCTCGTCAACGCATTGATCGACGGCGCGCGATTGTCGGCGGAGGATGTCAGCCGTTTGCGCGAGCTCTTGGACGAGATCGATCCGACCGAGCCTCCGGCATAACGGCTGTGGGGCGAGGAAACGGCGTCGATGATTCCGAATGCTCGCGGTAGTCCGATACGGTGTTCGTGAGGTTTCCCAGGTGTATCAGGTGTCTTAACCACGTTGTGTGCATTTTCGAACTCGCTGTCATGAGGGCGCGGGTACAGGGCATACCGTTCGTGTCAGGCGGTCCCTTGCGGATCGAGGCTTGTTGAGGGGCAGATATGTTTCACTGGATCATTCAAAACGCTGTTGTGGCATCGTTGTTGGCCGTCATCGTGGTCCTCATCTGCCGGGCCAACTGGTTCAGCGCGGCGGGGCGTCACGCGCTGTGGCTGGTCGTTCTGATCAAGCTGATCACGCCGCCCATTGTGGTTTTGCCCTGGGCCATACCGATGGACCTGGACCATTTGACTTCACCGCCGATTACGACCATCGCCGCGACACCGGACAGAACGTATTGCGTGGTATCCGTAAACGGTTTTGGGCTTGATCCCTACATTCACGCCTTTCTGTGGATCGTCATGATGGGTGGATTCATCATTGGCACGATCCAGGTCAAGCGGGTGATGGACATGTACCGCAGGATTAAGCGGGGCCGCACGCCCAGCATCGAGCTACTCGGTCAAATCGGTCTGATTGCGGGTCGATTGGGCGTGCGTCCACCGCTGACGTTGTGCGTTGACGACATTGCCTCGCCGCTAACATTCAGCATGGGGTCGCCGCGACTGCTCTTGCCTTGCACGGCTATCGACCAACTGGACCAGCGGGGTCTGCAGGCGGTCCTCGCCCACGAACTGGCACATCTGCGTCGCGGCGACCATCTTTTCGGCTGGCTGGAATTGGCGGCCATGTGCATCTGGTGGTGGTGTCCGTTGTTCTGGATCGTCCGCCAGGAACTGCGCAAGAACGCGGAACTTGCCTGCGATGCCTGGGCGGTTTCGTTGTTCCCGGACCGTCGCCGCGTGTTCGCGGAAGCGATTATCGATATCTGCCAACGCGCATCGCGTTTGCCGATCCCCGCCTTTGCCGCCTCGCTGGTAGGAAGTCGCCGCGCCGAAATGGAAGCGCGGATCATTTCGATCGTGCGGGATGCGGCGGGAGGGAAACTGCAAACTTCCGCGCTACTGTTGGCCTGCATCCTGGCCGTTATCTCCCTGCCTGGATGGTTTGTGAATCGAGACGCCATCGACGACATGCCTGCTCGAGTGGAGGTCGTACAGGTCTTGAGCCGTGAAACAGACGGGCATCCAGCTCACTCGCCCTCCCAGGTATGTGATCCCATCCCGAAGTCGTTCTTAGGCCGCGTCTAAGCCGACAGCGCCAGGTACCGTTGCCATACAAGGCCGAACCGCAAGCGAATCGGTAACTTACCACCGGACACACTTGCTCGCGCGGCGTGCTTGTGTTTTGGCGGCTTACCGGAAACTTGGCGCTGTCCAACGAAGCCGTGAGACCTGCCGGATAGTGAAAAGCATCCGTTCTTCCTCCCGCGGCTGGCGGAAGGAATTGCGGAGCGGCGAATACGGCATGCGGGGCGTCGCGCGTGACCATCGCATTCCGCACAATCCGTTTCTGTTAACGCGGTCAATTCGTTTTCCCTTCGCCGGCGTTGTCGCCCGCCGTCCTCGCCTGCCCTTGTGTGATATTCTTTCAATAGCCCTTCTCGTCTTTCCAATCCGATGCATTCGCCGTCCAGCAGCGGCATTGCAGGAGGACGCGATCCGTTGGATCGCATCCCCAATGACACAGGCAATCCCAATGAGCTCTTGGAAGCGAAAATCCAGTTTGCCACGCCTCCACGGCTCGGCAAATCGTCGCGGTAACGCGGCCGTGGAGTTGGCGTTGACGCTGCCCGTCATGGTCTCCATCGTATTCGGTTCGATCGAGATTTGCAGCATTTTATACTCCCGCCAGGCGATCGAAGCGACCGCTCACGAATGTGCGCGCGTTGCCGCGAACGCCACTGCCACCAACAGCGATGTGGAAGCGCGCATGGCCGAGATCCTCAGCCAGCGCGGCGTCGTGGGGGCGTCCGTAACGACGATTCCCGCGAACATTGCGGGTATCGAACGGGGAACGCAGATCACCGTCACCGTCGCGGCGCCGGTCTCGGCCAATACCTGGGTGCCGGCGAGGTTTTACGGAAGCGATTCGATTCAAGCCAGTTGTGTCGTTGTCAAGGAACTGTAAGTGTCCGTGAGTAAGAGACAAAAAATCATCCGAGTGGTACGGGTACGGCGTCGCCGGGGACAGCGGCGCAGGGGTTCCGCGATCGTCGAATTTGCCGTGGTCGCGCCGATTCTATTCGCACTGTTCGCTTTCCTGTGGGAATTTTCGCGTATGGAAATGCTGCAGCACTCGGCCGCCACTGCTTCGTACGAGGGCGCTCGACAGGGAATTGTGCATGGCGCCAGCGCGGAAGATGCCCGTGATGCGGCTGAAGCCATTCTGAACGCCGTGGGTGTGAACGGCTACACCGTTCGCATCACTCCCGCCACGATCGATGAAAACACGGTTGCCGTCCAGGTCGACGTCAACATCCCGATCGCCAGGAATGCGTTCATTACACCGTTCTTCATGAAGGGCATGGAAGTCGATTCCACCTTTTCACTCCGCCGTGACGGCGTAGACTAATCACTCATCTGAAGGCGTCGAAAATGCATCGATTCATTCGTCGCCGTCGGTGCCGGCGACGTGACAGGCGGTCAGGATCCGTGTTGATCCTGGCGATAATCATGATTGCGGCATTTGTCGCGGCGGCCGCGTTTTGTATCGACGTTGCCTACATGCAACTCGTGCAGACGCAACTGCGCTCCGCCACCGACGCCGCGTCCCGCGCCGGCGCGGAAGCACTCAGCCGCGGCTTGACCGTGGAGCAGGCGCGGGACATCGCCAAAGCCGTGGCACGCGCCAATACGGTGGCTGGCGAACCGCTGGTTCTGGGCGACGATGACATTGTTTTTGGCACGGCGGCGATCGATCCGGCGGATCCGGGCGGCCGATTGGTGTTTACGCCGTCCAACACCGACGTCAATGCGATTCGCGTGAACGGGCGACGGACGGCCGATTCGCCCGGCGGCTCGGTGGCGACGCTGCTGGCGTCCAGGTTCTATGAAACGCCGGGCCTGCAAGGTTCGAAAGTGGCCACGGCGGCTGTGGAAGATCGCGACATTGTCATTGTTGTCGATCGCAGTGGTTCGATGAACGATGAAGACGCCGGGCAACTGCCTGTCGCACTGGCCGCGCGTTACGGCCCCTACGCAGACGCCAATGCCGACGGGCTACCCGATTCCCGGAACCTGCAATTTGACGACGATGCCGATGGTAACCTCCGCCGGATTGAGGCGCTCAAAATTGCCGTGCTGGAAATGATGCGGACGCTTGACGAGTCCGCATCGGTTGAGCGAGTGGCATTGGTCTCGTTCAGCGAATTTGCGAACGTCGAGTCAACGCTGGCTGCCGCCGAAAGCACCCTCGAAGATCGCGTCGTCTATCTCCAGGGAAGCGGCTACACCGCCGTCGGTGACGGTATCCTGAAGGGATTGGAAGTCCTGCAGGACCCACAAGCAAGACGCCCGCATGCCGTCCCTGTCCTGTTCGTCCTGACCGATGGGGAAAGTAATCGGGGCGAGAATCCCGCCAGCGCGGCGGACAAGGTGATGCAGGCGTATCCCGAGCTTTCGGTCCATACGATCACGTTTAGCTCGGAAGCCAACCTCAACGCCATGTCCGAAGTGGCCCGAATCGGCAAGGGCCTGCACCTGCATGCCGACGATTCGCTGGGTCTGATCGAACAATTCGAAATACTGGCGCGGTCGGCAGGTGTCGTGCTGGTGGAATAGCAAATCAACTGAATTCTCCTAAAGGAGCAAAAACCATGAAACGTCTTGTTCGTCGTCGACAACAACGCGGTTCGATTCTCGCGTTGGCCATGATCATGATCATGGCGTTTATGGCGGCGTCTGCGTTCTGCATCGACGTCGCTTACATGCAACTCGTCCAAACAGAAATACGCTCCGCGACGGACGCCGCCACGCGCGCGGGTGCCGTCGAACTTTCCATTGGCAGCAGCGAAGCGGAGGCCCGTGATCGAGTGCATGCCATTGCCAATGCCAACACCGTTGCCGGCGATCCTTTCCAGCTATCTGACGCGGACATCGTCTTCGGCACGGCGGGGCCCGACCCCGACAATCCCAACGGACGCTACGTGTTTAAGCCATCGAGTTCGAACATCAATAGTCTACGCGTGAACGGTCGCCGCACCGCGGATTCACCCGGCGGAGGCGTGGGGCTGTTCTTGTCCAGTCGTCTCTACAAGACGTCTCCGTTTGAACCTCAGAAGTTCGCCTCGGCAGTCATCGAGGACCGCGATATCGTGGTGGTGATCGATCGTAGCGGGTCGATGAACGCGGAGGATGCGGGGTACTTGCCCGATGAACTCAGCAAGGCCTACGGTCCCGACGCGGACGATGACGACGACGATGACGGCAAGGGCAAAGGTAAAGGCAAAGGCAAGGGTAAAGGCAAGAATGGAAACAACGGAAAAAAGAAGAAGAACGAATTCGATGACAACGGGAATGGCAAGCTACGCCGCATCGAGGCCTTGAAGATTGCGGCGTTGGAGTTCCTGAAGGTGGTCAACGAAACGCCGGCCGCGGAGCAAATCGGACTTGCCTCCTACAGCACGAACGCGCAGATCGAATCGGAGCTGAGCCGGGACTATGCGGAATTCACAGATCGGGTGACGTACATCCAGGAGACCGGCATGACCAATATCACTGC
>CALBSZ010000744.1 GCA_937967665.1 uncultured Planctomycetaceae bacterium
CGTGGCGCTCACCTGGGCATTAACATTCCCGTTTGTCAGCACGAGGGACGTGCCGCTTTCGATCGGCGGTACGGCGCCCGGTGGCGACATCACCGGCATGGCCATCCTGAACGATCGACTCTACGCCGTGTCCGACGCCGGCGGTCTGTTTGAAATCACTTCGGCCTTTGGCGGTTCGATTGCCGGCTCCAATTTCGCCTCGAACTTGACCGCGGATTACATCGCGACTGTTTTCACCACCGACTTTTTCGGCAACACGGTCCCCGTGAACTTCACCGGCATCACAGCCGGTCCGCAGAATGTCGAAAACGGTCGCTACGCGGACACGCTCTTTGGGATCGACACGTCCGGGAACCTGCACGCGTTCGATATCTTGGGGCAGTCGCAAGGCGTGTTCGTCGACGGCGCCAGCAGCATTTCAACCGGTTTGTTCGGCGTGCAGGGCATCGCTTTCTCCAACCTGGACATCAACCTCTGGCATACCACCAACGCGCGCTCGGGCGATCCCGGCCACGGTCTGGTACCGCTGGCGGGCGAGACCACTTACGACGGCAGTAAGGCGCGGGAACCCAATATCATCAACAACAGCTTCCATTTTGCCTACGCAGGTCAGGCGGAGCTCGGCGCGCCCGGGGACCCGGTGCGGCCCAATCAAGCCGCCTTTGCCAATACCTACGATCTGATCGGCGGTGCTCACGGGACGATCGAAAGCAACCCGTTCAGCCTGGCAGACTATTCGGCGACCGACCTGCCGACGATGTACTTCAACTACCGCTTGGAAACCGAGAACGCCTTGGGAACGGCCGTTCCCACCGTCCCATTCATGCGCGACGCCTTCCGCGTCTTTATCACGGATGACACGGGTGAATGGCAACTGTTGGGAACCAACAATTCATTCCGCGGGCCCGGCCTGGCGGACGACGAATTCGACTACGGACCGTTCGCCGTGCAGGAATTGTACGACATCGGAGACCAGGGAGCGCCGAACGCCTGGCGACAGGCGCGCATCGACCTGTCTCCCTACGCGGGACGCGACAATCTGCGGCTGCGGTTCGATTTCAGCTCGGGCGGCGGCATGGACGTTGCAGATCCCACGACCACCGGGGATGAACTACGAGCGGTGGATGGTTCCTTGCTGCGTGACGCGCAAACCTTCATCATCTCAGGGAACAACATCACCGGATTCAACCCCGATGTTACGTTCGAGTTTGATTTGGGATACACGCTGGTCGCTCCCAGTGGTGGTTCCATCCCCGACGGGACGCGGTTAAGCATCGACGGGCGGATCTTCGAATTTGATGTGGACGGCAATTTGAAGTACAGCATCGTCGCGACCGACGGCAATACCTTGACCGACGGCCAGCAGTTCCTGGTCACTGACGGCACGACGACGCAGTCGTTTGAATTTGACCTGGGTTACAGCCTGCAAGTGCCGCTGGGCGGGTCGACCGTGATCGGCGACGGCGACACGTTCACCATCAATGACGGCAGCCTGAACAACAACGGAGCGGGCATTGATTACCGGTTCGAATTCGATAGCAATTCCAACACCACGTTTGGGAATATCGCCATCGACCTGCCCTCGGCCAACACGCAAGATGGCGTCGCCACTGCGATTGCGGACGCCATCAACAGCCAGGCCAACCTGGGACTCAACGCCACCAATCGCGGTGACGGCCTGGTGCACATTGGCGGCACGGTCCAGACCTTGAGTGTCCTTAATACACCGACGCTTTCGATCGTCGGACATCCCGGTGCGAATCGGCCCGATTCCGTGGCCATTCCCGTGAATCCCGATGCCACGGCAGATGTGGTCGCCACGGCGATCTCGAACGCCATCAACGCTTCGGGACTGAACCTCACGACCGTCCCCGTCGCGAATGTCGTGCAACTTCCCGCCAACGGCCTGGCGGGCTTCTCGCCGCTCGACAGCACCTTGAAACCAGACGGCATCGTGGCCATTCCGATCGACAGTTTCGGTACGCCCAGCGATGTGGCCACCAGCATCGAGCAGGCGATTTTGGCGAATCCGATCCCGCCGACAACGATGCTCGACGCCAACCTGAACTTCGAAGGCAACGACACGCTCGCAAATGCCGTCGATACCGGACTCGCTGGCCAGCCGGCGACATTTTCCGATTCCGGTTTCATCGGCGATAACGGCGCTCTGGCAGACGCTTCCTTGGATGTCGACATACTGAGCTTTGACATGGACGCCGGCGACACCGTCGATATCCAGATTGCCGCGGTGGCAAACGGCTCCACGCTGGACTCCGCGATTCGACTGTTCGATGCGAACGGCATGGAATTGGATCTGGTGGACGATGTCCTGGGAAGCCTCGACCCGTCTTTGACGTTCACGGCGACGGCTTCCGGCACCTATTACCTGGGCATCAGCGCCTTTTCCAATCAGTCCTACGATCCCGCGACGGCAGGGAGCGGCTTCACATCCGGGTCCCTGTCGGCCCTTGGCGCCTATGATATCTCGATCGTATTGACCGACGGCGCGGAACCGACCTACCTGAACGGCCATCGCCTCAATCTGCCCGACATCAACAGCATCTGCGAAGTGGACGCGCAGGGAGTCTGCCTGGTGACCGGCGTGCTGCCGCAGACGTTCATTGAAGGCCGGCCCGGCCTGTCCGCCGTGGCGACGAACATCCTGGTGGAAGTGAACGCCGGCATGACCGAAAACGACGTGGCCGTGGCGCTGCAGACGGCGCTGGCGAATTCCTTCGCAGGCGGGAACGTGGACTCCTTCAAGGTCAACCAGGAACTGGTCCGCATCATCGGGCACAGCGTGGTCAATCCCGGCCCGCTCGGCTGGGTCCTCACCGACCTGCCCCCTGGATTCCTGCTTCCGGGACTGGATGGCGATATCTTCGGCGCGTTCGATACGTCGACACTGCCGAATGGCACGACGAACAATGCCTTCCCAGGCGCCTTGACGCAGCGCAACAACGCCTTCGAAGGGGTCTATGTCGACGATATTGTCATCGGTTTTGCCGATCGCGGTGAAACGGTGGTCAGCGGCAACGCGGCCGGTAATCCGGGCTTTGCGGCGGTAAATCCCGGTGTCAATATCACCGAGGGCCCTTACCAGATCGAAATCCGTCGGGCCGAGAACTTCGGGATCTCGTCAGCGATCTTCCCCTACCTGACACCGGCCGTGGGCTTCGACACGAACGACCGCGTCAGCCAGGCCACCACCCTGACCGCGCCCAGCGGTTTCGAACTGCGGCAGGGGCAGACGTTCACGATCACGGACGGCAACGGCAGCGTTACGTTCGAATTCGACGACACCGCCTCCAACGTACCGCTCAAGCCGGGCAACCTGGGAATCGTCTTTTCCAGCAGCGACACGGCCAACGTGATGGCCGAACGGATTCGCGATGCCGTCAATGGCTTCCTGGCCCAATCCCGGATCAAGGTCACGGCCTCGCTGGGTGACAGTTCCGTCACCGGCACGGCCGGCAATTCGAATCGAGTCAACCTGTTCGGTAACGCCATCTTCCAGGGAGTCGGCTTCGATGAACTCGGAATTACCGCCCGCATTGCCGACGGCGATTCCTACAACAGCGACAACTTCTTCACGTTCTCGAATGAATCAACCAGCGGCGAAAGCATTTCGTCGATCACCATCGACCTGCTGGCCGGCTTTACGTTCTCGCCGGGAATCGGCGGCCTGTCCGGTCCGTTGGTGAACGTGGCTTCCAGTGACGTCGGCCCGACGTTCTCGGTTCGCGACGGCCAGTCCACCATGACCGTGTCGTTCGACGATTTCGACGCCAACGAGCAGGTGATCTTCGGCTTGGACATCGAGCACGTTACGACGGGTACGGTCTTCGGTTCCAACCTGGCCGCCACGCAATTCACGGCGACATTCGATAGCGGGCGCACGGTGCAGGGCGTCTTCCGTCCGGACGGCCTGTTCGGCAACGGGATCGCGCAGTCGTTCAACGACAGTCCCATCGGCGTGACGGTCTACAATTTCAAGGGCGATTCGAACATCACGCGCGAACAGGGGCAGATGATCATCCACTCGAATGTCATCAGCGATTCCGCCGGCTTCGGCATCCGCGTCAGCGCGGGGGACCGCGATCAATCGGCCCTGGCGCCGCAGGCCGGTAATTTGCCGCATCCGGGTTCGGTGCGTGTCACCCGTGAAGTGAACACGCAGCAGTTGGCCACCGGCGTGGTCATCACCAACAATGTCCTGGTCGACAACACCAACGGCGGCATCAGCTTCAGCGGCGACACCAACGCCGCTGGGACCGCAGCCAGCCCGATCGCGTTCGGACGCATTGTCAACAACACGATCGTCGGTGGCGGCGGGACACTGGCCGCGAACGGCCTGGCCGATACCGGTATCCAGGTCGGCATGAACGCCAGCCCGACACTGATGAACAACGTGCTCGTCAACCTGCAGAACGCGGTGACAATCCATCCCTCGTCCACCTCCACCGTCATCCAGGGATCGCTGCTGCAAGGCAACAGCAACCCCGGCCCGCAGGGCGACAATGCGATTCCACTGGCGGATACCGATGCCCTGTTTGTGAACTTCGCGTCCCGCAACTTCTACCCGGCGGCGGGTTCTCGAGTCATCGACAGCTCGGTCGATTCCATCGACGAACGCTCTCCGCTGAACACCGTGAAGAACCCGCTGGGCATCGCCCCCTCGCCGGTGCTGGCCCCGATCACGGATGTCAACGGCCTGTTCCGCGCGGACGATCCCACGGTGGGCTTCACACCCGGGACCGGGCAGAACGTCTTCGTTGATCGGGGAGCCGTGGACCGCGCCGACTTCATCGGTCCCAGCGCTTTTGGGGTCGAACCGCGGGATAACGACGCCTTCGGCGTCGATATCGACCCGAACGACACGTTCATCGAAGTGGTAACGTCGTCACTGACCCATTTCTCGATCCAGTTGATCGACGGCATTGACGCCCTCACAAAAGCGCGCGGTGTCGGCGTGGACGACGCCACGGTCAGTTCCCGTTCGGTCGCACTGTTTGAAAACGGCCGCCGTCTGGAACTCGGCGTCGATTATTCTTTCCGCTACGAAGCCTCCAACGATGTCATCCGGCTCACGCCCATCGCCGGCCTCTGGCAGCCCGACAGCACGTACGAAATCCGCCTCGTGAACACCAACCAATCGGTGCTCGAAGTTCCCGAAAGTAGCGAGGGGACGACGCCGTTCACCGAGGGACAGACGTTCGACATTGCGGACAACTTCGGCAACACGGTCGTCTTCGAATTCGACAGCGGCTACACCATCCAGGTCCCCGCGGCGGGCGGCGGCGCCGGCGGAGTCGTCGATGGCCAGCGGTTCGTGATTACCGACGGCGTGACCCCGCAACGCACGTTCGAATTCGATAGCGGTGGCGGTCTGGTGAATCCCAATGCCGTGCCCATTTTCTTCGCGGGCGCGAATTCCATCAGCCCCACCAGCCAGGCCGTCCTGACGCAGACGATCGCCCAGGCCATCCGTCAGGCGTTCCCGGCACTGAATCCGCTCGTCGTCGGAAATGGCACGATTCATATCGGCGGAACGCCCGGTGTCACGCTGAATACGACAGGCACCGCGCTGACGCAAAGCGGGCAGCCCGGCGCGCAGACGCCCGATGCCATTCCGGTCGCGTTCCGCCCGTTAAGCGGCTACGACAACGAACAGGGGGCGCAGAATATCGGCACGGCGATCAACACGGCCATCACCAATGGTCGCCTGGTCGGAATCTCGGTCGATGTATCGGCCAACTTCGTCGTCATCGAAGGAACCGCCACGGTCACTAACGTGAATGCCGTGTTTGTGCCTTCCATCAAGGATCTGGCGGGTCAGAGCCTGCGGCCGAATCGAGTCGACGGCAATACGACCATTACGATCCAACTCGGCGGGGAACTCGACTTCGGCGACGCTCCCGGCGCGTACCCCACAACCGCCAACAACAACGGCGCGTCCCACAGTATCGTGGCCGGCTTCTTCCTGGGTGCCGGAATCGATGGCGAAGCGGATGGCATGCCGAATACCGCGGCGACCGGCGACGATATCAACGGAACCCAGGACGACGAGGACGGTGTTGTCTTCGGCAGTGCGGCCTTCGCCGGCGGCACCATGACCGTCACCGTCACGTCGCAAGCTCCCCTGGGGACCCAAGGCTACCTGGATGCCTTTATCGACTTCAACCGGGACGGCGACTGGGACGATCCGGGCGAACGCGTGATCCAGGCCTTGGCGCTCAGCAATGGCAGCACGCAACTGGCGATCAACATCCCCAGCAACGCGACGGATGGACAGTCTTATGCACGCTTCCGCCTGCACGACGATCCCGGCGGAATTTCGCCGAAAGGTTTCGGTGGTATCGGAGAAGTGGAAGACTATGCCCTCACGATTCGCTCGGCCGGGTCCTCCTGGCAGAACCTGTCCAACACCCTGGACGTCAGCGGCGACGGCGATGTCTCGCCGATTGATGCCCTGCTGGTGATCAACCACATCAACACCGATCCGAACGTGCCGAACCTGCCCGCCGCTCCGGCAGTCCCACCACCGTTCCTGGACGTCAACGGCGATCGGCTGATCACGGCGCTCGATGTGCTGCTCGTGATCAACCACCTTAACGAACAGGCCAACGGCGAGGGAGAACGCGGCGAAGTTGTCGAAATCCCGTTCCGTCTGGCCGACGATCAACTGGCCGTCGATGTCGCCGCCCGCACAACCCCTTCCGCCACGGACGAAGTCTTTGGTTCGTGGGAATAGCACAAATGCAGGCCAGGACCTGTCCTGGCCTCCGATGCCTCTCGTTCCCTGGCTCCCGCCAGGGCACTCACTGTCTGCGAGGCTCCGCCTCCCGCCGGGTTCCACCTCTCGTTCCCTGGCTCCCGCCAGGGAACGCACTGTCTGCGAGGCTCCGCCTCCCGCCGGTTCAGACGCATTCTGATGGGCGACCGCTCACGGGTTTGCATGGCCTGCCTGAGCATCGACTTCGCCCACCTCCTTATGAAACCACGTATACCGCCCACCGCTCGCGCCCATCCTACCGATTGCCCCGCGTGTCAGGCACGGCGGCTCGCGTTATAATCGACGCCTTCACCCTAGATCATTCCCTCCCATGAGTCGTATCGTTCGATGAAACACGTGGACGCGGGCGGCGGCTGGCCGGCCATCTGGTATACGCTTCGCAAGGCCCGGCAAGTCGGCGGGTTCTGGAAAATGTGGCGGGCCATGCGTTCGAAGAACGCCTGCAAGACCTGCGCGCTCGGCATGGGCGGCCAACGCGGCGGCATGGTCAACGAAATCGGCGGCTTCCCCGAAGTCTGCAAGAAGTCGCTGCAGGCCATGGCCGCCGATATGCAAGGAGCCATTGCCGAAGATTTCTGGAAGACCTATTCCCTGCCGCAGCTGCGCAAGTTCAGCCCCCGCGAACTGGAACAGTGCGGCCGGCTGGTTCAGCCCGTGCTGTACGAAAGAGGCAGCCAGTACTATCGGCCGATCGCATGGAACGAGGCCCATGCGCGGATCGTCACAGCGCTCCGCGAGACGTCGCCGGACGAATCGTTCTGGTACTTCAGCGGCCGCAGTTCCAACGAGGCGGGCTTCCTGCTGCAACTGTTTGCCCGGCTGTACGGCACAAACAACGTCAATAACTGCAGTTACTACTGCCACCAGGCCAGCGGCGTGGGACTGGTCTCGGCGATCGGGTCCGGCACGGCCACCGTCCTGCTCGACGACGTCGAACACGCCGACCTGGTCTTTGTCATTGGGGGGAATCCGGCGAGTAACCATCCGCGGTTGATGACGTCGCTGATGCACGTCCGGCGGCGCGGCGGGGAAGTGATCGTCATGAACCCCGTGGTCGAAACGGGCCTGGTCAAATTCCGCATTCCCAGCAGCCCGCGATCCCTGCTCTTCGGCACCCCCATCGCCACGACCTACGTGCAGCCGCATATCGGCGGCGACCTGGCGCTGCTCACCGGCATCGCCAAACGAATCGACGAAATGGGCGCGGCCGATGTCCCGTTCTTGCAGGAACACTGCGAAGGATATGACGATTGGATCGCCGGAATTCGCCGCACGCCGTGGGAAGAGATTCATGAAAAGTCCGGCGTCGACGCGGCGGCGCTGGAAGAGATTGCGCGGAAGTACGCGGCCGCCAAGAAGGTCATCTTCAGCTGGACGATGGGAATCACGCATCATGCCCATGGCGTGCAGAACGTGCAGGCTATTGCCAACCTGGCCATGATGCGCGGGATGGTAGGCAAGCCGCACGCGGGACTCTTACCGATTCGCGGTCATTCCAACGTGCAGGGGATCGGGTCCGTCGGCGTGACTCCGCAACTGAAAGATGCCATCTTCGAAAAACTGGAAGCGGAATTCGGCGTCTCCCTTCCCACCACAACCGGACTCGATACGCTTGGCTGCATGGAAGCGGCGCATGCGGGGAACCTGCAAGTCGGTTTCTGCCTGGGCGGTAACCTGTTCGGTTCCAATCCCGACGCCGCGTACGCCGCCGAATCACTCAGCCGACTCAAGACACTCGTCTATCTCAACACAACACTCAACACCGGCCATGCGCATGCCCTGGCCGACCAGACAATCATCCTGCCGGTCCTGGCGCGCGACGAGGAACCGCAGCCGACGACGCAGGAGTCGATGTTCAACTTCGTGCGGTTGAGTGACGGCGGGCCGGCGCGCCATGCCGGGCCGCGCAGCGAAGTGCAAGTGATTGCCGACATCGCCGCCGCCGTGCTGCCGGCGGACAAGGGAATCGACTGGCAGTCCATGCAGGACACGGGCACCATTCGCCGCGCCATTGCCAAAGTGATTCCCGGCTACCAGCAGATCGCGCGCGTGGGCGAAACGAAACAGGAATTTCAACTGGACGGGCGCACGTTTCACTCGCCGCGGTTCCCCACATCCACCGGCCGCGCTTTACTGCATTCGCATGCGCTGCCGCCACTGTTGGGCGCGGAACACGAGTTGCGTTTGATGACGGTGCGCAGCGAAGGACAGTTCAATACGGTGGTGTACGAAGAAGAAGATCTTTATCGCGGTCAGGACCGGCGTGATATCCTTCTGTTGCATCCCGACGACGTCAAGCGATTGGGACTCGGCGCCGAACAGCGCGTGACGGTCCGCTCGGCAACCGGAGTCATGCACAACATCCTGGTGCGCCCCTTCGACAGGATTCGCGCGGGCAACGCGCTGATGTACTATCCCGAGGCGAATGTACTGGTCGCGCGTCATGCGGATCCGTTATCCAAGACGCCGGCTTTCAAAGGGGTGCTCATCACGATCGAAAGCGCGGCCGGCGCATCTTGATGGAACTCATGCAGCGCATGACAAATGTCTCTCCGCTGTCTCTCCGCGGGCGCCATTTTCGCGAAATTGATTGCCGTCTCCGCGCGACGTCGCCAAAAAAAGATTCGCTGGATTCCGTTTTCGCAAACGGACTCCCGATGCCGCTCTGAAGGCACACCCCGAAACAGCGAACTGCGGCCGTTTGGCGTGCGCGGGAAACTCGAGTGACATTTCAGGAATTTCTCGAATCCCTGGAAAAATGCCTCTTTTCTGAAAGATCGCGGCTACGTTTGGCCATCTTCTTGAGTCGGAGCGGCGCGGTTGCGAACCCGTGCCGAAGGCGACGAAATCGTGAAGTTTCGGTGTTCCTCCGCAGTAGGATCTGCGAGATCGAGCAAATCTCTCGTGTCGATATGGATATTTTTCCACAAAATGCTTGCAACGCCATGATTTACTGCCTAATGTATGAGAATCCGGAGCATTGGCGTAATCGTTACGACCAATTCGCAAGTGAAATCTGGCTGTCCTTTCGACCTGACACAACATGGGAACCACGTCAGTCATTCGAGGTGCAAAAGGAAGTTTGCGTCGTCTAGTTCGGTGCAGTGGCAAACTAATTGGAACCAGCGTTCGCGTGGAGCAAGTGATCGATGCACATTAAGCAGCAGTCGTTGAAGACGTCAAAACGGAAGTTAAACCAATCACGATCGAAGTTCTTCGGAATGTGTCGGTCGGTCGCTGAGTCGTTTCAAGAGTTTGTGGAAGGTTGCTTCGCGCAACCGCGGCGTTTGCAATACGCCTCGTCCTTCGCCCGCGGCCTGGTGGTCGAAGGCTTGGAGGATCGGCGGTTGCTGACCATCGGAATCGACGTCGGCACGCACGACATCGTTGCCGGCCAGACGGCCACGATCACCGTCGCGGTCACGGCGAGCGACCCGAGCAACGACGATGACGTCTCCGACTTCGTTCTCACCGCCCGCATCGGCGACGTCAGTTCGAGCGATCCGAACCCTTCGGTAACCCCGACCCCCGTCTTCTCGGCGATCAACTTCACGCGCCCCGGTGACAACGATTTATTGTTTGACGACCCCGCGTTTACGGTGACGGCCACCGGCGGACCGGTATCGGGATTTGAACACATCGCCCAAGCCAGCGTGTCGATGAACCCTCCCGGCTTCCCGCCCGACATCAACGGTTCGGTCACGCCCATTGAAGCCGATGGCGACCTGGTCGACCTGGTGATCGACACCACCGGCGTGGCCGCCGGTTCGTCGTTCTCCTTGAACCTCTGTGACGTGGCTGTTGTCGTCGGACAGGAAGATTCCCAATTCGCCTCCCCCGGTCCCAACATCATCCCCGTCGACGGCGCCGCGGCGAGTTGTACCAATGGAACGATTAATATTGTGTCGTCGTCATCGACTGTGGAGGGGCGACACATCTTTTACGGGGAATCGAGTTACGGGCGAACTGTTGCACCAGATATAGCTCCACTAACCGTTGGAAACATGGGGGCCTACGCAAACACGTCGAACTACGTGCATGGATTAAATGGCATCGCATTCGACGTCAGCGAAATCCCCAACGGCAACACGATTGACGAAAACGACTTCATATTTGAAACAAGTACGGACGGATCGACCTGGACGACAGTTGCCACCACTCCAACGATTGATCCAGTTATTGAAGACGGCGGAACGAACGGGTCCGACCGCGTCGAGATTATTTTTCCAAACGGTACTATTCAGAATACTTGGTTGCGTGTACAGGCAATCTCAACAGATTTTGGTCTCGCGGGAAATGACGTTTTTGCGTTCGGCCACTTGCGGGGCAATATCACGTTCGGTGACACCGCAAGTCAAGCACAAGTGCTGTCTAATGACGCCGTAGTCATGATCAACCGGTTCGGACAGAATACATTGATTGAAGACGACGATGACGTTGATCGTGATGGGCAGATGCTCAGTAATGACGCGGTGATTTCCATCAACAATTTTAACGCGACACTTACTTACATAACACTGCCAGCGCCAGCGCCCCCGCAAGCGCCTTTACAAGCTTCCTTGACCGAAGATGTGGATGGTGACGGCACCGTTAGTTCAAAGGATGCGTTGCTTATCATTAATTCGTTAAACGCGAGCGGTGATGAAGCCGAGGGAGAATCGGACTTGAGCCTGGACGTTAGCGGCAACGGCTTTGTAGGTCCAGAAGATGCGCTGCAAGTGATTAACTATATCAATCGAAACGTCGTGGCGCGCGACATCGTCCTTGCCGAAGATCTTTCCGACTACGACGATGACACCGATTCCTTAATTGCTGACATTCTTTAAGACATTCTTTAATTCGTTTAGGACCAACAAGTTTAGCGGCTCTGATTTACTAAACCTTACTAAAGCTACCTCTGATATTCACAGCGTGGAGTGAGATAATGATCCGAAAGCTAATTGAAAACGAGCGACGTGCGGCCGAGAAACGCCGAAAGGCACGAAGAAATCGACACCGTTCCCGACGATTCGCTGGGTGTGAATCACTCGAACGGCGCGATCTTTTGGCCGTCACTATCCACACAGGAACGGATGAACCTCTTAATTCTGCGCCTGAATTTATCGCGAGCTCAACAGGCGGCGTCCAATCTGTCGGCGTGTGGGTGAGTGGCGACGGTGGTGAACAAGCTCAAGGAATTAATTTCTTTGGTAGGCTTGCAGGAGACACGGGTA
Organism: uncultured Planctomycetaceae bacterium; assembly: GCA_937967665.1. Classification (GTDB taxonomy): domain Bacteria; phylum Planctomycetota; class Planctomycetia; order Pirellulales; family Pirellulaceae; genus CALBSZ01. The sequence continues at coordinate 12,010 of CALBSZ010000744.1, forward strand.
GCGAGCCTGCACTTTCCTTTACGGGTTTAAGTCTAACTGACGGTGCATTCCTCTTTAATAGTGGTTTTCCGTCACCACCTTCTTTTACACCCCCAGGGGACGTGAGCGGGGGGTTGTTGGGCTTCGCCGCGGTGACGATTCCGTCAACGCCGATTCAATTTGCCGAATTGTCAATTGATTTTTCTGGTTCAGTGCCGAACGATACTTACACTCTCACGCTGACCGCACCTCAGAACACTACGTTTTCCGACCCGGGTGGCGGCTTTGTCACTCCCGAAGACTATATTGACTTAAGGGTCTGCATTGATGCGTGCCCGACTGGCGGCAATATCGCCCCGGACGCACGACCCGATGACTTTACAATCGCGGAAGACAGCGGCGCGCTGAACGGGGATGTCTTGGCTGACAACGGAAACGGCGCGGATACGGATGGCGGGGACGGGCCAGGTGCCTTAACGACCACCGTCAATGCCGGGCCGGCGAACGCGCAGGCTTTCTCACTGAACTCGGATGGCTCGTTCTCGTACACGCCGAACACCGATTTCGCCGGGATGGACTCGTTTACCTACACCCTTTCCGACGGTGAGGATACCGCTGTGGGAACCGTCACGATTACGGTCACCGCCGTCAACGATGAACCTTCTGTCACGGTCGCAGATCAGTCCGTCGCGGAAGACGCTGGCGCGCAATCGGTTGCCAACGCGGCAAACTT
>CALBSZ010000745.1 GCA_937967665.1 uncultured Planctomycetaceae bacterium
CCGTTACTGCGTCTGCTGGGTCCCTTATTTCAACGGATACGATTTTCAGTGAAATTGGGGTTAGAGCAAGCCGCATCGACCGCAGTTGCACCGCCAATTGTTGTGTTCTTGGCGTCCGTGATAAGGATCCCTGCCTGCTTGTTCCCCAGCGGTCGATTTTCAGGGTCCAGTCCGTCTTCGCCCGACGGGTCGGTACCAATCCAATTCGATTGCCCGCTGTTATTCTCGGAACTGCCCTTGATGTGAATTCCATTCTTGTTCGCGGATATGACGTTGCCCTTAGTGATCTTTTCACCGATCTGGTGCGCGAGGACGTCTTCGAGGAGTATCCCGTCCTCATCGTTGCCGATGGGCAAAGTTCCGTTCTGATCCGTGCCGATCAGGTTGCCAAACACATCGTTATCGTCCGCCATCGCACCTTTGATGTAGACGCCGTATTTGTTTCCCGAAATCACATTGCCCTGCGTGACGCTTTCGCCTCCGAGATCGGTCCGTCGCGCATTGAGGATATAGACTCCGGACTCGAGATTTCCGAGGTCGTCCGTTCCATCTTTATCCGTGCCGATATAATTGCCGAATACGTCTGTTCGATCCGCTCCCGTGCCTTCGATGAAGATGCCGTCCTTGCTGTTGGCGGAGATAATATTGCGACTTGCCCCGTTCGTGCCGCCAACGACATTTCGAGTCGCCGTGCCGCTCAGATAGATGCCTCGGCCACGGTTTCCCAATCTCGCCTCGCCATCGATGTCGGTTCCCACGTAGTTGCCCACAATCGTATTGCGCGTCGCGGGAAAGGCCTCATTGCCGTGCAGTCGAATGCCGTCGCCGAGGTTGCCGGAGACCACGTTGCCAGCACCGGGCGCCGTGCCACCGATCCTGTTGCTACGACTACCAGCACCCAGCGAAACTCCGTCAAAGCCGTTGGGTAGCTCCTGCTTGCCAGTGACCGTCGTTCCAATCAGGTTGCCCTGGACAATGTTCTCCCTGGCATCGATTCCCGCAATGATGATCCCCGTTTCCGTGTTGCCCGAGATCACATTGCCCATCAACTCAGTCGAGTCCGCTGGTACACCGCCAACTTGATTCAACTCGGCATCCAGAATTCGGACCCCACGCAAGTTCGGCACCTCTGTTGTCCCCGACACATCGGCTCCGATGAGGTTATTCAGGACGACGTTGTTGGCGGCTTCGCCCGCAACGAGCGTGTCATTGATTTTGACTCCGTCCTCGCTGTTTCCCGAAATGACGTTGCCCGTGACTCCGCCCACGAAGTTTTGGGTGGCGTCCGAGATCTGCACACCGACAACATTCGCCACTGCCGACGTTCCACTGGCATTCGTCCCGATCAGATTGCCGTCGACGACATTTCCAGTAGCACCTTCCCCTTTGATCGCGACACCAGTCGCAGAGTTGCCTGAAATCACGTTCCGCTTGTCGGCTTCCGTTCCGCCGACAAGGTTGTCCGCTGAATCCTGAATCGTGATTCCCATGCCATTGGCGAATGCCGCATCGCCTTCAGTATTCGTGCCCAACAGCGAACACTCAATCCTGTTGCCGCCAGCTTGTTCGATGTGGATACCCGATCCCGAAAACCGATTGATCACCAGTCCACGGACGGTGCTGCCGCCGGCAAGGATCGTGAGTCCGTGAGTCTCCATCGGCATGTTCGCACCGGACAATTCGACGAGCAACTCGGCATTCGACCCGGACTCCAGCTCCATGCTATTGCACGCCGCTCCGTTCTGAGTGCTCGCATCGATGATGACGGGATCCGAGATTGCCGGCAATGCTTCCTCGAGCAGGATCGTCTGCGTCCCGGTGCCGGGCAGACAGAATACAATCACGTCCTTACCTGTGTTGCTGTTGGCCCTATTGATTGCCTCCCGCAACGTACCCGGCCCGGCATCGTCGGTACTTGTGACGCCGAAGACCATACCATCGTTGTTGATCCCGATTTCCGAGATCGCGCAGGAGAACTCGGAAGTACTGCCGGAGGTGTTCGTTGCAGTGGCCGTGACGACTCCTCCCGCCAGCGGTGTTGCAAGGGGCAGGGTGAAGAACGCATTGCCGTCGGCGTTGGTGGTTGCATCCAACGCGTTGATAAACGTCTGCCCTTCTCCAAATCGCGAACTATCGGCGGTTTCATTGTCGAAAAATTCGATGCGATAGAGCATGTTGGGTTTACTGTGCAGGCTGCCGACGACGGCTCGGCTGCCATCGGGTCGCATTACGGGCATGGCGAAGGGGATATTCTGTAGATGGTTAACCCCTTCATCCTCGTCCAGGTCATCGTTCTTGGTAATGCCATCGGCGTTGAGATCAATCCCCAGCCCGCCATTGGAATGGATGCTGTTTCGTTGGAGTGTGTTGCCGATGGCATTGGCACCCACGATCCGGATGCCTTCCCCAGCGTTACCAGCGATGACGTTGCCGGGCAGTTCGGGCGAGCCCGTCGGCTGGCCGCCAATGTAGTTGTTCGCGAAGTCGTCTATGAGAACGCCAGCTTCTTCGTTCCCTAAAGTCGTTGGTGGATTACCAAGATCGCCATTCTGAGCAGTGCCAATCCGGTTTCCGGCAACCATGTTGCCCGTAGATCCCGACCCTGCCGCTCCAATCGTGGAACGGATATGCACCCCGATGCGGCTGTGCGAAATCGTATTCCCGCCGGGGCCCGCAGCAGGGTCCGCTGGCACGCCGACCCGATTGGAGGCAGCGTCAAGTAGCAATACGCCGGCAGTAGCAACCGTCGGCCATGCCGTATTCCCGCTGCGATCAACGCCAATCAGATTACTGAGAACCAGATTGCCAGTCGCATCGGCGCCTTGGATGCGGACACCGTTGTCCTTGGCGGCGATCACGTTTCCCGGGAAATTGAAGTCGGCGGGATCGCCCGCATAAACGTCACCGATGCGATTTTCTGGAGCATCGAGGATCGACACACCATGTTTCTGGTTAAGTAATTCGGCCGAGCCCGCCGCGTTCGAACCAATTAGATTTCCCGCGACAACATTCTCTTTGGACTCCGCACCTTGAATATGGATGCCGTGCTCGGCGTTGTCCGCGATCACGTTGCGTACAAAACTGGTCCCGTCCGACTCACCAATGATATTCTTGGCCGCGTTGAAAACGAATATTCCTGAACCGCCGTTTCCGAGACCTGTATCCCCATCTTTGTCCGTCCCAATGTAATTGCCTTTGATGACATTTTCTTCGGCTCCTTGCAGCGCAATGACAATTCCATCCAGGGCGTTGCCAGAAATGATGTTTCTTGACCCCGGAGTGTTTCCTCCAATCATATTGCCGCGCGCGTGGGCGTCGATATGAATTCCGCGAAACTCATTCGGCAGCGCTCCCTCGCCATCGATCGTTGTGCCGATATAGTTTCCTTCGACAAAATTGCCCGTTGCCGGCTGCTCCTCGGTGCCGATAATCAGGATGCCATCGCCGATGTTTCCGGAAATCAGATTGCCGGCGTTTCCCGTTCCGCCAATCGTGTTATTCGCCGCTCCCTGCAGCAGCGCGACGCCTTCGAAGCCATTGCCCAGAGCCCCGGTGCCCAGGACGTCGGTACCGATCTTGTTCCCCTGGACTACGTTATTGACGGCGGTGCCGTTGCCAATCGCGACCCCGTGTTCAAAGTTTGCCGAAATGATGTTGCCCAGGATCGGGCTACCGCCAGGAAGCGAGGCGCCCACAGAGTTAGAGGACGCGGAAACGATGTACACGCCATGCCGGCCGTTTGTCGCTGCCGACATTCCACTGGGATCCGTTCCAATGCGATTTCCCAAGACGAGGTTGCCTGTGGCTCCGGCGCCAGCGAGGATGACGCCGTCGAGTTCACTGTGTGAAATGGTGTTCCCAAACTCGCCGCCAAGGATGTTGCCATCCGAGTTGACAACGGATATTCCAATCGAGTTGCCAAGCATGGTGCCGGTCGCAGTTGTTCCAATGTAGTTGCGTTCCACCGTGTTGCTCGAACTCAGATCGGTTATCTCGATTCCGGGCGAGTTCGAGACGATCGTGTTGCCCGTGCCTTCGGCAGTGCCGCCGATCACATTGCCGGTACCACTACTCACGCGCACGCCAAATGTCGCGTTACCCAGATTATCCGTTGCCGTGACGTCAGTACCGATCAGATTGTTTTCGACGCGATTGTCGCTGCCGGTGACGAGGACTCCGCCAAAGCCGTCGGCAATCACATTCGCAGAACCCGGTTCGGTGCCTCCGACGATGTTGCCAGACGAAGGCAACTCGCCGCTGGACGAAATACGAACGCCCACGCCGCGACCATACGAAATTCCCTGGGTGCCGGATACATCCGTGCCGATAAAGTTTCCCAGCACTCGATTCCCTGCGTTGGCGGGCGAGAAAATGGCGACGCCCGTCGCATTTCCCGAAATGACATTTCGATCCGCTGCCGATGTGCCTCCGATCGTGTTGTTCTTGCCTCCCAACACATCGTCATTCTCCAGACGTACGACGATGTGCACGGCCGCCCCATTTCCCAACTCATCCCCGTTGTCCGGTATCTCATCCGGGTCCGTGATCGTACCCGTACTGTCGGTGCCGAAGTAGTTGCCGGCAATGAGCGCGTTGTTGGCACGAAGGACAATCGCCGTCTCGGGAAAGCGATTCATGATCAAGCCGCGCACTTCACTGCCGCTCGATTCGACCTCAAACAAGAATCCGTCTCGAGCCGCTGACCCATTGATTTCGACCATGCCTGCTGGTTGCGTCGTGCCATCAATGACGATCGGATCGGTCAATGTCCGGAACTGATTAGCCGCTGTGGTGACGTTGATCGTCGGAATGCCGGGGCCCGGGATACTAAAGTGAATGCGATCCAACCCCGCGACGTGATTGGCCGTGATCGTGGCCGCGCGAAGAGTGCAAACCCCCGTAAAGCCATCGGACGCATTCCCGGTATCACACACGCCGTCATCACTATCGCCGTCGCCGGCGTCGCTCGCGGAATTGACAGTGAAGATCGCCAGCAAGTTGCGGCGCTCCAGCGGTTCCATGAAAAGCCTTCGAAATCGTTTCTCGGGCGGCAAAAGATTCCGTCGAAGTGCCTGTCGGTTTCGCGAATGACGAGCGCGGTGAGGTTTCATGAGCACTCCAGAGGTTGACCAATCGCCTCGCGAGGGACCGGCGGAAATGGTGTGACTTTATAAGCTCGGACATCATGATAGCCCGATCAGCCAGCTGTTGCGAAAAAAACTCGATAATTCAACTGGAAAATCCGGTGTTAATAATCCCCCTGATAGAGTGTCATTCATGTGGCCCAGATCTGGTCTCTCAACGGGGGCCTATCCATGGACGCGACGAAACGAAAAGCTCTTCACGCCGCAGGCTGGAAAACTGACGATGCGGCTGGTGTTCGGGAGATGCGCGACGGGAATCGCCAGTTGCCAGGCGTGCGTGTGAGCTCGGCTTTGGCCATTCGATAGCAACAGGAACCCGAAAAGCGGTTCGCAATGCCTCGATGTTTCCGTCACGCTAGCCAACCTTATCGGCAGGCCTATCGTCTTGCTGTTGATGTCCACTTGGCTGCGCTTGGAACGACGCAAGATCAGGGTCGGAGCTGCCCTTGAGTCATTAGACGGGGACGCGTAAACCACATGGACCGACGCGTGCTACGGCAAGGCCGACCCTGCGAGTAAGTTCGGCGGACAGCCAGGCAGTGCGAGACCCGGGAATGGCCCTGTCTGTTTGGTCCTAATGCGGAACCCTGATTCTGCGCAGTTCCGTGCGGTGCTCTTTGTGCAGGTACTCCCGTTCTACCAATTCGGGATCGAATTGCGTCCAGGATTCGCGCACGGAACTGGCCTGAACTCGACGTAAGACCTCCCCATCGTGCCAGATCGCTACATAACTGCGATCCTGCCAACTCTTGCGCGGCAGTTGCGCTGGCGTCTTGAGCAAGCGCCACGCGCGGACGTGGTAACGACCTTCGGGATGCGACCAATCGTAGAAGATGATCTGGTCAAAAACCAGGTCTCCTTGTTCATCGTAAAAGTGATTGACCTCGATCAGGTCCACTCGTTCCGATGCGACATCGTTGTTCTGGTTGAGCCAGCCGGAGGCCATCAAGATGGTGATTAAAGATGGAGCGACAATCAATGTTTACCTCCTTGTGTGTTCCGCCGTAAAAATGTGTTCAAGTGAAAGGCACCGCGGTCGCATTCCGTCGTCGACCGTAAGCCAGCTCGGCTGCCGCGACGGCGTGACCGGGAATGCGCGCGGAGCCTCAGCAACGTTCTCGCGGTCCATCGTCCAAGCGACTTTGTAGTGCTCAGCAGGCAAGTGCATCTACCGTGCCGAACGGTGCTGACGTCCGCGACCGTCTAATGCCATGAGCGGGTTGGCGCTTCAGAACTTTAGACTCTGAGTGATTCGCGATATGCAGTACGAGGTCGCCACTTTTCTGCAGAGCAGCCGCTAGCAAATCGACACAGCTCGCTTGCGCGGCAAGCCGCTGCCCAAGCAATAGGCAGCATCGCGATCAGGCGGAGTGTTCAGCCGCGGCTAGCGCGGAGCCGCTTACGGTGGAAGTGAGTGGGTCGCGTCTATTCGGAGCACTTCTCGCTGGTACAATGAGGGCGTTAGTCCGAAGTGGACGATCGCGCGGTCCATGATCGTTTCGACGTCGTTCGATCTGAAGTATTTGAACCAGCCCGTGAGGTGCCATGCAATGCGGAGTTTGTCGCGTAATCCGATTTCGTATCAGGTGGTGTTCAGCCTGCTTCTTGTAACTTGTGCGCTGCGGGCCGCCGAGCCGGTTCAAATCGGTACGCGCCTGGAGTTGTTCGTGGACGACTTCCTGATTGAGAAAGTGGACGGCGATGTAACGCAATTCCTCCACCGACCGGAGCCCCGGGAAGTGGTCCTGGTCACCGACGAACCCTGGGAGGGCAATACGTGCGCGTACTACACGATCTTCCGGGACGGCGACATTTTTCGAATGTACTATCGCGGGTCGCACTACAACGAGGAAACGCGAATGTCCGGCCATCCCGAGGTCACCTGCTATGCCGAGAGCAAAGACGGGATTCACTGGACGAAGCCGCAGTTGGGGCTCTTCGAGTTCAACGGTTCGAAGCAAAACAATATCGTGTGGGACGGTATCGGCACGCACGATTTCATTGCCTTTAAGGATGCGAATCCGGATTGCCCGGACAATGCCAAGTACAAGGGGCTGGCGCGAGGGAAGCCGCGCGGCAAGCGCGGGCTGTACGTCTACCAGTCGGCCGATGGGATCAAGTGGAAACTGCTGCGCACGGAGCCGGTGATCACCCAGGGTGCCTTCGATTCGCAGAACCTCGCCTTCTGGGACGAACACGCGAAATTGTACCGGGAGTACCATCGCACTTTCGTGAACGGCAAGCGAGCCATCATGACCGGCACCTCCCAGGATTACGTAAACTGGACGAAGCCGGTCTTGTTGCAATACCCCGGGGCTCCCGCGGAACATCTTTACACGAACGCCGTCTTACCTTACGCCAGGGCGCCGCACATCCTGATCGGCTTTCCCACCCGTTATTTGCCCGACCAGGGGCAGCGGGTGGAGCCGACGTTCATGGCTAGTCGCGACGGTGTCACGTTCCGGCGATGGCTCGACCCGGTGATCCCGGAATCCGCGCCGGAGGACCGCGGTGGAAACCGCAGCAACTACATGGCCTGGGGTGTTGTTGAACTTCCCGACCGGCCGGATCATTACTCGGTCTATGCGACGGAAGCCTACTACACCGGCAGCGACAGCCGCCTGCGCCGCTTCGAATACCGGAAGGACGGTTTCGTGTCGATCCGGGCCGGGGAACGCGGTGGCGAGCTGCTGACTCGACCAATCGTTTTGAGCACGTTTGCGGAAAGGCTGGTTGTCAACTGGAAGACGAGTAATGAAGGCTTCGTCCGTGTTGGCTTGGAAACGATCGATGGCAAGTCGCTTCCAGGGTATGAGATCGAACACTGCACGCCATTACGCGCCGATCACATTCAAAAGGACGTAACCTGGCGAGCGGGGGCGGACCTGAGTTCCCTGCAAGGCGAAACCGTGCGGCTTCGCTTTCATCTCCAGCAGGCGGATCTTTATGCGATCCAATTCGTATCAGGAGGACGTTGAGTCGGGTTCGGTAAAGGGGTCA
>CALBSZ010000746.1 GCA_937967665.1 uncultured Planctomycetaceae bacterium
TCCGGCAATTGACTCCTGACCCCTTTACCCTCAATCGTAAACTTGACAGAGCACTCGTCCTTGTCTTGTGTAACTTTTACAAAACGTCAAGTGTGTTTGTCCGCGAGTCTTGACCGCGCGACGGGCGGTTCTAGGATTGTCGTATCCGACACGCTGACCGAAGGAGCGACTTTTATGCGACGTTCACTCTGCATCGCTGGCATCCTGCTCTTCTCCATCGAGGCTCAAGTTGACGCCGGCAACGCTGTCCGCTTCGATGCCCCCACCGTCATCGCCTGCGCAGACGTGACAACGAACGAATTCCGCCGGTCGAATCCGGGGGAACGCCTGATCGAAGCGAAACTTACCGTTTCCGCGTTCGTGGCAACCGGCAGCGAAAACGATCTGATCGAATTCGTCTACCGCTTTCACAGCCCGCGCCGTTCGATGAAATTCACCGACTACGCGCCGCGCACGACACTCAGTGCCGAGATACTCGGCAACATCAAAGTGGAAAAGCACGAAGAGGGCAGTCAGTCGGTGGGGGCCACTGTCGACGGCGCGCTGGGCGACCACCTGCACGGTGCCGGCACCGCGAATATCGGCTCAAAAGCGAGCGAATTCCAACGCTACGAACGGCTACCCGCGTTGTCGCTGATTTCCTCCAGCGGCACGATCGATCGGGGAAACGGGGTCTACTTCAAACTGAAGCCGTCGGGGCAATCGACTTTGGAGGGAGGGAAGGATTTTGTACTGGTTGCACAAGTGCCCGGTACATGGCGGTCGGACCTGGTGCAGCTGGCATGCACAGCCACCGGGTACGACCGCGGTCCTGTGAGACAGCTGGACGAATGGGGGCCCTGCGGTGAGGCCAACTTCACGATCGCCCTGTTCCTGGACGGCAGCGACGAAGGCAAAGCGGCCGCTCAGGCCTTCGCCCGAGCGGAACGCGAACTGATTGAAGTGGCTCGGACCAGCCGCTACGAAATCAAACAGCACGCTTATCCCACTGTCGCCCACCGTGTCGCCGCGATGTTGTCGTTCGTTGACCCGAAGGTCCCCATGTTCTGGGAAGAACAGGTGTTGGAGTGCGATTCGCTGGACGAGGTGCGACCGTTGTTGAAACGCTTGCCCAAACACGTCAGCCAAACCGCCGCGGCGTACGTGCGCGCTCGCCAGCGCCTCGTCGCCTGGGAAGATTTTGATACAACGGCCGCCATCGCGACCTCGTCGCACTCCTCCCCGACGACGCCAGCCGTGTCGCCGGTCAGGCCGGAAGGAGGATAGCTCTGCCGCGTCTTATGACCTCGCCGACAGCGTTGGGATCTGAGCCCGCCAGAGAAGAACATGCCGCGCGGCAATTTCCTCACGCGTGCAACTCTGCAAGCGTCTTGAGGTCACTCTCGTGACGTTTGCAACTGCACGACGTCCGGCTCCGCAACGGCCGACGAGCGTGTGTCGACCCAGTTGCCGGTTTCAAAGTGCCTGGTGTAGACACCGTACTCGTGAAAGGCGATCTTCTTGGCAAGGCGATAGGCCCAGCTCTTTTCCGGGATCTCGGCGCCGGGATTGTATTGCGACGGACGACTTTTCATCGCGCCGAGTTCGGCGAGCGCCGTGCCGCGGGCGGTGGAATCCTTGGCGTCATGGGCGTCCACCAGCTGTTGAATCAGATCCGGTCGTTCCAGGACGATACAGCCCCGCGTGTTCTCCGCTGCGACCCTGCGAAAATCTTGCAAGAATTCCGATTCATTGAACACTTCTCGCAACGGCCGGGTGTCATGGATGGAATCTTTGGAGAACTGGATGATTGGACAGGGCTCAATGTCCCCCCAAGGGCTAATGTGGTGCGTGAAACCGGTCGCGGCCGGGCACAAGGCATTGCCGTCCGCGTCGTAGTAGGCATCGATGACGATAATCGGTTTCCGGACTCGCATGTCGACGACAAACTGCCGCGCTTGCTTTTGTTGTTCCAACGTAAGTGACAAGTCCTGGCAGGCATCGGGGCCAACCGGACGATAAATATGGAACCAGGTGTACATCACCCCCATTTCAATCAACTTGTCGACCCACTCTTCCCGCAGCAGGTCTTCGTAATTCGACTGGCAGAGGCTGGTACACACACCGGTCATGACCTTGTTGTCCAGGCAATGCTGCAAACCCTGCATCGACTTGCTCAGCACCCCGCCGCGTCCACGACGCTGGTCGCTGATGACCTCCGTGCCCTCGATGCTGATCAGTGGAGTGACATTGCCGAGTTTTCTTAAGCGTCTGGCCGCTTCGTCGTCGATGAAATGCCCGTTCGTGAAGACCTGAAAATAGGCATCGGGGTGGGCTTCGAGGATCTCGAACAGTTCGCCATGCATGAACGGTTCACCCCCCAGCAATCCAAAGAAGGCGTTGCCCATCGCTTTGGCTTCGTGGATCATGCGGTTCATCGCCGCGACGTCGATCTTTTGCTGCTTGTGCGCCACATCGACCCAGCAGCCCTGACAGCGCAGATTGCAACTGTTGATAATGGAAATATACAGATAGGGTGGAAAGAATTCGCCCCGCTTCAGTCTCGATTTATGTTTTTGAACGGAGAGCAGGCCACGCACGCCCATATTCCAGAAAAGCTTCCAGACCAGGCGTTTGTCCGTTTCCAGCAGCAATCGTTTTGCAAACCGTAAGTACATTCTCACCTCGTTCCCGTGTCGCTCTTGTTAGCCGCCGATCGACGGCAGCCATAGTCCAATCGCCTGGCTGAATTCGCGTGCGGAAACCTGCACGGCCGGCAGGTTTCCGCCGCGGTCGTTCTCGTAGTATAGCCGTCCACGCCCTCCCCCGCGACTGCCGAAAACGGGACGCTTCGCTATATTTGCCGGCGGCCGAGTGCTCGGCGGCTTCGCCATCGATCGTATCGTTGCCGCTATCGCTAGTCAGCAGATCATCGCCGCCAGCACCATTCGTCGAATCGTTACCGGAACTGCCGAAACTTGTGAATTTGAGGCGTTGGTCCGGTCAGCGGTCGTGTCCTACGTGACGGGAACACTTGAAAACGGCTGGAAGGCGAGCCTGCTGACGCGAGCGTTCATGTCGGTCAGCAACCCCGCCTTCCGTTTGCGCGGACAGGTCGCTACCTCTTATAATTCGTCGAGCTCGAAGAGGATTTCGTCCAACGCCTCTTCGACAGCAAAGGCACTTGCCGCGAAACGGCCGAAGTCTACATCCGCGCGCGGCGGGGCAGGAATCAAGTCAACCAGTGCCTCGTCCACAGAAGTGGCTACTTGCGCGGACGTTCGCGTCACTTCTTCCCTGCGATCGTTGTCCGAAGAGGTATCAAGCACGATGTCGCTGTGTGGAGGCACAAATCCGGTGAATGAAAACAGCTTCAAGGCAGTCTGGAAATCAGTCCTATGGTCCCGAACAATGGCCAGGTCCGTGCCATCGATCAACAGGTCCCGGTTATGGTCGTTGGGGTCGTCCTTTCGCGCGGCGGTCGATGGGTTGTCGCGTGAAGATGCAAAGTCCAGGCCGTTGGTAAATGTGTTGAGCGGATTGTCGCCCGTGTCACCAATGGCAGTGACTGAGTAAAAGTGATC
>CALBSZ010000747.1 GCA_937967665.1 uncultured Planctomycetaceae bacterium
CAGTTCATTTCCCAGTTTTCCATCCAGGCTGCAGCAGATCGCGATATTGTTGCGATCCATGACTTTGACAAAGCCTGCCAGCTGTTCTTGGGAATGATGCAGCCGATAGCGGAAATGCGTGTGCACGTCTACCACGGGAAGGGCCGCTTGTTGCAGCAGGTGTTCTTCCACTTTCAGCATCGGACGCGGCCGAAACAACCGCAGCAGCAATTCCCGTCCGTCCCGACCGTCCAGGACTTCGGGATCCTGTATTTCAATGCGTGGCCACCGGTGACCGAAACTTAAGGAACTGATACGATAACTACATCATGCCCAGCGAACATACTCAACATCAATCCCCCGAGGAGCAGCGCGAGGCTCAGGAGCTGAGCCTGAAGCGTTCGCAGCCGCCAACCGAGGTGCCCGGCTACGAAACGCACCGGTTCCTCGGGTCCGGGGCGTATGGCGAAGTGTGGGTCGGCATAGACAAGAATACGGGCCGGCAAGTGGCCATCAAGTTTTTTCTTCACGGCCGCGGTGTCGACTGGTCGCTGCTGTCGCGAGAAACCGAAAAACTCGTCTTCCTGGCCGCCGATCGCTATGTCGTCCAACTGCTGGACGTCGGCTGGGATGCGGAGCCGCCTTATTATGTGATGGAGTACATCGAGTTTGGGTCGCTGGAACAACGCCTGCGCGAACGCGGGCCGTTCGACGTCCACGACGCGGTGGAACTCTTCCGGGAGCTCGCAACCGGCTTGATGCACGCCCACGGTCGCGGCGTCCTGCATTGCGATCTCAAACCGGCCAATGTCTTGCTCGATCAGGACGATCGCCCGCGCCTGGCCGATTTCGGACAATCGCGGCTCTCGCATGAACAGACGCCTTCCCTGGGGACCTTGTTTTATATGGCGCCCGAACAGGCCGATCTGGATGCTATCCCGGATGCCCGCTGGGACGTTTACGCCCTGGGCGCGATCCTCTACCGGATGCTCACCGGTGAGGCTCCCTTTCGCACGAAACAGGCACTCGACGAAATGGAATCGTGCCGGGATTTGGAACACCGCTTGAAACGGTATCGCGAGGTCATTCGGCAGTCGCGGTTGCCGGCGGCGCACCGCAAGGTGCCTCACGTCGACAACGCCCTGGCGGATATCATCGACCGCTGCCTGGTGGTGAACCCCGAACATCGCTTTCCCAATGTCCAAAGTGTCCTCAGTGCCCTGCATCAACGGCACATTTCCCGCCAGCGGTTCCCCTTGATGGTGCTCGGCTTCCTCGGCCCGATACTGCTGCTGATCATCATGGTGCTGTTCGGCTTCCAGGCGCATCACGTGGCGATGGAGAATTCCGGCAAGCAGGTGGTCAAGCTGGCGGGCCAGAGCAACGAAGTCGCGGCGCGCTGGGTCGCGCAAACGGCGGCGTATGAAATCGACCGCTATTTCCTGGCCGTCGAACGGGCCGCGCAAAGTCCGCAATTGCAAAAGCAGTTGCTGGATATCGCCGGTGATGCCAAACTGCAGGAACGGCTCGATGTGCTCGCCGACCCCGCCAATAACTTTGTCACCAACCTGCCCCAGCGGCAAGAGTTCATGAAGCATGCGGGCCACCTGGAATTAGAGCGTCTGGTGACGCCGTACATTTCCGACCCTCGCAAACCGAATAACGCCGCCAGCTGGTTTGTATGCGATCCGCAAGGAACCCAGCTGGCCGCCGTATTCAACGACACCTCGGCCAACCTGACGGAAGGAAAGAACTTTTCCTGGCGGACCTATTATCACGGCGGCGCGGACGACCTGAAGTCGACGGAAATCGTCAATGGCAAGTCGCAAGTTGTCTACCGCCGGCCAACAAAGCACATCACGGCCACGCACCTTTCCGCGCCGTTTCAGAGTACCGCGACAAACCGTTGGAAAGTTGCCATTTCAACTCCCATCTACGAAGACAACGAATCCGCGAACCGGCTGCTGGGAATCATCGCGATGACGATCGATATCGGCGATTTTCGCTTCCTGAGGTCGGAAGACAGCAACCACAGCCGTTTCGCGGCCCTGGTCTACGGCGTCGAAGGCAAGCAAAACGGGATGTTCCTGCACCACCCGATTTTCGATACGTATCGCAAGTCGCACGCGGAGGAAAGCCGCTTGCCCGACCGTTTCAGCAACTATCGAGTCGACTTGCAGGATCACGAGTCGGAAACGTATGCCGATCCTTTCGGGGCCGATGACGACGGCAAGGCCTACCAGCGCCGCTACCTCATGTCGCAATGCCCCGTCAGGCTGGCCCGCATCGACAATTCGAACGTTCCGGACGCAAACGGCAGCGCCTTCCAGGATACGGGGCTGGTAGTGATTGTCCAAGAAGACGTGGCTCCCGTCGTGCGACCCGTCGAAGAACTGGGCCACCGCTTGCTCCGCTTTGGCATGTGGGCCTTCGTGGTAATGGTGATCGTGGTTCTGGCACTGTGGTATTTCGTCTTGCGTGTCATTCGCACCTCTCAGGCGCAAGTCAAGCAACCCCAGATGCAAAGCAGCCAGCCGACCCCCGTCTACGACATGACCACGCTGGCCGCGAAACGGCGCCGCTAACGATGCGGGAGAGAGCTAACGATGCGGGAGAGACATGATACCACGTGAAGCCTTGCAACGGTTCTTTGGCTTTGACAACTTTCGCGGCTGCCAGGGAGAGGTCATCAACCACGTCATGGCCGACCAGCACGCACTCGTCATCATGCCGACCGGTATGGGGAAATCACTCTGCTATCAGGTTCCCGCTTTGCTTCATGGCCGGCAGTCGCCGCGCGCATCGCTCACGCTGGTGATCTCGCCGCTGATCGCGCTCATGAAGGATCAGGTCGACGCGCTGGTCGCCCGCGGTGTGGATGCGGCCTATATCAACTCGTCATTAACCCGCGAGCAACGCGAGAACCGCTACGCCGAAGTCGCCAGCGGCCGCTACGCGCTGCTGTACGTGACGCCCGAACGTTTTCGCAAGACCGAATTCCTGGAAGTGATTGCGAAACGTTCCGTCCGGCTCCTGGCGGTCGACGAGGCGCATTGCATTAGCGAATGGGGGCACGATTTTCGCCCCGATTATTCGCGGCTGCGAGAATTCCGCCAGCAGTTGCAGAACCCCACCACCATCGCGCTGACCGCCACCGCCACTCCCGACGTGCAGGCCGACATCGTCCGCCAACTCGGCCTTCAGGATGGCGACATGAAGCTGTTCCACGAAGGTATCGATCGGCCGAACCTCACGCTGGACGTCGAACAGGTCTGGGACGATGACGACAAACTGGAACAGATCATCCAGGTTGCCCGCACGCCGGAATACGAAGACGGCAGCGGTATCGTCTATTTCACGCTCATCAAGACGCTCGAGCGGTTCAGCGATTTGTTGCTCGATCGAAAAGTCGTTCACGTCTGCTATCACGGCGATCTGCCCCGCGACACGCGACGACGCATCCAGAATCAGTTCATGAGCGGCCGGCAACCCCTGGTCCTGGCCACCAACGCGTTCGGGATGGGCATCGATAAGGAAGACATCCGCTTCGTCGTGCACGCCGACATCCCCGGTTCCATGGAATCGTACTACCAGGAAATCGGTCGCGCCGGACGTGACGGGAAACCCAGCCTCTGCAGGCTGCTATATGCCGAATCCGATCTGGCCACGCAGATGGAGTTCCTGCAGTGGAGTAACCCGGACGCGGAATTCTACGAGAACGTCTATCACTATCTGACCGCCAGGTCCGAAGCGGTCCGCGCGTTTGGACTCGGCTGGCTCAACGAACAGCTGCAATCACGCGGCAAGCACGATCATCGACTCGATACCGTGATCGCCATGCTGGACCGGCACGGAGTCATTGCCGATAACTTCCCTCCCGGTTGCTTCGACGTCCAATCCGAGCTCCCCCCCGCGCTCGTCGATCCGGAACGGCTGGCCGAGAAACTCCGCCGCGATCAGCAAAAACTGTACGCCCTGGTCCAGTACATCCACCATCAAGGAGACCGCAAGGAATTCATCCACAACTATTTCGGCCTCCCCTACCAGCCACGTGGCGAGTAGACGTCTGCACGATTCAATTGTGAGTGGCGCGGCGCGCGCCGCCGGTGATTTGCACCACCCTCCCGTGGGAGGGTCGGACGCGGTAGCGGCCGGGGAGGGCTTGCCGCCAACCGCAGGCTCGATCCCACCATTTTGATTTGGCGTTCATGTGCCGCAAGAATACCAGCCCGCTGCGCCAGCAAGGGCCTTCATCCGCAAGTGGCCCACTTGCTCGCCTAAAGCTTGTAGTTGTAGATCGGCAGATGCCGGTAATAAACTTCCAGCATGTAAATGGAAAGGCAGGTCGTATAGAGCCGCCCGCCGTGCGAACCCCACTGATCATTGGAAGAACTCCAACTCCCCCGCTCAGCACCCGTCTTGATTTGCGACTTCGGAATCTTTTCTCGCATCACCCGATTCCAGGAATGCCAGATGTCGCCGTCCATGTGGTGCGTGGCCTGAGTCGCATAGTACCAGTAGTAAACGTTCTGATCGCTCAGATCGATCGGATTGGCCAGGATGTATTGAATCCCTTCGTTCAAGCGCGGATCTTCGTGAGCCCAGCCCAGATACTGGCGGCACAACAGCGCTTCGGCGGTCATGGTGGGCGTTGTCCCTTGTCCCGGTTTGTAGCTGTAGTGGATCCCGCCGTCCGGCGTGACGGTATCCAGGAACTGCTGGATCATGGACAGGTTTGGACTGGGTACCGTGAGTCCGGCCATCAGCCCGCTCTGCATGGCCATCACGTACCAGCCGGTGACGCTGGTGTCTGCGTCCTCTTTCGGAACGTAACGCCAGCCTCCTGTTGGCGATTGAGCGGCGATGCAATAGTTCAGAGCCAGTTGAGCGGGTTTGCGGTAGGCTTCGTCCTTGGTCATGCCGTACAGCTCGCAGATGGCAATCGTGCATTGTGCCTGCGTATACAAGCGATGATGGTGCGGCCCCTCTTTGAAGAAATTCCCGTCCGCGTCCTGCAACTTCAGCAGCGCGTTCCAGCCCTTGATGACCTCATTCTTGAAGTCGCCCCCTTTGTGTGTGTGGCCCGCGCCTTGAAACGCCAGCAAAGCCATCGCCGTCGCCGCCGCGCGGTTTTCGGCCAGGCCGCCGTTCGAATACGGCCCTTCCAGGCTCCACAACCCCGTCTGCTGCTGATTCTTCTTCAGCCACTCCAGTCCCATCGTGACTGCCGCTTCCGTCGTGGCATTCCCGCCGTACGCCGCCAGCAAGGCCTTCTTCATTCCCTTTTCGCGTCCGGATAGTGCCATCCCGATCGACGGCGCCGCGATGTCGCTGCTCGAGGTGACCGCGTCAAAAGTCACTTCCGGAATATCGGGTGGCGCCGCCAGCGGATCATCCACCGGATTCATGTCCTCGGCGAAAACCGGTTCGACAATATCCAGCGATTCCAGCTGGGACATCTGCAGTTGGTCATCTTGCAACTGCTCGCCCAGTTCCTCGGCATAGACGACCTCCATTTCAATCTGCGGCTTCGGCAACCTGGCGATGACGATGAAAGCGAGCACCAGCAGCAGCACCATATGGACAATCGCACTGATCAACCAAGGCGGCGCTTTCTTGACCGCTTCCGGTGTCTTTTCCTCTTCGTGTTCTTCGTCATCGGCCGAAGGCTGGCGAACGGTTACCGCTCCCGTGCTTGCCGGGATCGGCTGCGGCGCGTTTTGCGGATGCGAGGCGGGCGCTGTCGCCGAGACCGGAATCGGCCGTCCCGGCTGGGCGACCGGGTGGGGCTGCACCGGCATCGGCTGCTGGTGAACCGGAACCGGCTGCACTGACCGCGGAGCGGTTGGTTGCACCGGTGCCGGCTGTCCGGGACTGTTCTGCACCGGGAACGGATGCGCCGGCGATGGCTGCACAGGAGTTGGATGCACAGGAGTTGGCTGCACAGGAGTTGGCTGCGCCGGGACCGGTTGTACGGGGACCGGTTGTACGGGGACCGGTTGTACTGGAGTCGGCTGTGCGGGCTGTACCGGGATCGGCTGAGCGACAGGCCTTGGCGTTCCGGCTGGCGGCTGCGGCGGATATTGGTTTGGGTCATGCGTCATCAAACAGCCTCCAGCTCAGCACCCCCGTGGCGTGCATAGTTTCGCCCCGTCGCGACCGAGGCGTTTGTTCCGGTATCGCGTCGGCAACGGCGACAGCGCAACATCCTAATGCATTATCGGACGGAAAGTGCCCAACTTTTCGCCGACAACCAGCGAACGTTGTCGCGCCGAACGGTCCAATTTCGCGGGTTTCCAGTGACAACGAACCGGCAGCGCGTCGGATCGGACGAATTTGACGACGAAAAGAGAACGTTAAATTATTGAAATACATTGGGGAAATTCAACTTTGAGTCTACCACCGAGTGCCGCTTGCGCCAAGCAAGAAGTCGTGGCACCATCGTAACTTGCGACGAATGAGTCGGCCCTGGTTGCGAACCATTCGGAAAACGCTTGGAACCCGGAACCTGGTCAAAATCCCCCGATCCCCAATTCCGTTCCGGCGCCCCCTCGACGACATTGGTATTCCGGTTAGAATGAGTCCTTTTATTCCCCGTCGCCTACAGCAGCGTGGAATCACGCCTCATTATCGCGGGGTGGAGCAGCCCGGTAGCTCGCGAGGCTCATAACCTCGAGGTCGTCGGTTCGAATCCGGCCCCCGCAACTTGAATCCGCCAGTAGCGAAATCACGCTCCCCGCGGGTTAAGAGAACAAGCCCAGGTCAACCGCCTGGGCTTTTTCCGTGCAAACGCCAGAAGTCGCAACGAGTTGCGAAGTGGCGTGTCTCTCCCCGCAATGTCTCTCACTGTCGTGCGCGACATTCCAGGTTGGATGCCGGGTGCCGGATCGGGTGGTCAAACCGTCGAGAGTCTCGGTTGTCTCTGTCGCGCTGGCACTTCGGGTTAAGAGGAGTTTCGCCACGCTAAGCGAGACGAAACATCCCGATTCCGCCCCGTAGTATAAACAATTGTCAGGCCCACTCGCACTTTTCCGTTAACCATCCAGTTCGTTCTGAATCTCGCGAGCTTCTCACTTCGCCCCAAAATGGGCGACATCCAAGTTCACGCGAAACGCCGAGGTTCCGATCCTCGGCGTTTTCGTGTAAGTGGCGACCCGTCGCCAGCTTTGGGGCCTATCGCTTCGCAGAGGCGCTCTCTGGTTTGAACGCCACCGGAACGGTATCCGACGCGAACTATCGGAATCCGCGATCGATTCGGGCGGCAGTCGCAGAGAACTCTCAGACTCTCTTCGTTCAGGGAAATCGTGGTTAACGACCTTACTGAGGACCGCGTGCCGACCGCTTCTGTGGCTCATAACCTCGAGGTCACCGGCTCAAATCCTGTCCAACGGTTGTGGCTTTAGGGACCGGCGGGAATTGGGACTTCTTCCAGCTCAACAGGCCACGTTGTGATGGCGCAGCCGACGGCGCGTTCAAGGTTGGCGAGGGTTTGCTCGCGCTGGGAAAGGCGGCGGTAGTAGTCGAGGCGATGGCGGAGAAGGGTCTTGTAGTTGTCGATAAGTTGCTGGAAGGTGATGCGGTCGACGCGGTAGGCTTCAATCGAGAGGTCCAAAGTCTGCTTTGAACGCGGTAGAATCTCATCGTGCAGGATCTTGACGATGCGATCATGTTCGACGGCTTGCGCGTGCAGAGTTTGGACGTCTGCTCGGACTTCCGCCCAAGTGGATTCGTACATCTGCTGCGTGCGGGCGGCTTTGAAACGGGCTTCCTCAAGACCAGCGTCGAGTTTGCTCTGATAGATCGGCAGGTTGACACCGACCAACAGCGAATAGGCATCGTCGCCTGTTGCCACGCGGCTCAATCCGGTTGGGCCGATCGCGTGCCAGTTGAAGCCAAGTGTGACGTCGGGATAGTAATTCTTACTCGCAAGCGCGAGAGCTGCGTCATCGCGATCCATCTCGCTCCGCAGAGCGTCCAACTTTGGTTGGCATTGATCGATCATTGCAACCAGCAGCTCGGCCGACTTGGGGACATTGCCGTCCACCACCGTAGGCGTGATTTCGAGACTTACACCAGGAGGAGTGTGCAACGCCCTCGCGAGACGGGCTTTCGCCTTCTCACGCGCTTGCTCCAATTGTACGAACACCGTTTGAATCTGTGAGAGTTCGACCTGAGCCTGAAGCACCGTCTCTAGTCCGGTTTTCTCAGCGGCCGTTTCGTACTTCCGCTTCGCAATCTCGATCACTTCTTTGAGACGAGTTTCCAGTTCCCGGTTCACCTCCATAGCGCGATCGATGAAGTACAGTTCGTAGTAGGCCACCTTCACTTGTTCGACGACCGCCAATTCCGCCGCCGCCATGCGTGCGAAGGTGGCTCGGGCTTCGTGGAAAGCGACATCGCCCCGCAAGGCCCGTTTGCCGAACCACGGCAGCTTCTGCGAGATGCCGAGCATCACGTCCTGTGGACCGGCCGCGGTTTGAATCGGCTCCAGGAAGGTGGTCGTCATCAACATCGGGTCATCGAGCGCCCGAACCTGCGGTACGCGGGCCTCCATCGCGTGGGCCTGCATGTGAACGGCCTGGATGTCCGGATTATTCGCGATCGCGAAGGCGATCAGTTCGTCAATCGCCACGTCCGGTCCGAATAGGGAATCATCCGAAGTAGCGGCGTCTTCCTCATGGCTGGCAGGTTGAATGTGCTTGGAACTGGTTACTTCCCGGTGGATCGGGGGCAAGCGTGATGGCATCAAGGAGACATGTGCGACGTCCGCCGATTCGACTCGGTGACGGGGCGGCCCCGATTTGGAGATGTCATGTGGGCTCGGCGATGTCGCGCAGCCGGAAATCACCGCCGCCACCAGCCCCACAGCAATGAGACGCCAACGAAGCATCCTCGACCTCACTGTCAATTCGCGACCGCGTCGTGCAGTCTGTCGTATTTCGTTCTATCGACCCCTGGCAATCCATCCGTTCGACACATTCGCTACAACCGTCGCGGGTGTCGTCGTGTCCTTTTGCACAACCGAAATAACCCGCACTTCTTATCACGGATTCGAGGCTGCCCCGCCTGGCCGTGCGGTTTCCGGTTCACGTCCGAGGCCAGTACATCATCACGCTCACGCCGATCAGGGCAATCGCCGCCCCGATCATGTCCATCCGGTCGGGCTGGTCGCCGTCGAAGCACCAACCCCACAGCAGCGACAGCACTATGAAGAATCCACCGTAGACGGCATACACCCGTCCGAAGTGGGCCGTCTGAAGCGTGGGGATGATACCGTAGAGGATCAGTACAACGCCCCCGGCCACGCCCCACCACGCCGGTTTGTGTTCCCGTAGCGATTGCCACACCAGCCAGCCCCCGCCGACTTCACAAAGACCGGCGAGGACGAAGAGTAATACGGACCGCAGGATTGCCATCGTCGTCATTTCGACCATCTCCAGTTTTGATCATCGCGCCGTTCTCGGCTGGACACGCTCTTTGCTGCCCAGCATATTCTCTCAATCAACTCCCTATGGAAACTTCAGCCGCTGTCAAATCATTGTTGATTCGTAGCGTTCTCGACCGGAGTGCGAAGTGTCCCATCTCCGCCGACAAGGTCGTCAGGCCCCTCGCGCCACGATTCCTTCCACTGCTCCCAGCGCTTGTATAGCGTGTAGTAAACGGGGATCAGCACCAGCGTGTGGACGGCCGACGTGATGACGCCGAAAATGACCGGAACGGCGATGCGCTTCATGGGGCCAGCTCCCGGCGTGGTCGCCCAAAGGATTGGCATCAGCGCGATGAAATCGGTGAGCACCGTCATCAGTTTCGGACGCACTCGCAGCACCGCACCTTCGATCACAGCGTCGTAGAGTTCTTTCGCAGTCAGCGGACGACCTTTCTCGCGACGATGCTTTTTGTACGCCAGGTCGAGATAAACGTGCATGATGATGCCTGTTTCGGCAGCAAGTCCAGCCAGTGCGATGAATCCGATGGCAACCGCGACGCTCCAGTTGTAGCCGAGTAGGTACATGCCCCACACGCCGCCGATCAACGCGAACGGGAGCGTCACCATCGTGATGAGCGTTTCGGTGATATTCTTCATGTTGAAGTAGATCAAGATGAAGATCAGCGCCAGCGTGATGGGGATGATGATGTTCAGGCGCTGGCGGACTTCTTCCATGAACTCAAATTGGCCGCTCCATTTCAGGTGATAGCCGGGCGGGATCTCCAAGCGGCCGTCGGTGCGGGCCCGGTCGATCTCCGCCTGTGCGTTCTTCACATAGGTCCCGATGTCCAGACCTTCCTCGATATCGACGGGAATGTTGATCAGCAACATGCCCGCTTCGCTTTTGATCATCGGCGGGCCGTCGGCGATCTCGATGCGGGCGACCTGACCGAGAGGAATCAGGCGGCTTTGCGACATGCTGGTCATCATCGTGCCGTCGCCCATCGCCATGCTTCCCATCATCGAGTCTGTAGCCGAATGCATCGATCCACTCGGCGCGGCGATGAGGATGCGCTTGAGCTTTTCTGGATCGTCACGCAGTTCGCGCGGATAACGGACACTGATCGGGAACCGATAGCGGCCTTCGACAGTCATGTCGATGTTCATGCCGCCGATTGCGGACTCGATCATCCGCTGCACGTCGCCGACCTTCAGGCCGTAGCGGGCGCAAGCGTCGCGATCGACTTCGATGTCCAGGTAATGCCCGCCCATTGGCCGCTCGGCATCAACGCTCATCGTGCCAGGAACGGCTTTCAAAATGGACTCCAACTGCACGCCGACCTGTTCCAGTTTTTCCAGGTCGGTGCCGTAGACCTTTACGCCGAGCAGCCCACGCATGCCGGTCGTCAACATGCCTATGCGGGTCTCGATCGGCATCAACCACCAGTGCGGCATGCCGGGGCTGGTGATCGCCTTGTGCATCTCATCCTTGGTAAGTTCTGCGAACGTGGTGCGGACAAGCGGAACGTCGTCCGCGGCAATGCGTCCATTCCATTGCTGGCGCAGGTGAGCCACGGCCGCCTCCTTGCGATCCGCGCTGATGCCTCCTTGAGATTCAAGAATGTCCACGAGGTTGAGCGGAAGCTGCTCGACGATTCGTTCAGGGACATGCGGACGAATCCTTTCCATCTCATGACGAAGCAGATCGCCTGCCCACTCGTCTTCGAGTTGTTCTTCAGAGAAACGCGAGCGGACCGGTTCGCCCCGTTCGAGTGCTGCTTCTCGATGAGCCTCCAACCCCTGCCGCAGTTTCTCCATGCCCGTGTCCAAGGAGGCAACGAGTTCCAATCGCGTTTGCCGGTTGATCTCCGCTCGCGTCATCCCCTCGGCCTGTTCCGCAACCGTCGCGATTTCCAATTCCTGGCCGGCCGACGTAAGGAAGTCACCTCGGCGCAGTTCGTGAAGCATGTCAGCGGCAAGTCCTTGCAGATAGCCCTCTTCAATCAGTCGCTTCGGCCAATCTTCCTCGGGCCGCAGCGAAGCGTGCGTTTCCACCATTGCCAGCGGCGCGGGATCGGTGGGCGTGGTGGAACGGCCGATCTTGCCGAGGGCGACCTTGACTTCGGGAAATTGCATCAGCAGTTGGTCTTGGATTTGAAGCGTGCGGCGGGCTTCGGTGACCGAAATGCCGGGGACGGTGGTCGGCATGAACAGGATGTCGCCTTCGCGCAGCGGCGGCATGAACTGGCTGGCGAACTTGGTCCACGGCACGATGGT
>CALBSZ010000748.1 GCA_937967665.1 uncultured Planctomycetaceae bacterium
TCGCGGTTATGTCTCGGCGAGTGAAATGAACCAGCGGCTAACCGCCTTGACTGCACGTCTGGCATCGGCCGAATAGCCGCCGGGTTCGGGGTGTTGACAGAACGTCCCGGAAAACGGGATACGACTCCCCGATCATTCGATCTTCAGCGTGTAACTGAGCAGGCCGATCGGCGCGCCTTTCTTGACACCCTTGTAGTGCGGATGGCACATGACGCACTTGTCCATGACCACGGGAATCGGGGTCGCCGCGCGCAAGTAGGGCTGCCCTTTGACCTCAACCACCTGCTCGTAGAAATCCTTGCCGGCTTTGAGTTGCTTGATGGCCTCGCGGTCAAAATCATCGCGAGCTACGTTGTCGTCGTCATACGGCTCGCCCGTGGCATCCAGAATCCGCACTTCGTGCCAGCCTTTTTTGGCAATCGCGTCGAACAAAGCCACCGCAGCGCCGCCGGCCGGAAAGTCGTCTTCGTCATTTACATACTTGTCCGTGATCAAGACGACGGCCGTCTTGTAGACGTCGTCCAGCATCTTGACCGTGTTGCGAGTCCGCTCCAAGGCCTGCTTGTCGACCGCGGCGGGTTTCTTTGCGAACGCCAGCTGCTGGCAGGCCAGCAGACCGGCGAAGCACGAAAAAGCGAACACAGCCCGAATCCGATTTGAATACGTTACCGCCATAGTAATCCTTTCAGAAAAACAAGGGACATCACGTCGAACAAAGAAGTCGACGACTGAAACGCGGTGGAGGCCGCTACGCCGCAACCCCCACATCCACAACAATACAAGATACGTCGTCGTGACTGCGATTGCGAACGGCACGCTGCAGAAGGGCATTGGCCGCTCGCTGCGGATGTTCATGCCAGAACAATTCGCAGGCAATGTCATCATGCGACAGGACGCTGGTCAATCCATCGGAAGCCAACAGGATTCGGTCTCCCGTGGACAGCGGAACATGGTCCAGAACCGGCATTTGATCGGGCGGTTGAACGCCCACTGCGTTCAAGACGACGTGTCGATACGGGTGCGTCCGCGCTTCGTCCGCGGAAATCACTCCGCCGTCCAGCAAAGCCTGGATCAGCGTTTCGTCCTGCGTCAACTGGCTCAGCTCTTGCTGGTGAAGGAGGTAGACGCGCGGATCTCCCGCATGGGTGAACCACAACTCGCCCGCGTCGACGATCGCCAACGCGACAGTGGCTACCATGCTTCCCAGACGCGGGTTCGCGCCAGCGCATGCCAGCATCCGCTCGCGTGCCTGCTCGATCGCGTCATCCACCGCCTGCTGTAACGAACAGCGCGGCTCGGCGATGCGGCGGTGCTCGAGCACAAACGGAATCACGGACGCTGCGATACGGCTGGCCGTGGCGCCGCCGAGACGCCCGCCAATGCCATCCGCCACCAGAAAGATGCCGTTGTGGTAGCTGGCGTAACAGTGGTCCTCGTTTTCCACGTGCCGAGGCCCCGCCGCGCTGCTCACACCGTAGTGCAGCGTAAAGCTCCTGGCCGGATTGCTCACCGCCGCGTGACTCGGCGTGAAATCGGGTTCACCAAAGATACGCCACAACGTGCGTTTCCAGAGTGGCGGGCGGGCGGCAATACACATGGCTTCACGGCGGGGGGGAGACTCTGCCATGACACACCTTCTTTCCTGAATGAGGTGCAGGCGGGGTTACGCCGCATTCCAGGCTGCAAACGATGTGCCGCCGGTAGGTGCGCGTCCGCCGCAGGCCGCACGCGAGATCCCAAGACAACTCGCCTGCCTCGTTGCCCCGCGTAGGCTTCGATGTGTAAGGCTAACGCCGCAACCGCTGAAGTCGAACTGTGCGTGTCGGAGCGCGCTCATGTGCGCACAAGCGCGCGATGCCGGGCAGGCGGCGGGCTTGTTCATGGCCTTGGAGTTACGACTGCGGTCGCGCCGGCTCTGGAAAAATGCACCCTCGGGATGCTCAGGTTCTTTGGCATCGCATGTGCATAACGGATCGCGGCAATGTCAGATGGACCGCTATGAGAGACGAAAATCGAATGCCCCGTCATTACTATGCGACTCTTCAACATCACGTGTTGTTTCTTTGTCTTTGCGCGCTCGTCCTCACAGCCGGTTGCGGCCGCCAGGAACAATTGGTATTCGAATCGAGCGAGGTTGTCGAAAAGCTCCCTGCCTTACATCAAAAGCAGGTGAACGAGCAGATCGAACGCCTGTTCGGTTCGCCGACCACGCCGTTTATCCGGGTGCCGGACGAAACCGCCGAGGAGAGCGATGAAATCAAGCTCGTCGATGTGGTCACGACGCAATCGCTGCTGGCAGGTGCTGCCGTCTATTACCGCCGTTGTTCCATGTGTCACGGAGTTTCCGGGAATGGCCAGGGGGAGGCGGCTGCTTACCTGCAACCGCGGCCCCGCGACTACCGCCCGGGGAAGTTCAAGTTCAAGGCGACGCAACGCTCGGAAAAGCCGTTTCGCAGCGACCTGGCACGCTTGATCCGCAACGGAGCCAAGGGAACATCGATGCCGTCTTTCAAATGGCTGCCGCACGAAGACATTGAAGCCGTGGTCGACTACGTGATCTATCTCAGCAAACGCGGCGAGGTGCAGAACTACGTCTCCGAAATCGCGGGTTTCGACTACGCCGAAGACGAGGACCTGGATTTCGAACTGTTCCAGGAAGGGCTGGATATCGTACTGGCCAGTTGGGGCGACGATCGCAAGACGGTCGTCAACCCGCTAACGCCGCGTCCCGCCTACAACGACGCCTCGATCCAACTGGGCCGCGAAGCGTTCCTGCAGCGCGGCTGCGCCACGTGCCACGGCAAGGACGGTCGCGGCCAGACGGAATGGCTCAGCCCGGAGTACATCGCCAGACAGGAGCAGATCCCGGAGGCCGAACGCGTCAAGGTTAACTATGACGAGTGGGGAAATGTAGCGCCCGCCGCGGACTTGACCGCGGGCATGCTGCACGGCGGTCGGCGGCCGATCGACGTCTACCGGCGGATCTTCGCGGGCATCAATGGCACGCCCATGCCGGCCTTCGAAACCGCTTTTGCTCAAGAACCGGAAACGATTTGGCATCTCTCGCATTACATTCTCAGTCTCGTGGAACAGCGTGAAACCGAAACCGATGAGCAGCGACCCTAATCAGACAAAACAACAAGAACTCCAGTCGCTGCGGCAGCGCATCGCAACACTGGAGGCCGAGATCGACGCGCCGCCGGAACACTGGGAAGCGTCCGGTTTCTATGCCTCGTATTACGCTACCACCGGATTCTTGCTGGGCATCTTTGGTGCCGCGACAAGCCTGCTCTTCAACATTGTCGGTTCCGCGGTCGTCGGGCAACATCCGCTCCGGCTGATCCAGATCTACCTGACCTTCCCGCTGGGCGAAAAAGCGCTATCGCCCGAATTCGACTCGGGCATCACGCTGGCCGTCGGCTGCTGCTTGTACCTGGGAACAGGGATGTTGTTGGGAATTCCTTTTCAATTGACACTCGGCCGCTTTGACCGCAATACCAGCCTTCCGGGACGTCTCGTGGCGGCTACCATCATGAGCCTCACCCTGTGGCTGATCAATTTCTACGGAATCCTGTATTGGCTGCAGCCACTGCTGTTCGACGGGCGGTGGATTGTCGAGATGATTCCGTGGTGGGTGGCCGCGACCACGCACCTGGTCTTTGGGTGGACCATGGCATTCGTCTACCCGCTTGGCGTCTATCGCCCCTACTACCGACAATCGGAGAAGACATGACGGAAGCGACATCGGAGCAAACCACTTTGCGGCACGAAGACCTGGTCGATGAACGGCTGGTGAGGTGGTTCTTTTTCGCGGCTTTGCTGTACCTGGGTATCTCGATGTTGGGCGGACTGCTCATGGCCCTGCAACTGGTCCAATGGAATCCGTTGCGTGGCATCGAAATCTTTTCGCCCGGGCGCTGGCGGATGGTCCATACGAATGCCGTGGCCTACGGCTTCCTGGCCAATGCCTTTATCGGCATGCTCCATTGGTCCGTGCCCCGTCTCACGCTGCAGCCCGTCTGGAGTCGCAAGGTCGCCTATTTCATCTTCTTTGCCTGGCAAGCGATCGTACTGAGCACCGCTGCAGGAATCATTTTGGGGCCGTCGTACCAGGCGTCCAGTTGGGTCGCCGAATGGACCAACAGCAGCCACCTGGCCTTTTCACTCGGCGCGCAGGGGCTGGAGTGGGGCGAAACGCCTTTCTGGATCGATCCCGTGGCGCTGGTCGGACTGCTGCTGCTGGCCATCAATTTCAGTGTTCCCATCGCCAAATCCCAGGGGCCCATGTATGTAACGCTGTGGTACTTCCTGGCCGCTTTTGTCTGGACCTTTATGGTCTACGCCATGGGCAACTTCCTGCCCGAATACGTTGTGCCCGGCACCAATGCGGGCGCCATCGGCGGGCTGTTCATTCACGACCTGGTGGGACTGTTCGTCACTCCGCTGGGCTGGGGGATGATGTACTACATTGTGCCGATCATCCTGAAGAAACCGATCTGGAGCCACGGGTTGTCGCTCGTGGGATTCTGGGGACTGGCGTTCTTCTACCCGCTACAGGGAATTCATCACTTTCTGTACACGCCGATCCCGATGTTCCTGCAGTATGGGGCGGTCGTGTCGACGATCGCGATCGAATTCGTCGTCGCCACCGTCGTCATCAACTTCATCGGCACGATTTGGGGCGAGGGGCGTATCATCAAGACAAACCTGCCCATTCGCTGGTTCTACACGGGGATGGCGTTCTACTTCATTACCTGTTTCCAGTGTGCCCTGCAGGTGACGCTGACGTTCCAAAAGCTCATTCACTTCACCGACTGGGTTGTGGGGCATGCGCATCTGGTGATGTTCGGCGTTTTCAGCATGTGGCTGTTTGGCTTCATGACCTACCTGTTCCCGCGGCTGATCGGCCGCGACTGGTACAGTCGATCGCTCTGCGAATGGCATTTCTGGCTCTCCGCGGTCGGCGTTTTCGTGATGTTCCTGGACCTCGGCTTCGCGGGCGTCTTTCAAGGTTACTACTGGGCCTCGCTGCAGCCCTGGGACGTGTCCACCATTGGGTCGCAGCCGTTCTGGATTACGCGTGTCTTCGCTGGCCTGGCCATGTTCGGAGGGTTTCTGTGTTTCGTTTACAACCTGTGGATGACCTACCGCAGCGCCGAATCGCCCGGGAGGGCCTTGAACGGCAACGTGGCCGCAGGGTCGACATAATATAAATATAAAGGGATGACGAATTCATGTTCGAAAGCAAAGCAGGAATCTTCTTGATCGCGGGCATTGGTTTTTTCGCCTTCGCGTTCCTGGCAAACGCGGCGGTGCCGATGCTGATGTACAAGGACATGCCGGAGAAGACGGCGGAAGAGGTCGTGAATAGCCGCGTCCTGTACCAGTTTGAAGAACTGAGCCGCCGGTATTCCGGCCCGTTCCAGGAACACTACGGCGAAGCCAACGCCGAGAACTGCGCGAAAGCCCTGCGACTCGGACGCCAGGTCTACGTCGGGGAAGGTTGCTGGCACTGTCACAGCCAGTTCGTCCGCCCCGTGTCCAACGAATCGCGGCGCTGGGGCGAGGTTTCGCAAACCTGGGAATACCAGAACGAACTGCAGCGGCCGGTGATGTTCGGCACGCGGCGCGTCGGGCCCGACTTGTCGCGCGAAGGCGGACGCCGCAGCAGTGATTGGCACGCGGTCCATTTCTTCCAGCCGACAATGGTCTCGCCCGATTCACCAATGCCGGAGTACCCGTGGCTGTTCGACGGCGCCCCGGACAAGCCGAATGAACGCGGGCTGGCACTGATGACTTACGTTCAATGGCTGGGCAGTTGGCTGGATAGCTACCCCTAC
>CALBSZ010000749.1 GCA_937967665.1 uncultured Planctomycetaceae bacterium
TCAGCGCGGAAGCGGCCATTTCCGCGAATCCGGACAGTTTTCTGGAGACGACTTTCCATCATCCGTCATTCCAGGACATCCCGTTCACTGCCGACTATCGTCGAGTCGGACCGACGGTGCGCGGGAATGTGCTGAGTGTCGTCCGCAACGGCATGACTCAAGAGAATTCCATCAACGGTTTGTTCGTGCGGATTGATACGCCGGCGGGCCAGCAGCTAGAAACGTTGCAGGTGATGGCGCGTTTTGATGGACCGCTGCAATGTGAAATCGCCGCCGATTGCCTGGACCTGCCGGCAGTGCGGCATAATCCCCTGCTGCATCCAGCTCAGCCGCTGCAGTTTGATGCCACATCGGTTACTCTGGCGCCCGACGCGCTGGGGACACTGGAACCCGGTTTCTACAACTACAAGTTCGTCTTCGTCGACATCAACGGCAATGAAAGCCCCTCCTCCTCGCCGACCGGCCTGACGCGGATTCTAGGCGGTCCGAATCAAGGAACGATCAACCTGGGCGGATTGCAAATGCCGCCGGCGGGCTTCACCGCGCTGCAAATCTTCCGCAGCGGCAACGACGCGTTCACCAACCCCAATACGCCCTATACCTTGGCCGCGGAATTGGACCTGACCGGAATTGATCTGACGCAGCCGATCGAAAATCAAACCACCGACCAGCAGTTGATCGACTACGTCGACCTCGGCACGTACACGGACGACGGCGCGACGTTGGGCGGACTGCTCGCAGAATCGCTCGATTACTATCGCGCTCGACTGGATGCCAGCCTGGTGATTGACCCCAGCGTCGTGATCAAGCTGCAATCCGGTGCCTTGGAGACCAGCGTCGGCGGACAGCTGCTGGCCGAGGGACGCGACGGCGGCGAAATCATCTTCACCTCGGGACTCGACGACCGCTACGGCGGGGGCGGCACGTTCAATACCTTCACCAGGACGGTGCAAGACACACCGCAGCCCGGACAGTGGGCGGGCGTCTTTGCCGGACATGCCACGACCGCGAGTATCGATCATGCGGTGTTCGCGTACGGCGGCGGTATCAAGGAAGTGGGCGGAAGTTCGAAAGGCTTTAACGTTTTCGAAATCCATCAGGCGGACGTCCGCATCGCCAATTCCACCTTCGAGAACAATGCCAACGGTCTGGGCGGACAGGGACTGCGAAACCGCGCAGGCCATGGCTTCAACGACCAGGCAGTCATCTTTGTCCGCGCGGCCCAGCCGGTACTCATCGACAACTTGATTCAGAATCATGCGACGGCCCCCGGCATCAACATCGACGCGAATTCCTTGAATCACCTGAGAATCTCAGACAATGGTCGCCAGACGGGCGAAGTCGGGCCGCTGACAAACTCGGTCGACAATCAGGGCCCGCTGGTCAAGAACAATGTCTTTGATAACAACCTGCTGAACGGCATGTTGGTCCGCGGCGCGACATTGACCACCGAGGGCGTTTGGGACGACACGGACATCACGCATATCCTGCAGGACACGGTCTACGTGCCCGACTTCCACACCTTCGGCGGCTTGCGTTTGGAGAGCAGCCCGAACGAAAGCCTGGTGGTGAAACTGTTCGGTAACACGGCCGGGTTCACGGCGACCGGGCGACCATTGGATATCGAAGACCGCATCGGCGGCGCGGTTCATGTGGTGGGTCAGCCCAAAGCGCCTGTCGTGCTCACGTCGCTGAACGACTGTTCCATCGGCGCTGGCTTTCATACCGACGGCACACCCATCGTCGACACACGCGGGCTGGGTGAATGCGATGGACGGGTTGTCACGCAGGGCTCCAGTGGTATCGCCGACGTCGTCGTGGTGATTGACGAGTCGGGATCGATGGGCGCAGCTCAGGACTTCACGGAAATGCTGATTCCGGACCTGGAAGCTTCGCTTGTCGCCAGTGGTATTGGCGATGGCGCGATCGGCGTGAACCGCTACGGATTGGTCGGTTTTGGCGGCGACAGTGGGTTCTTCGGTGGCACGGACCACGAAGCCGGGCATGCCCACCCCGTTGGTGCCGGTGGAGCCTTATTTGGTTCAGCTACAGAATACGTCACGGCCGCCCAGACGTTGACCACAGGTGGTTTCGACGAAGACGGCTATTCCGGGATTCAATTCGCGCTGGACAACTATCCATTCCGTGCCAACGCGTCGAAGTTCATTATCCTGGTTACCGACGAAGAACGCAGCGTCGTGGACCCGCAGCTGACTTACCAGTCGACGCTGAACAACCTGAACGCCGCCGATATCAATTTGCAAGGCATCCTGGCGGTCGATATCACGGACGGTGCCGGCAACCAGGCGATTGCCGCCGACGGACATGGTGGCACGGCGTACCTGGAAGACGGTTCGGGCGGCTTCACAACCAGCACGGGCGCGGTCGTCACCGACGGTGGATTCTTCTTCTCCGGCACCACGGTCGCCGACTACGCCGATATGGTGTTTGAACTGGATGGACTGGTCGGCGATTTCGACCAGATCGGGGCCGGCGGCGTCACCACGACCAGTTTCGCTCGCGCCATGATCAGCCGGATTACGGTGCAGGCGTCGGGCGTCGTGTCGTTGGAAGGGGCGCCGGGCGACTGGCGGAGTATCGAGATTGAAGAATTCGCCAACGACCGCAACGTGGATGTCCATACCGAACGGGAAACGCCCAACGTTGCCGTGCCGACCTTCAATTCGACTCCCGACGATGCCGAATACCTCGGTTCGCTGGCGCCCAACGTCAAATCGGGCGACGATAACCTGCGCCTCGGTTTTGCCGTTCACGGCCAGCTGCACGCCAAGAGCGACGTCGACGTCTACAGCTTCGAGGCCCAAGCGGGCACGGAAGTATGGTTGGACATCGACCGCACCAGCCAGTCACTGGATTCGATCGTGGAACTGATCGATGCGCAAGGCAATATCCTGGCGCAGTCGAACGACTCGGCGGCCGAATCGTTGGACCCCAGCCGGTTGCACTTCGACGCCGGCACGATGTCGGCGACCAGCGTCAACCCGCTGGGCAAGTCTCCGTTCGAAGGGCAGGACCGCTGGACCACGAATCCGCTGGATGCAGGCTTGCGAGTTGTCTTGCCCGGCGCGCCGAGCACCACCAATACGTATCACGTGCGGGTCCGCAGCAACCCGGGCGATCCCACGAACCCGACACAGCTCTTATCCGGCAAGACCAGCGGCGCGTACCAGCTGCAGGTCCGCCTCAAGGAAATCGACGAAATACCGGGCTCAACGGTCCAGTTCGCCGACATCCGGTTCGCCAGCGACGCGATCGAAATCGAAGGTCAGCCAACCCACTCACCACTGACGGGCGACTTTGCCGAAGCGCTGAACGCCGCGGGCAACGACACCAACGACACGTTTGCCAACGCCGAGAACCTCGGCAACCTGCTGAACACAGACCTGGGGTCGCTGAGCATTGCCGGCAACCTGGACGCGGTCGGCGATGTGGACTGGTATCGCTTTGAAATGCAGTGGGATTCGCCTCTGTTGACGGGCATCACCCATGAGGCGGTGACGTTCGATATCGACTACACCGGCAGCGATCTGGGCAAAGCCAACACCAACATGTGGCTGTACGATGCGAATGGCCGTCTGGTCGCGGCGAGTCGCAATTCGACCGTTCCCGAGGATCAGCCGGCACCCTTGAAAGGGACCGACCTCGGCGACTTGTCACGCGGTTCCACGTCGCCGCTCGATCCGATCCTCGGGCCCGTCGAACTGCCCATTATCAACACGACGACCACGCCCACGGGCTTCTCCACAGGCGTCTACTTCCTGGCGGTCACGAACGAGGCGCGCCTGCCGATCGAAGTTGCCACCGCTACGGCGCGCAACCCGAACAATGTGAATGTGAGGCTAGAGCCAATCAATTCCCTGGACCGGATCGCCGAAGATCACATCGACAGCATCATCGGGGGATCGACGGCGACGCGGCCGCAGCTGCCACTGGTGTTCTCCACCAGCTGGGACCTGTTCACGTTTGACGGCGACACGATGCCCGATGGCGAAACGTTCACTATCATCAGCTCCGCCGGCGACGCAGTGACGTACGAATTCGACAACGACAACCGGGTGAGACCGGGGAATGAGGTCGTGGCGATCACCGGAGCGATGGACGCGGACGACGTGGCAGTCGCCGTGGCCGATGCCATTTCAGCCGTCCCGCCAACGGACGTTTTCGCCTTTCCACTCCTGGGCGGGCAGGTCTCGCTGTTCCCGGATACCGCCATCAAGGACCTCAGCCAGGAAGCGGGCTACGGCCAGCACGATGAAGTGCTGATCCTGTCTCGGCCCGCGGCAGTGCCGTGGACGCTGGGTGACGTAACCCTGTTTGCCAGCCAGGACAGCGGACTGAATCAAGGTCGCGTGCTCACACTGGATCCCTTCACCGGGCAGTCTCAGACGACGGTGGGCGTCTACAACATCAGTGCCGAAGACATCACGCTCAACCCGGTCAATGGAATGCTGTACGGTTTCTCGGTTCCGGAAGGCCAGCAGACAGACGCCAACACCGGCCTGTATCATCAAATCAATCCCCGCTCGGCCACGGCGACGGCGTTGAGTTCGCAGGCGGGCACGAGCGGCTTGATGACCTACATCGAAGATCCGATGAACCCCGGGATGGACATTCAGGCCGGTCAGAACAAGGCCGGCGTCGGCGTGGCTTACGACGCCACCACGATTGGCGGTATCGGCAACGAGTTGCGCGGCTTTGCCATCGGGGCGCGAGGCGACGAATTCGCCTTCTACACCCAGCCGCAGAACATTGCCATCGACAAGACCAACATCCTTTACGAGTTCAATCCAAACTCGGGGACGGCTTTCAGCCCCGTACCCGGCGACCGCGACGGCAAGATGGTGCGTTTCAGCACCGGCGCCGGCACGCAGGTCGTCGAACGCGGTGTGCTGGACACGACGGTCGATCCTTTCGGGTTGGGCAATACGGTTCTGATCACGCCCGCGGCAACCCAATTCGACGGCGTCCTGACGACGCCACTGATCAGCGACGGCACCACCTTCACGCTCGACGACGGCACCGGTGTCATTTCCAGCTTTGAATTCGATACGGGCCCCGAGATCAACTACACGCACAGCCCCAGTGCCAATATCACGGTGCGGGACGGCCAGACGTTTACCGTGGACGGGTTGACCTACGAGTTCGATACCGGCGCGGTCCTGGTCTTCGCGATGACCGCGAACGGGAACACCATTCCCGACGGCGCGACCGTGACGATCACGGACAGCGCGGCCATGAACCCGGTGACGCACACGTTCGAATTCGATCGCCAGGGGGGCTTGAACAACAACGCCAACATCGTCGTTCCCTACACGCTGAACGACAATAACGCCCAGGTAATCAGCGCGCTGGTCACGGCGATCAACGGTGTCAACGGATTCGGCGTCACCGCTCTCACGACGGGAGCAAACGGCGAACGCGTCAGCCTGATTGGCGAGTCGACGGTGCCCGCCAATGCTGCCACCAGCAGCACGCCCCAGATCGCCGTTCAGGGCGCGCCAGGCGTGTTGCCGTCGAATATCCGAGTTGGGGTGGAGGAGACGTCGACGTTCGAGGAATTCGGGGCAACGTTGGGCAACATTCCGGCGGCCAGTCGCGAGGGGAGTCGCGTTAACTTCCCGGGTGCCGTGGCGGCCGATTTCAGTCAATTGACCGCGACGGGGGTCTTCCAACTGGCTGCGGGAACGAGTGGTGTGACCAATTTCGGGTACACGCCGATTTCGTTCGGCGTGGGTGATACGGCGGCGCAAATCGCGCAAGCCACGGCCAATGCGATCAACGGCAGTACCTCCATCACGGCGACCCCTGGCCCCGGCTC
>CALBSZ010000750.1 GCA_937967665.1 uncultured Planctomycetaceae bacterium
CCTAAAGAAGGCAACTCGCGCGCCAAAACCATTGCGATTCCGTAAACAGCCGTGTATTCAGGAGTTACCACAAGACGGATGCGGTCGCCCGGAAGCCTCCCGTGGGAAACACGGTGGAAGCTGCCAAGATGCCTGTCAATTTGACAGCCAGCGGTAAGGCCGACAGCGACCAGCACCAGGTTACCCGTCATGCAAACGGCAACGGAACGGTTCTTTTGACCACTTATCTGAGCCCGCGATAGCAGATAAAAAACATGAAAAATATTTGCATATTTTAAAACCTACCTGTAAGATCCCGGGCGTATTGACTTACGGCCCCAGGTTTCGTCTTGCAGCACGCTGAGCCGAACGGCGAACGGTTGCCGCTACCCCATCAAACGGAGGAATTGCCATGAAAACGCGTAACCGACGACGTCATCGCACCAACCGCTTGTCCCACCGGCTTCGCCGTCCGCAGGCCGAACAACTGGAAGATCGAAGTCTGCTGACGACACTCGTCTTCGATACCGAACTAGTCAGCCTGGATCTCAGCGGCGGTCCCTATCCGATACCGCTGGCCAGCGATCCAGGTAATGCGTTGGGAGACAGCATCGACGGTTACGGCTTCGTGGATTCCCTTGTCACCATCACACTTTCATCGCAGAGATCGTCCGCACCCGGTCCCTCTTCGCTCGGTCAAGCCTGTGCCGTCGATCAAACGGACCCTGCCGGCCAGGAAGGTTGTCTCCGCAGCGACCTGCCTCCCGTGCCCGATGATGTCGTCGATCCGGCCGCACTTGACGGCCAGCAATTCTTCGTTGACAGCTTCTTCGACGTGTTTTTCGATATCACCGTGACGGACGTCGACTCGCGCCCTGGGCGCGACTTTGCCGGGCAACCTGACGGCGCCAGTGTCTTCTTGCCGGATAACGGACCGGCCAACATGATAACTGTTTATTAGGCGACCTTCGATCAGGACGCGCCGAACTTCGGGTTGATTCCACCGCCGGAGGTATCTCCGTATATCGGGCACTTTAACATCGAGATTCCGCTCGGCGGGGATATCAACGCCAACGGCGAGAATGATAAGATCAAGTTCACCATTGCCTCGCATTCCGCTGGGGATATGAACCGCACGTTCACGCAGCTTCCGGACGGCACGGTCCTGGACGAATTCGATTCCGCAGCCTTTTTGGAAGGGGCCATCGTCGATGAGTCGACTGATCCGCCGTTCACCCTCGGCTCGGGTTCGTCCTTCTCGCCGGCTTTCTCGGGACCGGGCGCCCTCACCGGTCCCACGACGGCCAGTAGCAGTTTACTGAACCCCACCGCGACGCCTGGCGGATGCGCGATCGCCGGTGGCGACCTGAATTGCACTGGCACCGGCGGTCCGGACCGCATCGTGGTCAGTAATGGCGGCGGCGGAGTAGTCAACGTGCAATTAAACGAAACGAACTTCCACATGATCCCGACTGGCAACACCATCATCATCGATGCCGGTGATGGAGACAATGAAATCGTTGTCGCCGGCAACTTGAGTCACTTCAACACCCAGATTACAACTGCCGGCGCAGGGGACAACTATGTCGATGGCGGCGGCGGTGCCGATACCGTGACCACGGGTGACGGCGACGACACGATCCTGACGGGCGTTGGTGATGACGTCGTGAACAGCGGCGGGGGCAACGACAAGATCGACCTGGGACCCGGAAGCGATTTCGCCGATGCCGGAGCTGGAAATGACGAACTGGCAGGGATGGACGGCAACGACATTCTGCTTGGCGGTAGCGGCGATGACGTGGGCGCGGGGGGGACAGGGGGCGATAGGCGGTTAGGCTTGGCCGATGATGATATCCTGTCCGGCGACGTCGGAAACGACGTGGTTGTCGGTGGCGATGATGACGACACCTTGTTCGGGCGCACGGGCAACGACATCGTCATCGGCAGCGCGGGGAGCGATGGCATGCACGGAAACGCTGGTGATGACTTGATGATTTCGGGCACCACGGACGATGATGCCGATACCAGTGCCCTGCGCGCGGCCTTGGACGAATGGCAATTGAATCACGTCACACTCCCGTCCCAATTCAGTACCTTCAGTCCCGACGGCGCAAGAGACGGTGTGAACGGCGACACCGGAAATGACTTCCACGTCACCGATTCGGGCGACATGAACTTCCGCATCACCGGCGGCGATACTGTACAGACTGTCGTGTAACACCGGTACGACGCGCGTTCCGTGGGCGAGCGGCTTAAACAGAACAGCCGGATTCGCATTGGCGAATCCGGCTGCTGGTGTTCCCTGGCGACGGAGCGACCTCGTATGAGGTCGCTCCGGCCGCCAGTATTAAGCTTCACTGCGAAGCGTTTACTGACTCAGTCGACCCAGAAACTTTGTCAGTAAACCAGTTGCTTCAACCCAGGAGGGAGGGTAGCGCCAGGTTCCCGCAAACCCGACACTGACAGTGAAGCTTCCACTTTTTCGTCACGGCCGCCTATCGCGACCGTTGGTTTGTAACTCCCTTTGACCCGCGATGATTTGATCCACAATCGGATGCGACGCTCGATTTCCTTTGACGAGCACGGCATCGCCCGGCTCAACGACGTCTGCTATCCGTTTCCTGGCCGTCTCCAGGTCCTCGCAGACTTCGACGCGACCGGCAGGTAAACCGGCCCCGCGAGCTCCCCGAGCCACGGATTCCGCCATGTTGCCAAACGTGATCAGTCGATCGGCCGCGACCCGATAGGCGATCGCCTCGCCAATGAACGCCGCCTCCGCGGACCGCGTCACGCTTAGTTCTCCGACCACCACGACGCGACGCCGTGCCGTGCATTCCCACAACACGTCCAGGGCCGCCAGGGTATCGACTGGACGGGCGCCTGAGGTGTCGTTCACCACACAAATGTCTCCCACATAACAAACTTCGCACCGTTGGGGCAGCGGCCGAAAACCTCGCAAAGCCGCAGCGATTTCTGCATCCTGCAACCCGCAGCGCCGGGCGACGACGATGGCCGCCAGCGCCGAGGTAACAAAGTGCCGTCCCCAAATTGGAAGTTCGAAATCCTGTCCATCCAAGTTAAAACTCACCCGGCCGTCGTGCGTCTGCACGTCGCGGGCCGCGACGTTGCAGTCGGATCCTCGTCCCACCCACACTACGCCCGCTTTCCGCAGGCGTCCTAAGCGCCGGCATATCGGGTCGTCACCATTCAGGATGGCCAGGCCGTTGGACGGCAACCGGGTAATCAACGTACGAATCGAATCTACCAGTTCGGCTTCGGAATCGAAGCCGCTCGGAAGTGACCTTTCGAGAGACGTAATAGCGATAATGTCCGGACAGCACAAGTGCGAATTCGCGGCAACTTCGGCGGCGGAGTTGAAGGGCGTTTCTACGACGGCGTATTCGGCGGACGCGTCCACGTCCAGCAGGGCCAGCGCTACGGCGGCTGGTTTCGGCAAGTCGCTGGACGACGCGGTCCCATGCAGCCTGGCGGAAAGCGCGCCGTCGATCATGCGCGCCGTGACGGACTTTCCCACGATTCCCGAAACCTGAATCATCATTCCGCGAAAGGGAAGGCGTGCGTCGCGCGCGACCTGCCAAAGCGCCCATTTGGCGTCGTCGACATGAATGACAAAGCCATGGTCAGGAGGACTCACCGCTGCGTTGTCTGTGACGACGCCCCAGGCGCCGTTCTCAAACGCTTCGTCCGTGTAGCGCGCGGCGATGTGCGGGT
Organism: uncultured Planctomycetaceae bacterium; assembly: GCA_937967665.1. Classification (GTDB taxonomy): domain Bacteria; phylum Planctomycetota; class Planctomycetia; order Pirellulales; family Pirellulaceae; genus CALBSZ01. The sequence goes on from CALBSZ010000750.1 coordinate 3,712, forward strand.
CCCGTTCCAGTGGCCAGAAGAGATCTCCAGGGGCAACCACGCGGCTGTCGCCCGCGACGCGACCAACGACTTCGTCTCCGGCCTGAGCCGCAACGCCACGACCGAACCGCAGCCGGCCGGCAATGATGTCCGTGAGTTGGTTCAAGGTCAGGTTCATGGTTTCGTGGCAGCCAGTGGGAATCGATGGTGAGCGGTTTCGATTCGTTTCCCTGCAACTCCAGTTGAATGTTTTCTTAAGAGGCCAGCCGGGGGAATGTTGGTGCCGCAGCCTTGGCGTAGTCCAATTGGGCACCGACGTCATGGAGCCAGCGTCGCGCGACTTCGCGGTCGTCATGAGGGAACTCGCGGCCGTCCATGCGTTCCACCTTGACCTGTCCTTTCCCGGCAATCAGCACGCAGTCACCCGGGCCAGCCTGTTGCAGCGCCCATTCAATCGCATGTTTCCGATTGGGCATGACGTGGGCGCGAGCGACCTTGTCATAGCCGTCCAGCACATCGTGGATGATCTGCAGCGGCTTTTCGAAGCCAGCGTTGTTGCTGGTCACGACGGATACGTCGGCGCCCCGTTCCAAAATGCGTCCGAGCTCCGGGCGGAGGCGGGGATCATAAGATCCTTCCGGACCAAAAACGCAAATCACCCGTCGCTCGGCCACCTTCTTTGCCGTACGCAGCGCGGCGAGCAAAGCGTCGGGCGTGCGAGCATGATCGACAAACACACTGAAAGGCTGGCCGCATTCCAGCCGCTCCATGCGGCCAGGAATGAAATCGACCTCTTCCAGCCCTCGCACCACATCAGTCAGGCTCATGCCGCAGACCAGCCCAAACGCGGCGGCTTGCAGGCAGTTGTAGACGTGATGGTCGCCGACCATCCGAGTCCGCACCGGTACGGTCTCGTTTCCGGCGTGCAGCAGAAACGTTTGTTCGCTGGGGAATTGTTCGATCACGGTGGCCGTCAATTCGGCGGGACCACGCATGCTGATCGTGATGGTGGGGCGAGAAATCTTGGGCAGCAGTTGTCGGCTGCCGGGATCGTCCGCGTTAATCACCACAAAACCCTCGGGCTTCAGGGCCTCCAGGATGCGCGCCTTGGCGCGCCGATACTGCAGGACACTGTTGTGGTAATCCTGGTGATCGCGTTTTAGGTTGGTGATAATCGCGGCGTCCAGTTCCAGGCCGGCGTGGCGATGCTGCGCCAAGGCGACGCTGGACATTTCGACGACCGCGCCGTCGCAGCCTTGACGCGTCATGCGGGCCAGCCAATTGGCCAGTTCCGCTGTGCCGGGAGTCGCTTCTTCCGCGGCTTGTATTTCGACCGAGTCGCAATTGCCGACAGAACTGGTCATGCCGACTCGTCGCTGCGCCGACTCCATCACCGAGGCGACAAGCAAGCTGGTGACGGTTTTGCCCGCGGTCCCGGTCACGCCGACGGTGGTCATCTGTCGTGTCGGGAATTCCGCGAGCGCCTGGCAGGCATGGCCGAGCGCTCGGCGCGAATCCGGTACAATGGCCTGAGCGACGGGGACCGGCAACAACCGCTCGCTCACGACGGCAGCGGCGCCGCGACGAATGGCCTCGTCGACGAAGTCGTGTCCATCTTCGGTGGGAGTCACGGTGGCGACGAACAGGTCGCCCGGCTGGCAGTTGCGCCAGTCAGCCGTGCAGGAAGTGAAGTAGATCTCTTCGGCGCCGGCAATCCGGCACTGGGGAAGTATTTCGCGAAGATTGACGCCCACGCGGCGCTGACGGATCGGTGGCATGACGTGCGGCCTCCTTGCCTGGCATGCTGGCTGCGCTGAAATCCATTTCAGTGCAGGTGACCGCGCGGACCTGGCCGTACAGTCGAGGTCCGAATTGTGATGATTTTGCCATCCGCGTCAATGCAAATTTATGTGCTAGCAGCTGTCGCGGCGAGACGCGGTGGAAAAGAAGACTTCAAGAAGCCGGGCGTTCGGCAATCGTGACACTCAGCGTCAGCTCGCTGCCGTCGCGCAGGACGGTGACATCGGCGGCGTCTCCCACCGCGGTTTCTCCGACCAATCGAATCAGGTCGATCGGCGAGTTAACCTGGCTGCCGTTCCAGTCCAGCAGGACGTCGCCTTCGCGAATTCCTGCCTTGCCGGCGGGGGAGGGCAGGTCGGGACTGTCCACGACCGCCGCAATGAAGACTCCGCGACCTGCCGCGCTGCCCAGGGCCTCCGCGCGGCGAGCGGTCATGTCGTCGGGCGCCACGCCCAGCCAGCCGCGCGAGACACGACCACTGGTCTTCAGCCGCTGGTAGACGTCGCGGGCAACGCGGCTCGGAATGGCGAAGCTGATGCCCTGATAAGCGTCTCCAATAATGGCGGTGTTGATGCCGACCACGCGCCCATGGCTGTCGACGAGCGGGCCGCCGCTGTTGCCCGGGTTCACGGCCGCGTCGGTCTGCAGGAAATCCTGGTAGGGCGTCCCCGCCGAGCCGCCGCGATGCTTCCCGCTGAGAATGCCGAACGTGATCGAATGCTGCAACCCGAACGGGCTGCCGACCGCCCAGACCAGCGCGCCCATGTCCAGGCGTTCGCTATCTCCCCAGTTGGCGGCAACCAGCTTGTCCGCCTGGATCTTCAACAAGGCCAGGTCCGTATCCTGGTCGATTCCGACGATCGATCCGATTACCTGCCGGCCATCGGCCAGTTTGACGGTGATTTCGGAAGCTCCCTTAATGACGTGATGGTTGGTCAGGATGTAGCCCTCGCTGTCCATTAAGACACCGGAGCCCTGGCCTTCAAAACGGAACGGAAGGGAATGAAACAGACCGGACTTGCCGGCTTCCGGTTTTTCTTCTTCCTGGGTGGTCACGTCGATGTGCACGACACTTGGTCCCACACGCTGCGAAACCAGCTGGTAGGCATGAGAAAGGTTATGCAGGGAAGTATCAGGCAAGTCCAGTTGCTGCGAAGCGATTTCGTATTCGGCTTGCAGGCGGCCGCGCGTCATCGAATACTGGACATTTTCCGCAATGCGGGGAATCAGGAAGTGCATGATGGCCAGGGCCACGGCGAAGGCTCCCAGCCACAACAGTCCCCCTGCGACGGAACTCTCGTTGGTGTCAGCGCGACGCCGGGCCGTTGTCGCCGCGGTTTTCTCGACCGCGGCCGGAGCAGCGGGTTGCGGGGCGGCCACCGTGGTGTCGTCCGGTGGCGTGATCGGAGGAAGATCGGCGTCAGTAATGGAAAAGAAGTTCATGCCGAATGACCCGTGTGGTTGCTGGAACCTACAAGACAGCTTTATTATAAACAGCCGCCCGCGAAGTCTCATCCCCCGGGACGATTTTCCGGGCGACTTCCGGCATGGACGCCGCTGAAATCCCTAGAAACGTTACGTATTACGCCGGATTACCAACAGGAGTGGAATGACCATCGATAGCCACAACCTCACCCAACCGGAATTGGAACGATACGACCGGCAGCTCGGCCCCGGCGTTTTGTCGCTGGCCGGCCAGCAAAGGCTGAAGGACGCCACCGCCGTGGTGACGCGCGTCGGCGGCATGGGAGGCCCGGCTGCGCAAATGCTGGTGATGGCTGGCGTGGGCCGCGTCATCATCGCCCATGGCGGCGAGATGATTTCGCCCGACCTGAATCGGCAGGTGCTGGGAAGCGAATCGGTGCTGGGCCAGCCCCGCGCCGGACATTTCGGCGCGTATCTTCAGACCATGAATCGCTTCGTGAACGTCGAGGCCATCGATCACGAACCCGATGATGACGAAGCACGCGAACTTGCCGAGCGAGCCGATATCATCCTGTCATGTCCGCCGACCTTTACGGAACGGTTGCGACTGAACCGCGTTTCCGTCGACGCGGGCATCCCCTTCATCGACGCGGCGCAGTGGGGCATGACCGGGACCCTGATCGTCGTGCGGCCCGGCGAATCGGCCTGCCTGCACGGTGTCTATCCAGAACCGCCGCCATTTGAAGAACGGTTTCCTGTGGGCGGCGCCATCTCCTGCGCGCCCGGAGCACTGGCTGCGTTGGAGGCGATCAAGATCCTCGCCGAAACGGGCAAGCCGCAGTGGGGGACCCTGTTTACCTACGACGGATATCAGGGACGCACCTCGCACGTGAAGCTCGTCCGCAACCCCGACTGTCCCGTCTGTGGAGGCAAGTAGCATGAAGATCAATGTTGTGATTACCGGACGCAGCTATCATCAGGCCAATGACGTCCCGGAGTCGTTGGATCTGCCCACCGGTTCCTCGCTTGACCAAGCCCTTGCGGAAATCGAATCGCTTCTCGGCGGCGAGCTGCCCGGGACTTGCTTGCTCTCCGTGTCGGGCAACCACGTGGGCAACGTCGCGCAACATGAAAACGTCCCGCTGAACGACGGCGATGAATTGGTTCTCATCGCGCCCGTCGCCGGCGGTTAGGAACGGCTCGAGGCTACGGCTCGGCGAAGCTATCCGCCAGCGCCGGCTTCCGGCGGCACCAGCGACTGGAGGTAGTCCAGTAGGGAAGCGAAGTCGTGAATCGAGTACTCGTTCAACACGCCCGTGGGCATCACGGAAACCGGGAGCGTCTGACGCTGCTCGATGTCTTCCTTCATGATGGTGAATTCCTTGCCTTGCTGATCGCGAATGGTGACACGATCGCTCAATTCACTCGTCACGAAGCCGGTGAGTTGGACGCCGTCGACCGTCTGGATGCCGTTGGTCGCGAAGCCCTGCGCGATGGTCTTGCTGGGGATCAGGATGGCGGTTGCCAATTCCTCCCGCTTGTATGTCCTGGCGATATTGCCCAGAAACGGGCCTTTCTGCAGCTCGTCCTGCCGCACCGTATGGCACTTGGCGCAGTTGGCACGCTGAAAAATCTGTTGCCCGTGTGCGATGTCCCCCGTCCGCGTGACCGCGGCCGTCACGGCCTCCTCGACGGGCAATGCATGGATGCGCGGCGACGTGTCGAGCGACTTGGGAGTGATCTTCATCTGATCGATCACGGCTTTCTCAATCGCGGCTATCTTGGCATCCGGATCCTGGCCGGCTTGCAGAATCCGTTCATCCAGAAAGCGATTGTTGATTTTCGCAGCGGCTTGCATGAGTCGTCCGCGTCGCGAGTCAAGCTGCCAGGCGTCGTCGATGCTTTGAACCGCCAGGGCACGTGATTCCGGGCTGCTGTCGCTGTTGGTGGCAATCGCCAACAATCCGGCATCGGCCCAGAGTCCCTGCGCGCTGTCGCTGGATTGAGCCACTTTGTCGAATGCGGTCACCTGCGTGTCCAGCGCGGTTGCATTGATAAACGCGTTGCGAGCCCGGTCGCGCAGGCGTTCCGCGTCGGCGGCCGAATCCAGTTGCGCGAGTGCAGTGAGCATGGCGTGGGCGGATTCGGGCGCGTTCGAGCGGGCAAGGCAGATCACGGCGTCGGTTAGCACCGCGGCAGGAACGTCTTGCCGCATCGCGGTTTTGAGCAGCAGCTTCGTTCCTGCGTCGGAGATATCGCTGGTGGCCACCAGGCGACCGATTGCCGCCGCCAGCAGCTTGTCATTCGACGCGGCCATTTGCAGGATCCGTTCGAGTGAATCGTTGACCGGAATTCGATTGCGCTGCATGGTTTCAATCAAGGCCGAGGCATCTTCGGCACCGGCGTTGTCCAGGTACTGCTGCAGCACCGTCGCGATCCTGGCCGTCTGGCTCCACGCTTCCGGTTGATAGTACGGTCCGCGTGTATCGGGGCGCGTCCCCCAGGAATCCCCTTTCCACGTTCCTTCGCGAAAATGCAGCCGGCTGAGCGCCGCCAGGATTTCGTTACGCAGTTCCTGTGACCTGGCCGTGGATAATCGCGTGATCAACTTGCTGACGACCTGCGAATCGTGCATCCTTGCCAGGGCGCGCAGTACGGGCCGGGCCGGGACGTCGCCGGAATCCAGCGCCTGGAAGCACTCCGCCATGGCCTGCCGCTTCGCCAGGCAGCGAATGGCGGTATGCACCACCACGGGATCGGCATGACCGAGCGCCGCCACGCATTCCATGTCTGTGGCCGCGGTTTGCAGGTGGTCCAGCAGGTTGCGTTCGGTACTACGCGCCGCTACGCCGCGCTCCAGCAGCTGACGGAACGCCGGATTGCCGCGTCGCATGAGTTCCCGTTGAGCCTCCATCCTGCGGCGATAGCTGGGGGACTGTAGCAACTGGATCAATTCCGCATCGGTCGCGGCGGCGAAATCCGGCAGGGGACTCGGCTGAAAATCTTTCGGCCGGACACAGACGATATAGCCGACGTCGGGACCCGCCCACTTGAACGTGGCGCCGCGCCAACTGGCGCAGTAGACACGACTGTTGCCGTCGACGTCCGCATCGGTGGGCCGCGTCATGCGGATGAACGATTCGGGCGGCGCGGTTTCCTGGAACGTGGCGCCGTGAGGTGATACGGTGTGGCGATAGAGCGATCCGGTTCCCCAGTCGGCGGTGAAAGGAGCATTGTTCCATTTTCCAAAACCGGGTTCATCGATGTAGACCGCGCCGCAACCCGAACCGCCTCCATAGTCCGCCAGCGGCTGCACGCACTCGTCGTTAAAGTTTTTGTAAAGCCGCGGATAGCCGTGGTCCTCGGCACCCGTGAAATGGTGCAGCCGCACGTCCCAGCCGCCGCCATCATTGGTGTTGTCCCGCGCGAACATATCCATTTGCGGGCTGATGGCGACCTCCAAAATGTTCCGCGTGCCGGTGGAATAGACTTCCAGGCCGGTACCGTCGGGGCGAACGCGCAGGACGCCGCCGCCGCGATGCGTCACTTTGCGACCGTCGGTCCCCTCGGCGTCCATGAAACCAAAGTCGCCGCCGGCGATGTACAGCCAGCCATCCACGCCCAGGCTGACGCCGTTGGTTGTGTGATCGGCGGGACGCTTGTCGTAGCCGAATGCCAGGTTCTTGACCAGTGTTCGCTGTTCGTCCGCCACGCCGTCGCCATCGTTGTCGATAAAGACGCTTAAGTTGGGTGGATGCATGAGATACAGCCGATCATGGTCCCAGACCAGGCCGCGAGGCGCATCAATTTCGCAAAAGATTTTCGTTTCGTCCGCGCGCCCGTCCCCGTCCAGGTCTCGCAGACGAATCACGCGCCCGCGCTGTGGGTCGCGGCCTAAAGAACCGTTGCCGTCGGAGCTCACATAAAGAGTACCGTCGACGGCCGCCGCCACGAAAACCGGGTAGTTGACCGCGGGGGGCGATGCGAACACGGTCACGTCAAAACCGTCAGGGACCCGCACGTCCTTGAGGATGGCCGCTTCCTGTTCGGGAGTGAGTTTCTCAATGCGGGGGATCGTGTTCCCGCGTTTCACGTTGGCATCGGCCTGCAGCGGACTAAAATCGCCCTTGCTGTTGTCGGCGGCAGGCCACACCGTCTTCAGGCCCTCGCCGCGCAGTTTCACCTCGCGGATGCTGCACCACCCGTTCTGGCATGCCAATCCCACGATGCGGACAAACCTGACGGGCTCATGTTCGCCCAGCGACTCGGCCGCGGAGACAACGCGGTCGTTGTTGCTCTGGTCCAGCAGCGTCTGCCAGGTCTTGCCGTCGGTCGAGCCTTCGACCCGGTACTGGTACCAGCGTTCGACAAACTCCCAGGTGATCTGAATTTCGTGCAATTGGTGCGGTTTTTCGAATTCGAATTGCAGGGACTGCGGGTAGCTGTGGCCGTTGGCGCACCAACGCGTGTTGGCATCGCCGTCAATCGCATGATGCGCGGGATGACCAGACTGCGTACTCGATGCCTTGAGCTTCACCAGGGTGGCCTCGTCCGGCTTCTGGCCCAGGTCCGAAGCCTGCGGGGCCTGCACTTTGGTTTTGTCGATGAACGTCACGTCGTGCTCGCCGTCGTACGGTTTCAAATACGCGGGCGTCAGTTTCCCGCAAGCCCACAGCAGGCCACGGGTGACCAGTTCCAGGTAGCGAGGATCCTGGACCGTTGCCGTGTTGTGACCCAGCGACGTGCTGAAGCTGCGAGCGCCCTGGGCTTCGTTGGTCCACGCGACAATCGCTTCCGCGACCCGCGGCTTGTCGCCGCCGATTTCCTGCTTGCCGACGGCCAGCGGATGGGCATCCAAAACCTTGACGTTGTTGTAGAGTTCTTCCGGAATCGTCGTCCAATCGCTGAGCGTTTCGGTAATGGGGTGCTTGGTGTCCACAAAATGAATGGCGATCGGCACCTGGGGGCCATGCGCGCTGGACTGCAGGCCGAGGTGCTTGAACCACGCATCGGTACCTGTCCGAAAACTGTGCATCGCGCAGTGCAGGTGCACGGCCGGAATCTTCTGATGGGTCTGGACAATGCGATTGACGATCGCTGGATCCTTGATGCCCGCCGCACATTCGTCATGAATGATGACGTCGTAGCCTTCGGCCCAGTTGAGCTTCCCGTACAGCGGCAAAACGGGCGCGGTGGTTGAATTGTCCGTCCAGTAGACATCGACGCGTACGTTTGCGCGTTCCTGAATCCCTTCGCACAGCGCTTTCTGCTGGTTGCTGTAGTCGTGGCAACAGCCGCCGGCGATGAGCAGCGCGCGGAGCGGCTTCGGGGGCGCGTCCTGTGCCCAAGTCGCCCGCGTGGCGAGGAGCAGTAGCAGAAGGAACGTCAGGAATCGTCGAATCATGAAAGCAACCTCTGAGAACAAGAAAAAATCAATGTCGCGTTTCTCTCCGCGAACGAGCGTCGTCGCGCGGCGCCAAGGGCCAACCTGTGCCGGAATGATGATCGCGTCATTTGATGGCGCGGCCGCAGGGAACGTTACCCACCGACCCAAACTTACTTCGCGTCCAGGGTTTTGAGACGGATGTTACGGAATTGCACCTTCATCGGTGGCCCGGCGTGCAGCTGCAGCGCCAGGATGCCGGTCGCACGGCGTTCCCGTTCGTCATTGTCCGTGCATTCGCAGGTGACCACGTCGTTGATCTTGTGCACAAAGTGAAAGCCCTTGGCGGTGATCGTGTAGTGATTCCAATCTTCTTTCTTGATCTTGGTCTGGATCGTCTTGGAATCGCCGACCGAGCCGACCACTTTCACGGAAAACTTGCCATCGTTACGTACCAATTCGGTCTGCTGTCCGCGATTCGCCAGGATGCCGCGAAACCGTTCGCCGTACAGGATTCCCGAATAGGTGTTGCCCGCTTCAAAGTCGGCCTGGTAGCCACCGACAACCCATTTGGCCTTGACTGGGTCGACTTCAAAGCTGCGGTACTGAATGCCCGAATTGCCGCCGATGATCTTGTATTCGAGCTGCAATTCGAAATCGCCGAGTTCGCCCTGGCGATAGATGATGAACGTGTTGCCTTTGGTCGGTTTTTCCGCCGTCGTCTGGCCCGTGATGGCGCCGTCTTGGACGCTCCAGAAATCGGGGTTGCCGTCCCAGCCTTCCAGTGTCTTGCCATCGAACAGCGAAACGAATCCGTCGTCGTCGGCACCAACAACACTCAGGGGGAAACAGCAGATGGCAAGGAGACAGATCGCGTTCAGCATTTTCATGGTTCTGGCCTTCAAGGTAAGGTGTGTGGGAGGCGGGCCACGGGGCCCGTCGTCGCGTGACAAAGTTGCGGTCGCGTGACAAAGCTGGGCAGGATACGAAAACGTATATTATAGCCCCGCAGCAGCCGTCACCACAACTTTAGGACGCTTACTTTTCGAACGACCACGCAGGGCACGCTCCGTGTGCCGAAATCCTACTTGGACAGCGCCAGGTTTGACTGCTGGTAGTAATGGTTTCGTGCATATGCGCACGCCGTTTAACCCCAATACCGCAGGCGCCGGCGTACGCATTGAGCCGGCGCCTGCGGCTAAGGGTTAAACAGAATCACTGCTAGACCTTACGCACGCGAGTTCAAACCCACTTGGCGCTGTTCAACTAGCAACCTTGCGTAACACGACGATTCCGCCACCACCGGCCTTACGCGAAAGCGACGGCTACGCGATAATAACGCGTTTTTATACGATCTTCCCTGCTCGCGTCTCGACCCATGGCTCTGATTACACTCAAGGACGTCACCATTGGTTTTCGCGGTCCGGCCCTGCTGGACGGCGTGAATTGCCAGATCGAAGTCGGGCAGCGGATCGGTTTGCTGGGCCGCAACGGCGCGGGCAAGACGACCCTGATGCGCTTGCTGTGCGGCGACGAAAAGCCGGACGCGGGCGACATCCTGTTCGCCCCACAAACGCACGTGGCGTTGCTGCCGCAGGACGTGCCGCGGGGCATGACGGGTACCATCGCGGAAATCATCCAGCAGGGCTGCGGTCCGGTGGACGACGCGGTTGAAGAACAGAGTTCCTGGAAACAGCAGCACAACGTCGAGCAAATCATTTCACGCATGCAGCTTGACGCCGAACTCCGCTTCGAAACGTTGTCGTCCGGCATGAAACGCCGTGTGCTCCTGGCCCGTTCACTCGTCTCCACGCCGGATTTGCTGCTGCTGGACGAGCCAACGAACCATTTGGATATCGATGCGATTACCTGGCTGGAAGATTTTCTCAGCCGCTGGAATGCGACGTTGATGTTCGTGACACATGACCGGGTGTTCTTGCGGAAGATGGCAAATCGCATCCTGGAAATCGACCGCGGGCGGATTTTCGATTGGTCGTGCGATTACGAGACGTTCCTGACGCGGAAAGCCGCGGCGTTGGAAGCCGAAGAGAAGCAGAACGCGCTGTTCGACAAGAAGCTTGCCCAGGAGGAAGCCTGGATCCGACAAGGCATTAAAGCGCGGCGCACTCGC
>CALBSZ010000751.1 GCA_937967665.1 uncultured Planctomycetaceae bacterium
CCGGTTGCCGGCGCGCTCCAGAACGTTGTTTCGGCAATGAGATGGCTGGTGTCAAAGGCCCTCGCGGTCACGACCGTGTTATCCTGCACCGAAAACGAACCGGTGTACTCGATCGCTCCGGACGCAATCACTCCGCCGTCGCCCCTTGGGTCCGAACCGTCCAAGGTATAGTAGATCACACCGCTGGGAGCCGTAATGGTGACGTCGGTGCCGCTGGTGACCACGGTTGGCGCCGTGACGTACCGGCTGTCGATCCAGGCCGCACGATTCTGGACAAACCATTTGCTAATGGCAATCGTGTCCATGTAGTAGGTGGGAGCGCCACCCAGCGGCGAGGCCGGGCAGCTACCGACACCGAAGAAACAGTTGGGCCAATGATAGATGTCGGTTCCGTATGAACCCGACGACCACTTGGTGAAGTTTCGCGAGATCGGGTTCGTCTGATCGCCAACTCGGGGATCCGGGTTGCCGTTGGTCAGTTGAAACACACTGGCATCGATGTCGGCCAACAGCGAGGTGTCGGAGAACAGGTCGGTGCGCAGTTCGTACCAGCGATCGATAATCGCCTGGACAAAATCGGGGTCCTCGAACAACCGCCGCCAATACGGGTAATTGTCGTTATTCAGGATGTCGTGGTACCAGCTGTCGTAGAACGCGCCGGTGCCGTAGTTCGCGTTCCCCAGCGACAGGTTATAGTCCCACGCCGGTCCCTGTTTGATCTTGCCGCCGCGATCCTTGTGGTAGTACGTACTGAGTCGGAAACCGTCGATGTTCTTGGTAAATTCCACCAGCAGCCAGGTGTCCACCCACGAGTTCACATCGATGTAGGCCTCGTAGCCAAGTTCCGGGTCGGTAAAGTTGGCGCCGTAAAGTGCCCCTTCGAACTCGTTGAGGTAATTGGTCAACCAGGCGGTTTGGGCGGGTGTTATGACATCGTCGCCCGGCTCTACGTGACGCAGCTGCTGTCCGCTGTTCGTGGTGAACGGGATGTCGCCCGCGCCGGGCTTGTCCTTCTTCCAGATATAGCCGCCGGAGATTTCCGGTTCGCTGTTGTCGGCGGGCGACAGGTTGGTCACATCGACGCGATCGTTGGAGACCTTAATCTTCTCCATCAGTACATAGGTGCCGCGATAGTCTCCCGGGTAGCTGACCAAACCGTTGTCCGAATTGACGAAGACCTCCACCAGTTTCACGCGCGGCGCGTATTGGCCCATCTCGGCGCTCCACATGAAGGTGAGGAAGTTGTTGAGCTGCGTCTTGTCGGAATAGGGACCGTTCAGGACCCAATCGGAATCGGGCGGCAGTTCGAAAAAGGACGCGGCGGAGTCTTCCGCGTCGTGCGCGTGGATCGGCATCGTGTCACTGTGGCCCTCGCCCCACGTTTCCAGAGCGTACGGCTTCTTGGCGAATCCCTGTGAGGTCTGGCCGCGGATGCGCATTCCCAAACGTCCGCTGTAGTCGGGGATTCCGTTGATCGCTGCGACGCCCGTATCGTCCGTATCGATAAAGACTCCCGCCGCGGGAACCAGCAACGTGGCTTCCGTTTCCGCGTTACCGGCGGTAAAGGAGTCGAGCACGATCAGCGGCAGATTGGACTGGAAGGCAGCGCCGCCACCTTGAAAATCGGTGACTGACGAATCCAGTGCGATGAAGACTCCACTACGGACTGGTCCGGGGACGCGTCCGCTGTCGAACGCGCGAGCGCGAATGCGAGTAGAAGTCGTGAGTTGAATGTTGCCGCTATACACTGTCGATGTTTCGTCAGGCAACGAACCGTCTGTCGTGTAGCGAATCGTCGCGGTTGGCGACGCGACAGACAGCTGCAAGGACAGCGAGTTGGCAAACGTACCGTTTTCCTGCGAAAAGGAAACGGGCCCGGCAGGCGCGTCCGTGCCGGTACCGTTGGGACCGCCGGGCGAAGGGGTGGAAAAATACTTCAGATCGTTTAGCTGCACGGTTTGGTAGTCGGTGCCAATCAATTCCGGGGATACCAGAAAGTCCTCGTCGTCAACCGTGACATTCAACCCGTGAATGGCCAAGACGTTCGTGCCGGTTTGCAGCAGGTTCGCGTGTTGGCTGATATCGATCTTTTCGGCTTTGAGTCCCAAGTCGCCGGCACCGGTGGACAGTTCCCATTCCAGCACATCGTGTGCGTTGATGGCGCCTCCGGTTACCGCTGTC
>CALBSZ010000752.1 GCA_937967665.1 uncultured Planctomycetaceae bacterium
TCATTGGCCGAGGAGGAACTGCTGGGAACCGTTCTAACGCGCCCTCCGACAATTTAGTCCCTATCCACGCGGCGCGGCGGTTTATTTGACCTGGTACGATACGATCATGTTTGTATTTGGTGCCACGGTTACGAAACGAACAACGAGCTTTACCGCGCAGGACATAAAGACTCGCCAAACTGTGCACCTTTCTCTGAATAATGAGCGCGGAGGCTTCCATTTGCGCCAGCTTTTGGTAAGGTTTGATGTTAACCCATACGGGGGTGTTGCCAGTTACAGGAGTCCGAAGCGTGAAAACTATGAGTGATTTTCTTACGGTCAAGGAAGCCGCTGCGTTTTTGGGCGTCGCTGAGAATACGATACGTAACTGGGATCGCGACGGACGCATACCCGTGTTTCGGCATCCAATCAACAACTACCGCTTGCTGAAGAAGGAGGACTTGATCGAGATTCTGCGCTTAATAAACAACTCCGGAGAATATCCGTCCGGTTGGGCAAAGCGAACGAGCAAGAGTCGCAAACCGCGATAGATACGGACGATCAACGTGGGACCACGGACGGCGAGAACAATCATTGCTTCGACACCCGAGTAAGAAAACCGACTAATGTCCAACGATTCCGTTCTTCATTCAATCCTTGAAAATGCCAGGAAGGAACTTCTTGACCTGACAACACGTAATCGACTGATCAACACGTCGAGAAACAATTCCAGGTCCAGTCGACTTGAAATCGTCGACGAAATCGGGCATCAGGTCTATCAGCACCTTGTTGTCGACGGTAAGTCGATGACACTTCTTCCGCGATCAGCAGCGGACGACGATTCCTCTGACGGCACTGAAAATGATTGGGAAGTTGGTGAAGACGGCGACCTGCTATTGTTTCAGCCAGATGATGACGAGATCGTTGACGGAGTCGCAGAACGGCATTGCGATGACAAGCTGCAAACGAATCTAACGAACGATCAGCTTCAAAGGAAGCTCTTGAAATTCTTCTACGATGCGCGCACCTATGAAGAAGAGCAAGGCGTCAACATCCTCTACCTGGCAGTTGGGTTTCTAAAGTGGTACGAGGACGACAAGTCGGATCGCGAACGCTATGCTCCCCTACTGCTAATCCCAGTGCGTCTGAATCGTAAGTCAGCTAACTCGCGGTTCAAGTTGTCATACACGGAAGACGACCTGAACACCAATCTATCGATCCAGGCAAGAATCAAAGACGACTTCGGGATCAAACTGCCGGACCTGCCCGACGTCGAAGATCTCTCGCCAACCGGCTATTTTGCTGATGTCGCGAAAGTCATTGAAAACAAACCTCGCTGGGAGGTGCTTCCGAACGACATTGTGCTGTGGTTTTTCTCCTTTTCAAAATTCCTCATGTATCGAGATCTCCAGCCAGAGAGCTGGCCGGATGGTCGTGGATTGGAGAATCATCCGCTGCTGATCGCCTTGCTACGAGATTCGTTTTCCGACGATCCACCCCTTTGTGGCGACGACGACAAAATCGACGGGCTTATTGATCCGATGAATTGCGTCCATGTTGTTGATGCCGACAGTTCGCAGGCTTTGGCGATTGAAGAAGTGAAGCGTGGTAGGAATCTTGTGATCCAAGGGCCGCCGGGCACGGGGAAATCACAGACAATCGCCAACCTGATTGCGGCGGCGGTGACAGCCGGCAAGTCGGGTCTGTTTATTGCCGAAAAGATGGCGGCATTAGATGTTGTGCACCGTCGCCTGGCCAACATTGGCCTCGGTGACATGTGTCTGGAGCTGCACAGTAACAAGGCAAACAAAAAGACGGTATTACAGGATCTCGAACGCACGCTCGCACTGGGCAAGCCAAGCGTCGGTGATGTGCATCATCATTGTCAAGAACTATGGAGCTGCCAGGCCAGGCTGAACCAGCACTTGGAAGCCATCCACCGGCCGGTTGCTCCGGCCGATTTCACACCTTACCAGATGGTCGGCGCATTGGTGCGTCTCCGAGCGATCGGAACACGACCACCCGAGTTCCGTTTGGTCGACCCGCATACGTGGACTCGACGCGAACTGGAAACGCGGCTAAATCTGCTGCGCGATCTGGTTGAGCATGTCGACGAGATTGGCCAGCCTGACCAGCATCCCTGGCGAGGCGTGCAGCTTGATGTCGTGTTGCCTACGGATGTCGATCGCCGAGTATCTGAAATTCGGGAGTTAATCGACCAGATCGAACGCCTGGTAACATCGAGTCACCAGTTAGCACGCCTCTTGCATATCGCTGCACCTACGACAGGGTCTGAAATTCAACGCATCCTACAGCTGGCTCACGAGCTTGCAAAAGCGCCCGAGATCGATCGAAGGTCGATTAGCAATGCCGTTTGGAAAGAGCAACGGGAAGCGATTGACGACTTAATTGAAACTGGTAAGAGCTTCGCAAGCTGTCGTGACCAGCTGGACGGTGTCGTCGTTGACGCGGGGTGGGAAATGGAACTGGTTCCGACACGCCGCGACATTGGCGCCTATGGTCATTCCTGGTTACGTGTCTTCAACAGTCGCTACCGGAACGCTCAGGCGACGTTACGCGGAATACTGGCACAACAACCTCCAAAATCCGTTTCCGCCCGACTTTCCATTATCGACACATTAATCAAGGCGCAGAAGGCGCGGCGAGTTATTGGGTCCGACGCTAGCCAGGCTTTGGGGCAACAAGCATTCGGCAGCATGTGGAAGGGCGAGTCGACGAACTGGCAGAGCCTTGCTGCCATCAGTGAATGGGAAGCGAGATGCCGGGCTGCGAAGATTCCTTCAGCTTTTCGGCAGGTCATGTCACGCCTGAAACAAGACGCTCCGTTACTTCCAGTCCTGACGCAAGTCAACGACGATCTTCGGCTCTTCGTCCAGAACCTGCGAAATCTATGTCAGACAATCCAATTGAATCCACAGGTTGCCTTTGGCCACGACGCTTCAGGCCAGATCCCGCTGTCCGACCTCGAAGAGCGACTCCGGCAGTGGTTAGACACCCCGGAAGCATTATCCAAGTGGGTCGCCTACGCAACGCGACGTCGTCGGCTTGAATCTGAAGGGATGGCGGAGCTTGCCAACGAGATCCACGGCGGGCGCACAACCGCTGACGAAGCCGTGGCTCGTTGCGAAATGGCATACTACGAAACATTGATCCGACGAGTTTTTGCCGAAAATCCCGACTTAGCAAGTTTCAATGGAAGCACCCACGAGAAATTGCTTCAAAAGTTTCGTGAACTCGATAGGTCACGGATCGAGCTTGCCCGCCGTGAGGTTGCGCACAAACACTTCACGCAGCTTCCCAATTCGAGTTCGGCAGTCGGTGAGGTGGGTACGGTACGGAAAGAAATTCAGAAAAAACGCAGGCACTTACCGATCCGCAGGTTGCTCGCGCAGGCCGGAAGGGCCGTTCAGGCCATCAAACCTGTCTTTATGATGAGTCCGATTTCCGTAGCCCAGTATCTGGAACCCGGCACGACCGAATTCGATCTGCTGCTGATCGATGAAGCAAGCCAGGTTCCACCGGTCGATGCGCTAGGGGCAATCACGCGTGCCAGGCAAATCGTCGTCGTTGGTGATAGTAGACAACTTCCGCCGACGAGTTTCTTTAGTCGGATGCTCGGGGCGGACGCTGATGAGGATGACGACGATCTCAAGGCAGGCGACATGGAAAGTATCCTGGGGCTCTGTTGTGCCCAGAATGTGCCGCAGCGGATGCTCCGGTGGCACTATCGCAGCCATCATCATTCGCTGATTGCCGTTTCGAATCGCGAGTTCTATGAAAACCGGCTTTACGTCATTCCGAGTCCCGGAGAAGCAAGCGAAAACCAGGGGTTGAAGTTTCGTCTCGTGGAAGGCGGTTCGTTCGATAGCGGGGGAACGAGAGCCAATCAAGTGGAAGCGAAAGCCGTGGCCAACGCGGTCATGGAACACGCGCGAAACAACCCTGGCAAATCGCTCGGGGTGGGGGCCTTTTCCGTGGCACAGCGGGACGCGATTCTGGATGAACTGGAACTCCTGCGCCGCGCCGATCCCTCGTTGGAATCCTTCTTCGTGTCCGGTGCCGCAGAGCCGTTCTTCGTTAAGAACTTGGAAAACATTCAAGGAGACGAACGAGATGTCATCTTCATATCCGTAGGCTACGCCGCAACTCCCGATGGCCGCACTCCAATGTCGTTCGGGCCGCTATCCAATGACGGCGGCGAGCGCCGACTTAACGTTCTGATTACGCGGTCGCGAGACTGCTGCACCGTCTTCTCCTCCATTACCGCTGACTATATTGATCTGTCGCGAGCAAAGACTCGCGGCGCAGCGGCTTTGAAGACATTCCTGCGATATGCGGAACACGGGATCTTGGATACGGACACGTCCAGCTGCGACCAGTTCGATTCAGAATTCGAGCGTCAAGTTGCGCGGACCCTGGAAAAGCAAGGCCTGGAGCTTCGTACGCAGGTCGGCGTTGCAGGGTTCTTTATTGACCTGGCCGTCGTTGATCCTGACTATCCGGGAAGATACTTGCTTGGCATCGAATGTGACGGAGCCAACTATCACAGTTCTCGTTCGGCGCGTGATCGTGATCGCTTGCGTCAGGCGGTGTTGGAGAATCGCGGTTGGATCATTCACCGTATCTGGAGTACGGACTGGTTCCATCGTCCGGACGAGGAAGTCCGGAAGGTGCTGGCCTCTATCGAAGAGGCCAAAGTTGAATGGGCAAGTCGCGCCCAAGGCGTCAAGCAGCTTGTTGCGCCGGCGCCGACCAAGCCTGTTGAAATCGCAAGGGAAGAGCGTGTCGGCGAGATTGAAGGAAGGGGAATCCGCGTTGAGCCATACAAAGTCGCGGAATTTGATGTCCACACCTGCCAAAACGCAGAGGGTCTTAACGAGGTCGATCTGGCAGGCATTGTGTGCAAGATCATTCGTGTCGAAGGGCCCATCCACAGGGCCGAAATTGCACGTCGCGTGACACAACTGATGGGATGGGGGCGAACGGGCAAGCGTATTAAAGAGGCCGTAGAAAATGCCACGGCCGTGTCGGAGATGGAGCAAGACATCCTTTCTGAT
>CALBSZ010000753.1 GCA_937967665.1 uncultured Planctomycetaceae bacterium
TCTTCCCGGCGGTCTTTGGTACGGACGCGGATCCGGGCGAATTCAATAGTACGGTGAGCGGCGCTCCGAATGCGTCGATTACCTGGACCAGTATCGAAACGTTCCTGTTCAACGACCCGGGCGATCCGCCTCAACAACTGGACGCCTGCGACCTGTTTGTCCGCGGCACGACCAGCAGCGACCGCATCATCTTTTCCGTGGCACCGCGCAGCGAAGTGCTGGTGCGGATCAACGATGACTTCTACGGCCCGTTCGCCGTACCGGGGCTCATTGAAGTGGAAGGCAATCAGGGCGATGACGACATCGTGGCGGGGAACAACCTGCCGAACCGGATGGATGCCCGCGGAGACGAAGGGGACGACTATATCGCTCTGACACGCAACGATGACGTGGCGCAAGGCAATGACGGCAACGACATCATTCTCGCCGGTGGCGGCAATGATACGCTGGAGGGGAACGCCGGGGACGATCATCTGGATGGCGGCGACGGCGACGACGAAATCGATGCCGGCACGGGCAACGACTATGTCGTCGGACGGGCTGGGAACGACACGATTTCCGGCGGTGACGGCGTGGACGATATCGGTGGTCTGGAAGGGGACGATCTGATCAACGGCGGCGATGGCGACGACACGTTGCAAGGGGGCAACGTAAACGATGGGGTTGTCGGAGGCGGCGGGCGCGGCCATAGTTTCGGCGCTCCCGGCGATGTGGCGGAAAATGGCGACCGGGATATTCTAATCGGTGGCCAAGGCGGCGATGACTTGTTCGGTCGTGGCGGTGATGACATCCTGATTGGAAATGAATCGATCTACGATGACGACTTCACCGCGCTGAGTGAACTGCTGGCCGTCTGGACGGATCCGTCCAAAAACTTCACCACCCGGATGAGTGAAATTACTGCAGGGGTCGGTGGCGTATCCAACGCGGCCCTAGTGCCCACTAATATTACAACCGACGGAGTTCGTGACGTCCTCAACGGCGGCCTCGACGCCGACTGGTATTTCGCCGCGGGCGAAGACGCGATCACGCGGATCTCTGTCGACGACGAGGCGGTTTTCCTGTAAACGGCTTGTGTTGCGGTGATCAGCTTGCTGAACGTTGCGTTACGCATCGTGAACGCTGGAAAGCCAATGCCCGTAATTGGCAATTATTCTGCTGCAGAATAATTGCATCTCGTGGGATTTTTGAGTAGGCTCAGCAGGGGTCAGTCCTGTAGTCGGTTCCGCGTCGTCTCTTCCAGATACCGGTCCGTGGAATCGCGGGGCTCGATCGCATCGCGTTTGCCGAAAACCTGGGGATCTACAATGAGCCGCCGTCATCGCCGTTCTCGCTGGCCTTTCCTTTCACGCCGAAACCGAGCCAATCGAATCCGCGACCACCGCCGCGTTTCGATGCCCGAGGCACTCGAATCACGCCACTTATTGGCAGCCTTGTTCGAAGCGGGTGTTGTCGGTAGCGTTAACGGGACCGGCGGCGACGGATTCACGTCCATTCCTTTTCAACAAGCCTACGACACTCCGCCACTGGTCTTTATGATGCCGACCAATGAAGGCGGCGATCCGTCGTCCATCCGCATTCGCAACGTCTCGACGACCGGGTTCGATGCGGTGGTGGTGGAACCGGATAACGAAGACGGACCTCATGCCGACATGACCGACGTCTCCTACTTTGCGGTCGTGCCCGGCCGTTATGAAATACCGCTCAGCGGCGGCGGAAACGCGGTCTTGGAAGCAGGCAGCATCGACACCACCACAACGATCCGGCGAAGTCCACCGTTCAGCAGCGCAGGTGGATTCGATACCGTTTCGTTTTCCGCGCCGTTTGCTTCGACTCCGGCCGTGCAAACGTACATTCAAACGATGAACAACGAAACGGAAACGTTGCCCGACGATCCATCCAGCCCTTGGCTAACGAGCACAATCGATACGGGAAGCCTGAGTGCCACCGGATTCGGTACAGCGTTGGAACGGGCCGAAGTCGACAACGGGGCCAGCGTCAGTGTCGCGGAAACGATCGGCTACGCGGCGTTGTCGCAGGGACACGGCGTGTTGGATTCGACCGGCACGGCGGACTTCACCATTTCCGGCGGCGGCATGGTCGAATACGACTCGGTCATTTCGGCCGACAACCTCGTCGGTTGGGACAACAACGCACCGAATGGTAGCGGCGTCGATGCCGTTTTCGGCACGGCCTTTGGTGCCGCACCCGCCGTGGTCGTGGCATCGATGGCCAGGCGTGACGGTGTCGACGGCGGCTGGCTGCGGAGCGGTGCGATCTCGGCCAGTGCGATCCGCCTGACGGTGGACGAAGATCAGTTTAACGATTCGGAAAGAGGCCACACAACCGAATCGGCCAGCGTGTTCGCTTTTGCCAGCAGCTTTATCGCTTCAACCGCGGATAACACAGACGTTCACTGGGATGACGGTTCGACCGACGTCATGTCTCCCGTCGACGGGTCTGCAGGCGACGACCTGTGGAGCAACAACACCAATTGGCGAGTCAACAGCACGGGCGGTCAACAAGACATCGTGCCGAATAACGTCCGTCCGAGCGTAACCGACCGCGTTAACATCGCATTGAATGACTCCGAGGGAGGCGGGGATCAGCCGGCCCGCGTGACGACCGGCGACGACATTACGGTCTCCACCGTGCGCATCGGCGGCAACTTCGGACTGGGGACCGGTGGTGACGGCGTGTTGAACGTCGAAGGCGGCGGTTCGATCACCGTCAGCGGCACGGGATTTGGCAGCGGCGACATCGAATTGGGCGATAACGTGCGCGACGGGCAATTGAACATCACCAGCGGCGGACAGGTCACGGTCTCCGGCAGCGGCAATTTGATCGTCGGCAGTGGGGCGGGCAACGGTAACGATCCCAACAGCTTGACGATTGACGGCGCGGCTTCGCTGCTGGACGTGGCGAATGACATCCGCGTGGCGCGGATCGGTCAAGGATCGATGACCGTCACGGACGGTACGGTCAATGTCGGCAACGACTTGTCGCTGGGCGGCCCCAATGAAGACGGCACCGTTACCCACGACGGCGGCGACGTCAATGTCACCGGCGATCTGGTCTTTGGTCCCACGGCGACCAGCGGACACGAAGGAGGACCTTACGATCACAATGGCGGTACGCTGACGATCATCGGTGATATCTCGGAGACCGTTTCGGGCATCGATAGCGCCCAATTTCACCTGAACGGCGGCACACTCAGCGTTGGCGGCAACATCACCACGCAGAGTTTCCGCACCGGTAACGCGGCCGGCACCAGCGGCAGCTACACGATGGCCGCCGGCCAGACGCTCAACAACACCGGTACGTTTTTCGTCGGCAATCTGGGTACAGGTTCGTTCACACTGAGTGATGCGGGCAATTCTCTGACCGTGGCGAATCGTCTTCAGATCGGTGACAACAACAACGGCGGAGGCACGTTCACGGTCACGGATGGATCGGTCACCGTCGACGGTGCCTTCAACATTGCCGGCGCCGACACCACCGCCAGCTACACCACCACGACGGGCGACTTCATTATGGGCAACGGAACGACGACACCGACGGTGGACGTCGATAGTGGCAACACCGAAGTTGGCCGCGGCGGCACCGGCACGTTTACGTTGAACAGCGGTACGTTCAACCAAAACGCCAACAATTTCGTCGTTGCCCAAGGCAGTGCCGCCAACGGTACGGTTGACGTCAATGACGGAACGCTGAATCTCAACGCCGGGAACATCAATTTTAATTCCGGAACGGGAGTC
>CALBSZ010000754.1 GCA_937967665.1 uncultured Planctomycetaceae bacterium
GGCACGGCTCCGCCCGTGCCATTGGTCGTAGTGGCACGGCTCCGCCCGTGCCATTAGTCGTAGTGGCATGGCTCCGCCCGTGCCATTAGTCGTAGTGGCATGGCTCCGCCCGTGCCATTGGTCGTAGTGGCACGGCTCCGCCCGTGCCATTGGTCGTAGTGGCACGGCTCCGCCCGTGCCTTCCTACCCAAAACACTTGCACTGGCCAAGCCACCAATACCCGGTCACCAGACCTGGCGGTCGCAAGCACAATGGTTCGGCAGCGACGAAGAGAACGATTCCGAGCATCTAATGTCTAGGTCCTGAATCGATAACTCGCAAGTTGCTCAAGCCCCCTGCCGGGAAACTCGCCGGAAAATCCAACCGCGCTGTTTCGGTTATGTCGATCCTGTCGTCGACGTCTGGCGAAGGAGCTCGCGTGCGAGGTTCACGATGCGTTCGGCTTCGTCCACCTTTCCGGCGGACAGTAAGGTTTCGGCCCAGCGCCGATAGACTTCGACTTGCCCCTGCTTGAAGAACGCGGCGTCGGGGCGGCGGTCCCCCGCGCGTTGCAAGACGTCGATGGCTCGCGCGAAGTCGTGCTGATCGCACAGGGACGTCAACCACAACTGGTGCACGTGCAGATCGTTGGCCAGCAGCGGCTCGAAACCCGGATCGTACGTCAGACCACGGCGAATCCGGGCGACCGCCGAGGCGTATTCGCTGGTATCCGCCAGAGCCAGCGCCCAATTGTTATAGGCCGCGGCGCGATTGTTCCGCGTAAAGGAGTCGTCCGGGTCCAGATGAATGCTCGTGTTGAACAAATCAATGGCCTCGGCATATCTCCCGTGTGCCAGTTGCTGGATGCCGCGATTGTAATAGATTTTTGCTACCAGCTGCGCGCGGGTGAGCGCGCGTCGAGGCTCATCGAACTGAGGCGGGAACTCCTGCGAAAACCACGCGGAGCACGTGGTCTGGACATCGGCATCCGTAGCGGCAAGACGGCAGAACACGTGCGCTCCGGCGGCAATCGCCGTCGTCTCGATCTGCCGCGCGTCACAAAGCACCATGTACAGGATGGTCGCCGTGACGCAGTTGTAATTGCCCGTACGGAGCGTTTCGTCGAGACAGGAACAGTCCGTCTGGTAGTCACCTGTCAGGACGCGGTCGTGCAGGAAGCGGAACAGCTGCACGTGATCTTCCACGCACTCCGCTTCCAGTTGCTGCCGCCACCGCTGCAAGGTACCCTCGAATTCACTCGCCGCCGCTCCGCTGGCCACCAACGCGTCGCGGAAAAGTTCGCGGGCGGCACGTTCGCTACCCGCTGCCCAACGCGTGCCCAGCGCGACTAATGCAAACAGGATGACCTGAGTCCAACGATTCATGGCGATTCTCGGGAATGGTTTCATTGGCACTCTCGCACTTGACCCATCCGTGTCGACGCCGTGTCACAATACTCCATCCTCCCGCTTGCGGATTGCATGGAACGAGCGGCAATCTAATCGACCACCTTCCCGCTTGCGGGAGGGTCGCGAGGAACGAGCGGGGAGGGTAGCTTTCTGCGCCGCATGTTGCCCTTTCACCACAACCTAGTAGTCTATCGCAGCTCAAGTTTCGGGTAGCTGCCGTCGCCAGACGGCGGACAATCCACGCTCTGGCGAACGTGGCTACCCGAAAACCAAGTTGCGGCGCAATACTAGGTTGCCAAAAGACCACAAGCGAATCGTTTTAGGCCAGGATGCGGTTGCCGCGACCGACGCCGCGCCAGCTGTAGGGGTCCTGCCGAATACACGGCGAGTTACCTGAAGCGCGCAAAAAGAAACATCAGCAGCGCAGAGATTCCGCTTTCCGACTCGCCATTCTCCCTCCGGGAGAGTCGCGAGGAACGAGCGGAGAGCGGATCCGTACGGCTTTCACATCGCGGTTCCCCTACATGGCGCGAACCCGTTCCTCCTCGGTCGAACGCTACGCGCAAGTCAAGGCGCCCGCGTCCTGATTGATCCGCTCGATCAATTCCTGCTGGACCTGGTCTGCCCGGTCGTTGTCCACCTGGCACGTTCCCGCGGCGTCGTGTCCACCGCCGCCATGACTCAGGCAGAGTTCGCCGATCGAAGTCGCGCAGGAGCGGTCGAATATCGATTTTCCCAGGGCAAACACGGTATTCACGCGATCCTTCCCCCAGATCACATGCATTGAAATGTTGCATTCCGGGAACAATGCGTAAATCAGGAATCGATTGGCCGCGAAGATCACGTCTTCGTTGCGCAAGTCGAGTACCGCCAGATTGCCGTGTACGGTTGTGCAGCGGCGGATCTGTTCGATCGCCTTCGGTGTGTGTTCGTTGTACAGCTGAACACGTTCCCGGACGTCCGGATGCGTTAGCACCTGTTCCTGCGAATGGTCGCAGCAGTAGTCGATCAGGTCCATCATGAGCTGGTAATTGGAAACACGGAACTCGCGGAAGCGACCCAGGCCAGTGCGGGGATCCATTAGAAACGAGAGGAATTCCCAGCCCTGCGGATCGAGGACGTCGTCGCGTGTGAAGCGACCCGAATCGGCCTTGTCGACTGCCCTGAGCAGGTCTTCTTTGAAGTGGGGGAACTTGTCTGCTCCGCCGTAATAATTGTAAACGACACGCGCGGCGGAACTGGCGTCGGCACACAGTACATAGTTTTCCATGTCCGTGCTCTCATTCCGAATTTCCTCGCTATCGTGATGATCGAAGCACAGGAAGGCTTCTTTGACATAGGGCAGATTCGTCAGAATGTCTTTATGGGTGACTTGAATCTTGCCGTCTTGGACGTCTTTCGGATGGACGAACTTGATATCGTCCATGATGTCGAGTTCTCTTAGTAGCATGGCGCAAACCAGGCCGTCAAAATCACTTCGTGTCAAGAGGCGGAACTTCTGGCGGTTCTTCATGGGATTCGGTCCTTACAAGCACACACGCGCGGATAGATGGAATTGGTTTACCTCCCAACCATAGCTTACAGATAGCGCGGTGGATGTCCGAAATACCCCTGCAATCCCACCACGCCGACTGTCCTCGTTCCCTGGCTCCTACCTGGAAACGCAGTTTCCGCGAGGCTCCGCCTCCCTCCCGGCGCGCCCGTAGCAGGCAGAGCCTGCAAGCCAATAGGCACCCAGGCAGAGCCTGGGCACCAGGGCATACACGCACGCAGCGCCAACAAGTGTGCCCGACCGCGCCCTCGCGTCCTCGTTCCCTGGCTCCCGCCAGGAAACGCAGTTTCCGCGCGGCTCTGCCTCCCTCCCGGCGCGCCCGTAGCAGGCAGAGCCTGCAAGCCAATAGGCACCCAGGCAGAGCCTGGGCACCAGGGCATACACGCACGCAGCGCCAACAAGTGTGCCCGACCGCGCCCTCGCGTCCTCGTTCCCTGGCTCCCGCCAGGGCCCGCTCCGCGCGCACGTCACTCGTCCTTGTCGCCGTTTTCCAGGCCGTATTCCTTGAGCTTCTTGTGCAGCGTGTTCCGGTTAATCCCCAGCCGCGTGGCCGCTTTGGTTTGCACGCTATTGCATTCAAGCATCGTCTGCGCGATGACTTCTTTCTCGACGCGGCCGACGATCTTGCCGTGCAGGTTCTCTTCGTCTTCACCGGACGACGAAATCGTTTGCTGCACAAACTCATAGACGAGCGTTTCCACATCGGCGGCGCGGAACGAGCTACTCCGCCGCATCGACTTGCCGCGGACCACATCCGGCAGCAGGTCCACCGTCAGTTCGTCGCCGTCGGCCATGACGACAGCGCGTTCCACGTAGTTCTGCAGTTCCCGGACGTTCCCGGGCCAATGGTAGTCCTGCATTGCCTCCATGGCATCGCCGGCAACGTGCACCACATAACGGTCATTCGCTTCGCTGTAGAAACTCAGAAAGTGATGGACCAGATCGGGGACATCCTCGCGGCGCTGCCGCAACGGCGGAATGACAATCGGCACGACATTCAGTCGCCAATACAGGTCTTCTCGAAACCGCTCGGCTTCCACCTCTTCCATCAAGTCGCGATTGCTGGCCGCGATCACGCGCGTGTCGACCTGGATGGTCTGGGTGTCGCCCACCCGTTCGAATTCGCGTTCCTGCAGCACGCGCAGCAGCTTGACTTGCAAGTGCAGCGACGTGGAATTGATTTCGTCCAGGAAGATGGTTCCCGCATGGGCCGCTTCGAAACGGCCGGTGCGGTTGCCGACGGCGCCGGTAAAGGCCCCGCGGACATGACCGAACAACTCGCTTTCCAGCAAGCTCTCGCTTAAGGCGCCGCAATTGACTTTGACGAACGGGCCGCTGTTCCGCTCGCTGCAGCGGTGCAAGGCGGTGGCGATCAATTCCTTGCCCGTTCCCGACTCGCCCAGCAACAAGACGGACGCATTGCTTTGAGCAACACGCTGCGTCGTCCGGTACACCTCCTGCATCGCCGGGCTGGATCCGATAATCCCCGGCATCGGCGGCTTGTTGGCGTTCAGCAAGTTGGGTATCGGGTCGCTCACGTCACTCCGTTCGTCTTATTCCTTTGGCCGAGGACCCAAAGTCGGTGCTTCGATCGTATCCAGAATCGATGCCAGCAGCTGCTGCGTCTTCACGTCCAGGCGGGCGCTGTCGTTGTAAACGTCGTACTGCCGCAAGATTGCGTCCGTGGTCAACAGAATGCCGCGGCGCGACACCGCGTCTGCAAACGCCTTGGCCGCGGCCTCGCGACTGGCCAGCGGCTTCGCATGCAGGATGGCGAAATCGACCAGGCCCAACTGCGCGCGCGGAGTTCCCAGCAAGCCGAGCGACTTCAGCGCGGGCGCGGCCAGCGCCGGTACGTCGGCCGCGCGAATTAAGGTCTCTTCCAACGACAGCAAGTCGTAAAACGAATACTGCGCGCCACCCTCCAACAACTGCACGATCCAATTCGCAGCTCGGCGAGCATGGGAGAGGCGGGTTTCCGCCGAGACGGTATCGCGACCATTCAGCCTCGACAACTGCTGCGCTTCCCAGGCCAGTCCCTGGGCATCGTGCGGCCGTGGATACGATTCCGTCAACGGGAACCGCGCCGCCAACTTCATCATGGCCTTCGTGTTCTCGTGTCGAGTCAGGATGCCGATCGGCAGCTTGTGCGAGTTCACGTCGCGGCGAATGTACTGGATTGTTTCGTTCACATCGGGACGGTCCAGCAAGTCACTCAGCAGAATCAGTTCATAATCGGCGCTCTGCTTCAACTGCGGCACAAGTCGCTCGCCGCCAATCACCACCTCGGCTTCGTATCCGGAAACCGCCAGCCAGCCTACCAGCGACTGCGCTTCCGTGAGGCTGTGGTGACCAATCAGCACTTGCCGAGTTCCCATGGCAGCCAGGAAGTGATCCAGCGCCTTGGTGACGTAGCTCGAACCGGCAAACGGCTGCCGCGGATCGATTTGCATGACGGCTTGCAACGCGGCGAATCGCACACGTCGATCGTAATGATCCAGCGCCGCCGCCAACGGGCGAGGCTGCCCGCTGGGCGAGGCCAGTAAGGTCTCATTGCCGATTTCGCCAAGTACTTCGGCGGCAGCCGTCGCGGCCCCAATGCGATTCGTGTGCAGGGCCTCGACCAAAACCCCTTCCATGACCTCCGGACCCGTCGCGGCCGCCTCGGCGAAAACCGTGCCGGGGCCGCGGCTGAGCGGCTGGTCCAGGCCGCCGGCCCACTTCACGTGATCCAGTGTTGATATCAGGTACGTTTGAAAATAGGCCGGCTTGTCGGGGACCAGTTCATGCAACCGCGCCGCTAAACGATACGCCTCCAGGCGAATGACACCACTCCGCGTCAGGTCCGTTCGCACGACGCCTTTCAACCGGTCGTTCCACTGCCACCGCTCGGTGAGTTCAAACCCCGACTCCTCCACCTTCGGCACATACGCCTGCAGCAAGTTGTCGAGCCGGTTGTAAAGATCCAGAGCTCCTTCATAGGGGGTCGGTGTTACGGTGCGCACTTTCAACAACGCTTCCCGCGCGGCGGCTTGCAGCGACGGCGGCGAACGCTCGGACAACAGTGGCGTCAGGTAATACGGTACGGCCCGCTCGGTGCGATGCTCGCCGAGTACCTGAATGACGTTTTCCTGTAACAGCGGATGCGGCGAATCCAGGGCCGCGATCAGCGGTTCGATTGCGGTCTGGCCGAGGTCGTAGAGCACGAATCGGACGCGCGGATGCTCGCCGCGACGATTCGCGTCCGCCAGGACCTGCAGCAGCGGATTGATGGCCGCCACGGAAATGTTGCGCAATTCAATGGTCGCCAGGGAACGCAATCGCGGCGAATCGCTCGTCAGTTGCGTGATCAACTGCTGGATCCGCTGCGGATCGTGCGCGAACTTGTCCGCCGCTTCCATGACCTGTTTGCCCAACCGCCCGCCTTCCGGCTGAATTCCCGGCTCGCGCTGCAGACGGATGAAAACGCCCGAACCGAATTCGCGATGCAATCCGATCAGGACATTGTTGTTCGGCTTCCCCGCGGCGATCTGCTGGATGTACTTGTAGGCTTCGTCCGGGCGCTGGTAATCCAGCAGGGCGATCGCTGCCTGCAACTGCTCGATCGGCGTCGACGGATTCGATTCGCGCAGGGCCAGCACAACGGGATCCTGTTCCACATCGGTCGGCGCTGGAGCCGCGGCGCCGGGAATGTCGAACGGGTTCTGTGCCCATGCGGGGGCGGCTGCCACCAGGGCGGTGACCAGCAGGCAGCCCTGGATCGTCTGTCGCAACGTCCGCGACGACCAGTTTGCGTGGAAGTAGGTGTTCAAAATCATGGTGTTCATCCAGGGATCAGTCGGTTTGGAGTCTTTCTTTCCAGTTCTGAATCTGACGCGCGACTTCGCTCGGCGCCGTCGAACCGTAACTGACAAATGCTTCTACCGCTTTCTCAACGCCCAGTATGTCGTAGATCGACGCGTCTAGAGACGGGTCGAATTGCTGCAATTCTGTCAAGGTCAGGTCGGCCAGGCGAACAGCCCGTTGCATCGCCAGTCCCACCAATTCGCCAACCAAATGATGCGCCGTGCGCTGCGGAGTACCCCGTTTGATGAGGTACTCCATCAGCGTGGTCGCATCCAGGTAGCCGCGATCCAGCCGCTCCGCAATCGCATCGCGATTCAATTCCGCGCCCGCCACCAGCGGCGCTGCCAATTCCAGGCATGCGGCGACCGTATCGACGGAATCGAACAGCGGCGGCTTGTCCTCCTGCAGGTCGCGGTTGTAGGCCAGTGGCAGTCCTTTGAGCAGCACCAGCAGCGTCTGCAGGTTGCCCACGACGCGCGCCGTCTTGCCCCGCGTCAGTTCCAATACGTCCGGATTGATCTTCTGAGGCATGATTGACGAACCGGTGCAAAACTGCTGCGGCAGGCGCAGGAATTGGAACTCGGTCGTCGACCACAGGATCCACTCTTCGGCCCAGGTGCTCAAATGTTCCGCAATCAAGGTCAATGCGAAGGCGGTTTCCAGCACGAAGTCCCGGTCGCTCGAAACGTCGATGCTGTTGGCGGCCACGCTGTCGAACTGCAGCCGCCGCGCCACATCGTCCCGGTCGATCGGCAGCGTTGTGCCCGCCAGCGCCGCCACCCCCAGGCTGCAAACGTTCACGCGGCGGCGGCAATCGGCCAGCCGCTCACGATCCCGTTGAAATTTTTCGCAATACGCCAGCCAGTAATGGGGCGCCAGCACCGGTTGGGCCCGCTGTAAATGCGTGTAGGCCGGTAAGATAACGTCCAGATCGCGATCGCAGCGGCTCAGAAAAGCCTTTTGCACGTCGACCAACAGCGAGTCGACGCGATCGATCGCGCTGCGTACCCAGAGTCGCAGATCGGTCGAGACCTGATCGTTGCGGCTGCGGCCGGTGTGCAATTTCCGGCCCACGTCCCCGATCCGCTGGATCAGAGCCTGTTCGATATGCATGTGGATGTCTTCCAGTTCCACACGATATTCAAACGTGCCCGCCTCGATCTCGTGGCGGATTTCGCCGAGTCCCTTTTCGATTTGGGCGACGTCGTCGTCGTTCAGGATCCCGACATGCTGCAGCATCCGCGCGTGGGCCAGCGACCCTTCGATATCGTGCGCGTACAGTCTCTGATCGAAACTGATGCTTTCCGTAAACCGCTCGACGCGGCCATCGGCAGCCTGATCAAAAACGCCGCTTCGGGAAGGAGTCGCCACACGGTCCTCGCTCGGGATACACGTTTACCGCCGCGCTGTTCCGCGGGGGGCAGCGCGTGGTTTCCGCCGGTCGCGCGCCCGCCGCGTCTCCTTTCTGTGCAAACGCGTTGAGCAGCGCTAAAATTTCGCCAACACATTCATAGTAAACACCTTACGGCAAACCGTCAACGTGCCGCCAACCCTCCCTGCTCACCGATTGTGCAACCGTTTCTAATGGCGAAATCCCTACCCCTGCAGCCTGGATAATCACTACAGCCCATCCCCTGCCCCGGATGATTCATGATTGTAGGGTCGAGCAAACGAGCGAAAACGGGTGGGTCTGCGTTCGCGAACAACTCTCGCGAGCAGACCAAGTGTCAAATCAACCGTGATGCGTTTGCGCTGGCCGACCAATCACTCAGGCGAATTGGACCCACGTGAATAATTCCCGTTAGAGAATCAACTCCATCCTCACCGAGCCCCTGTTGTTTCTCCAGATAGAATAGTATACATTTGTATATTATTGTGTCTGTCGCTCAGCGGGTTGCGCATCGAATCGAGCGGATTGACGGCGTCCGTTGCCCGCGTCAGAATCACCCCTGCACCGCACTCATATTGCAAACCAAGAGCGTGGAGCTTGAACTAGATCCACGGGGGGTGGTTGGAAGTAAGTAGGCTTGTCCTGCCGTCGGTTTTCGGTGGCGTTGTGGACATCATCAGATCCATGTCCTGCAGGAATGGGCGATCATTCTTCGCAATGTGCAGGGAGTGAACGGGTGTCGGATTCCCCTTTCCTGTTGATACCGCCATCTGACTGGATCGCCAGCAACGCGCACGCGTTTGCGATCTGGGACCGTTATCCGGTCAGCCCGGGGCACGTTCTGGTGATCACGCGGCGCCAGGTTACCACTTGGTTTGACGCCAGCGAAGCGGAACAGGCCGCGTTGATCGAGTTGGTGAACAAGGTGAAGCGGTACCTCGATACTTCGCTGGACCCGCGGCCGGATGGGTACAACATTGGCTTCAACGCCGGCGAAGCCGCGGGGCAGACCGTCATGCACCTGCACGTGCACGTGATCCCGCGTTACGCAGGCGACGTCGACGACCCCCGCGGCGGCGTCCGCTGGGTCCTCCCCGCCAAAGCCAACTACCTGCAAGACACCGCCACGACGATAATCGAAAAAGCAAAGTCCTAATTGACAGATTGACTAACATGACCGAAAGCAACTTCCGAATTATGAAAATATACTTCCGTCTAGAAGACACAAACTTCCACGACACTGCATAGGGAGAAACAGAGATGGATGCGATGGACAATGTACTTACCTTTACGGCGATTCGTGGAATTCAAGCGGGGCGTGAGTATTACGCGGCCATGTGCCCTTTGAAGGTTATCCCGCGGATCTTCATCTTCGACGAAGAGGAACTGACAGCGGAATTACGCGCTCAGCGAACGCTCAATAGGTCTAGGGTGCCGGAAATTGCTGCATATATTGTCGAGAATCCACGAGACTATATCTTCTCGTCGATTACTGCGTCAGTGGACGGGCAAGTTCATTTTGAAGCTCATGCCGAGGAGGGTAATGCAAGGAACATAGGTCGCTTGCTCATCCCGATGACTTCTCGATTCTTGATCAACGACGGTCAGCATCGGCGCGCCGCCATCGAAGAAGCGTTGAAGAAACGACCGGAGTTGGGGGACGAGACCATTTCCGTGGTCTTCTTTGTCGATGGAGGCTTGAAGCGCAGCCAGCAGATGTTTGCGGATCTCAATCGCCACGCGATTCGTCCGACCAAGTCGATTGGGATCCTTTACGATCACCGCGACCCACTTTCACAATTGGCGAGGACCATTGTTGAGGAAGTGCGGGTGTTTCGAGGTTTAACTGAGATTGAGAAAACGACAATTTCCAATCGCTCGAACAAACTGCATACCTTAAGCAGTATATACCAGGCAACGCAGGCGCTCCTTTGTAAGGGTAAACGCGGCGCGATCAAACCTTCCGAAGAAAAGCTGGCGATAGAATTCTGGCAAGAAGTGGGGCAGTTGATGCCGGACTGGCAGTTAGCAGCGGAGAAAAAAGTTAGCTGCGCAGAGCTGCGCCGCGACTTTATTCATTCGCATGGCTTGGCATTGCAGGCTATCGGCATCGCAGGAGCAGCACTGACTAATCAGCATTCCAATTGGAAAGCCAAGCTGGAATCCATCAGTCGTATCGACTGGTCCCGCTCAAACACGAAGTTGTGGGAAGGCCGAGCACTCGTCGGCGGGCGGGTTAGTAAAGCCATCATCCATGTGAATCTCACGGCAAACCATGTGAAGAAGTCGCTAGGCATGTCGCTCAACGCTAAGGAAAAGCAATGCGAAGCTCAGCTGAGGAAGGAACGCAAACGGGCTGCTTGACAGCGGTTTCTACACTCGTCAGCATCTTGTCTTGGCGTACGCCAGGACTTAAAATCAGCCCAACGTGTGCACATGTTCACGTGCTTATTCCGCCAGGGAGGGACTAATGCCAGATCCGCTTCCGGTCGCAGGCAAGTCGCCTTCCGTCTTCGACCGCCGACCCATACGAGACTTTTACGAAGAGGTCCGCGAAATCTACCGGGCTGATGAGCGCCCGTGGGTCATTGGTTACAGCGGAGGCAAAGATTCGACGGCGACCGTCCAGGTTGTATGGCTCGCCTTGAGCAAGCTGCCGCCTGAACAACGGAAGAAGCCCGTCTACGTTATCTCATCGGACACTTTCGTCGAAACGCCTGTCATCGTCGACCACATTGACTGCAATTTGCAGGCGATGAATCGGGCCTCTAAAGATCAAGGTATGCCTTTTAAGGCGTATAAGGTTGTGCCTGAAGTAAAGGACACGTTCTGGGTAAACCTTTTGGGCAAGGGCTATCCCGCGCCAACCACGCGATTCCGCTGGTGCACTGAACGAATGAAAATTAGACCCGCCGATAAGTTCATCTTGGATCGAGTCGCCGAGTTTGGTGAGGTCGTCATGGTGCTTGGAGCACGCCGAGGCGAAAGTGCGACACGCGACCAAGTCCTCAAGTCTCACGAGATTAAAGGCTCTCGGCTCCGGCGACATTCGTCCTTGCCGAACGCTTTCGTTTATGCACCGATCGAAGACTTCACTACTGACGACGTCTGGACCTACATCATCCAGGTTAAAAGCCCATGGGGTGTCGACAACAGTCGCTTGATCGGAATGTATAAGAGCGCTGCGAGCGGCGAATGTCCGCTTGTAGTCGATACGAGCACACCATCGTGCGGCAATAGTCGATTTGGCTGCTGGGTCTGCACAGTGGTCGAGAAAGATTCGTCAATGGAGTCGATGGTCGATGGCGGTGAGGAATGGATGGAGCCGCTGCTTGACTTTCGTAACGAGTTGGCATCTCACCGTGATCCCGCGATCAAACGCAAGCTGCGCCAATACAAGCGTCGAGACGGCAGGATTACACGTAATAAGCAGACGGGTCAGGTCGTTCCTGGCCCTTACAAACTTGAAGTTCGCAAAGAACTGCTCCGCAAGCTCCTTGAAGTTCAAGAGCAGGTGAGAAGCACTGGACCTGACCCAAACGCAGAGCTGATTCTCCACGAAGAGCTTCGAGAAATTCGACGTATTTGGCGAATGGAAGAGCAAGACTGGGAGGACTCCGTCCCCAAGATACATTTGGAAGCCACTGGTCGGGCAATCGACTGGGTACAAGATGATGTCACGAGTTTTTCATCAGGCGACGAAGAACTCTTGCGGAATGTATGCGACCAACATGAAGTACCCGCACGCCTGGTTGCCAAGTTGCTCGACCTCGAGCGTGACATGCAAGGGATGAGTCGACGCGCTGGTATATACAACAAGATCGACCAGGTCTTCCGCGAAGACTGGCTTGGTGACGACGAGGCGGCCGCGATCTTTGAGAGCAATGAGGAAACTGTGGAAGAGAGGCCTGTCTAACAATGCTGATACGCAAACTAGTTCTGGAAAACTTCGGACTATTTCGAGGACGCAACGAAATTGAACTCGCTCCAAAAGGCCGTAATGGTCGAACGCGACCTGTCGTTCTCGTTGGTGGAAAGAACGGAGCCGGAAAGACGACCTTACTTGAGGCCGTTCGGCTCTGTTTGTATGGGCCACTTGCATTGGGCCGAATCAATACTCGGCAGTATGAAGATTATCTTCGCCATCGCGTGCATCGAGATGAGGCTGCGCTGATCCAACTCGACGGTGCATCCGTTGGGATGGAGTTCGAATACGCCGAACACGGCGAGCGTCATTTATACGACATTGATAGAACATGGCAGCTTGAGCATGGTGGTCGTGTAACGAGCCACTTGACTGTGCTGCGTGACGGTGAACCCCTTGATGAACTGGATCAAGAGAACGCCGACGACTTTCTCCGCGACTTGATTCCACCCGGCGTATCTCAGCTATACTTCTTCGATGGCGAAAAGATCCAAGAACTAGCAGAGACAGAAGATGATGACCTTGCTCTCGCCGAAGCAATTCGTGGTCTTCTCGGTCTCGATCTCGTTGAACGACTACATGGCGACCTTCGCGTTTACGCCAGTCGCTCCGAACACGCACCAACTGCTGCTCCCATCGAGAAAGCGCTCGCCGAACATGGAGCCGCGCGACCCGAACTGAATAACGACCGCGTCGTGGCGATGCGACATCTGGACGAGAGTCGCTCGCGTGTAGACCGATTAAGAAAGGATCTAGCGCGCAGCGAGAGCAAGCTGGCCAAGGAAGGAGGTGCGTTCGCCAATAAACGAGAGGAACTTAAAGCCGAAAAGAAGCAACTGTTGGAAACGGTCAAAGAGCTGGAAGACCAGGTGCGGCAATCTTGTGAGGAGTTACTGCCGTTTACGCTTGCTTCGAGTTGGTGCCGCGTCCTCCGAGACCAACTGCTGGCTGAGGAAACTCTTCAGACATGGAAAAGTCACGAAAAGCACCTGAAGTCGAAGATCGACAGTCTGCGTGACGAACTTGATGAGCAACTGTTTCCTTCGAAAATGCAACTCGAACAGACCACGCGCGAGGAACTGACTTCGCGAGTTATGGACTTACTAGAGCAACTTTCTGCCGCTCCCGACGACCTTCCCCACGTAGAAATGGTTCACCGCTTATCGGATGATCAGAAGACTCGCTTGCTTTCGGCGATCGAACATGTGTTGAATCAGTTACCGGATCAACTGAAGGACCTGCAAAAGAAGCTGGAGAAAGCTACGCGTCGCCTAAGCCAAGTTGAGCAAGCGCTGAAGAAAGTTCCTGATGGCGATCAATTGCAGCCAGTTCTCGAAAAGATGAAAGAACTGCACAGGGACTTGGCCGCAGCAGGCGCGGAGGCAGAGCGAAACGAACAGAATGTCAAGCAAATCGACTTTCGCCTCACCGAGCTGGAGCGAGAGGAACGCAAGCTGAACGAGAAACTCGGCGATGCTGAGAAGGGGCTCAATCGTCGCGCGATGGTCGCTCGTGTTCGCAATGTCCTGGACGATTATGCGCAGGCCTTAACTGCAACAAAGTCTCGTGAGCTAAGCGATGCAGTTGCCGGGCGATTCGCTCAATTGTGGCGTAAGGGAGACGTTGTCAGACGAATCGAGATCGACCCTGCTACTTTCAAGGTGACGCTGCGTGATAGGCATGATCGCATCGTTCCAAAAAAGCAGTTATCGGCCGGCGAAAAGCAGATCTATGCGATCTCGATGCTTTGGGGATTGGCAGAGGTTTCTGGCCGGCCCCTCCCCATGGTTATCGACACGCCTTTAGGCCGGCTAGACGGGGACCATCGCAGCCACTTAGTTGAACGTTACTTCCCACATGCCAGTCACCAAGTCATCATTCTTTCGACCGACACCGAGATCGACAAAACCTATTTTGACGATCTTGGTTCCGCTGTGAGCCACTCGTATCACTTGCAGTACGATACGCAGGACGCACGCACCAAAGTCGAGAAGGGATACTTTTGGAAGCAACAAGCAAAGGAGCTTGCCCATGCAGATTAACAAGATCAAGCTCACGAAGGATGCCTCCGAACGGCTCAAGCAGTTGAAGGCACGTACTGGCCTCACGCCGAACATTCTGAGTCGCATCGGTTTTTGCTTGTCGCTCAACGAACCAGCAATCCCAAATCCCGAACTGTACCCGGAAGAGGACCGCGAATTCAATCGCTACACACTTCTTGGAGAGTGGGATGATTTGTACATTGCGTTGCTCAAGCAGCGTTTAGACGCAGATGGTCTTTCGGCTAAAGATAGCGCGGACTACTTTCGCGCCCACATGAATAGAGGAATCGTGAGCCTTGCGGGCCTAGTTAGAGCCATTGCGGATATCCCAGCAATCGCAACGCGGACGGTTCAAGGCGTTGCGTGAGCGATTGTAAGCAAATCACCCGCACGCGCAATGATCACCATCGTGCTTTAAATTAACTACACTCGGAACTCGTCACTCAGCGGTTCCGCCGGTGTCGATTTTGTCCGATACGCTAGGTGTGGCTAGTTCTTCCGTCAAAAAGATCAGTGCCTCATCAATTTCATCTCCCGCGCCATCCAGCATCTTGTGAAGCATGCGAATTCCGCCATTCGCGTATGCTTCAGCAATGCCGGCAACTCGATCGTCGTCGAGCAGAACCTCCGGGTCATTCGTGTGCAACAGTGCGATCGTACGAATAGTAGGAAGAGCGTTGTCATCGCCAAGAAGCGTCGTCCAGAGAAACTTGTCCTTCCGTTCCGAAGTCTCCACCTCGACGTAGTTCCCGTTTACATATCCCACTGCTGCTGCAGCAAGGAAGATGTCGCGATCATAGCGGAATGGTTTGGTGGGAGGCTTCTTCGGATCGTCCCCTTTTTCTTCCTTTAGGTGCTCATAAAGTCCCTGAACCTCAGCCGATTTGGAGACGTAGATTCGATCTCGTGTGGTCATGACCTAGTCCTTCGCCTTTCCAAAGTACTCTGTGTGGTAACCCTCAACGATGGTTGCTATTCCCGTGCTGTTGTCGCGCTTCAGTGTGAATTCCTTTTGGATATTTCCGTCGACGACCTTGCGGTATTCAGCATCTCGCCATTCTGACGGCTGCAGAAACAAAATCCATTGAGCAAAATGATTAGGGCATTCGGAAAGGGCTCGTGTGATGTGGGCGGGACTCAATCTGGCGAATGGCGTATCCATGATCAAAGGCGCCGACGCCTTCGTCTGTTTGGCCAATGCAGCTATCAGCGCGAGTCCAGTCATCTGGGTAATCCCCATAGACATGCCTGCCAATAAATCGACGGTGCCGTATTCCGGGCTCGTTACCGAAATGAAATAGTCATCATTGATGTGAATGGTGTAGACATCCTCGCGCCAAAACAACTGCCTACCAATCGAATTGCATTGCTCCTGTAAATAGCTGCGCGCTTTTGCTTTGAAGGACGCGATTGTCGAGTCGAGCGCTTCGTATGCTCTAGTCGCAAGCATCCATTGTCGATCCGTAGCGTCGTTTTGCCTCTGACGAGCCTTCACGGCCATCAGCATCGCGTTTTTGTCTTTAAGAGTTTCCTGCTTTAGCTCCAATTCTGCTTCAAGAGCGGCAATATGCTTGATTAGCTCCTCAATCCGGTTGTCGAGATGCTCTTTCTTTAGTTGCAGCTTCGGAACGTCTGGGATGTCGGTTCGCTGCTGGATTTTTGCTTGCGCCTCCTTGTAGTCATCACGAAGTCTATCGCGCTCTGTCCGTAGGGCTACAAGTTGTTGCGAAAGCAGGCTCAATTGATCGCGCATTCCTTTTGCCTTTT
This sequence comes from uncultured Planctomycetaceae bacterium, assembly GCA_937967665.1. Taxonomy (GTDB): domain Bacteria; phylum Planctomycetota; class Planctomycetia; order Pirellulales; family Pirellulaceae; genus CALBSZ01. The sequence goes on from CALBSZ010000754.1 coordinate 15,911, forward strand.
CAGAAATTGCGACCAAGCCATTGTTCATCATCTGAGCTGCATCACTAAGCTCGTCAGAAAGAGTGTTACGAAAATCTGATATTTTAGTGTGAGCTTCACTGCCAGGCGTAAGTGGCGTCCCGCAGATGCACTCGCCAATTGCGATTCGTTCATTGACGAACGACTGCTTGACGTTTTTTGGCAGTTCTCCTTTCTTGCGTTTGTCCTCCAAAAACGCTTGCGCTTTCTCAACGGCAGGTACTAACACCGGAATGTAAAAAGACTGTGTAACCGTCCTGATTTTCCGCATGGAGGAAAGAATCGCATCCCGATTCACGTCTATCTGCGATTCGATTTCCTTTTCTCGCTCTAAGAGTTGATGTGCGTCACGAAACTGAAATAACTGGTCATCCACTTCCTTTCTTTGCTTACGAGCCGAGGCGAGTTGTGATCGTGATCCGCCATCCGGGTCATCTAGTTCGCCACGAATCTTTTCGCAAATCGCCTCAAGATTCTCGATCTCGTTCTCCAGCTGTTCTGTACCCTCTGTCTTTGACTTATTGAACTTCTTGCGTAAGTCGCCCGCAACAGTCTGGAGGTGCCTTGCCGCGCTCTCGGCCAATTCAATATCCAGAAGACGGCGGACCGACTGTTTTACATTCTCGCTTTGATTCACAAAGTGTTCGATTTTCTCCGCATCAAAAATGAAATAGTCCACGACGCTCCGTGGAAAGATCTTTTGAAGTTTTTCCATGGGCAGCGGTTCGCGTCTCCAATTTCCCGTAGCGTCCTGTGACTGCAGAAGGAACGTTTGGTCGACCTCGACCGCCGCCCCTGAAGATGTTTTTTGGGTCACAAAGGACCGAAGCACGGAAAAAGTGCGTCCATGATGCTCGAAGGTCACGATTACTTGTGTTTTTGCGGACTCGCCCACCTTGGCCCGCTTGAACCAGGGCAATGGGTAGAGTGGCCAATCGTTCTTCTCCCACTTCTCCGGTTGCTTCTCATGCAGGCACCAGGCGATGCTGTAAAACAGTGAAGACTTCCCCACATCGTTGTCTGCATGGACCAGCACGACATTGCCGTTCGCTCCCTTGCCCAGGTCCACGGAGTGGGAACCTTCGTATTGGCACCAGTTTTCAAGTTGAACCTCTGTGATTTTCATTTAGCGCCTTCTGCGTGACGGACGAGCATGTTCTGAATTTCTGACTTGTAGCTGTAGGGATACGACTTTTCAAAGTCGATCAGCTCTTCCAACAATGCAAGCACGGTCGAGTCGTCGCAGTGATCTTTGACTTCGTCCAGTAAGCTGCCAAGATCGAGTTGATTGCCTTCAGCGTCATTCATCGGGAACCACCAGATGCGTTAGAGGTGTAACAAGCTGTACTGTTTTTGAATTGGCATGACTGCCTCGCGCGTCGGAACGGGATTGCGCGACGTGTCGGCGAATTCGAGGATGCGTTTTAGCTCCCGCTCAACGAGTCGCTGGTCGTACTGGTTGATTTCCGTGTGTTCCGCTGGCAGCACAAAGAAATCATGAATTACGGCGCGATCCTTGCCGGGAAAGCGACGGAGAACTCGGCCACGCCGCTGGATGAATTCCATCGGGTTGCTGCTGCTCGCAAGAATAAATGCGGCACGTGTTGCCGGAATATCCATTCCCTCGTCGAGGCACTTCTTGGCAAGGATCGCATGAATCCGTCCGTCGGCAAACCCCTGCAGGATGTCCTGACGTTCGTGGCGTGTTTCTTCGAAAGTGAACTTGGAAACACGGAGATCATGTACTTTCGATAGCGACGTCATAACCTGATCAAAAAGCCGCGAACTCGAATAAAACAGACTGAAATTCACCGAATCAACTCCCTCTCGGGCAATTCGAGCACGCAAGAGTTGGTTCAGGCAGGGCAGCTTGTTCGATGCCCCACCAATGACTTCGTGGCGCCGACGAAGAAGTGCGCCAAGGTGCTGGTTGGCATCAGGATCTTCTTCAGAGAGATCGGCGCCACGCGCGCACACCAACGCTATTTGTTCCATTACGTCTGCGTATTCTTCCTGCTCCTCTGAGGTCAGCCTAACCAGATGAAGATGGTAATCGTATGGAGTCAAGAATTCGGGGATCGCGTCTTGTAACGGGAACCGATAAACAATCGGGCCGACGTTATCGAGCAGCCATTGAGTTCCTTCGGGATCATATGTCCGTCGTGGTGTCGCGCTCAGTCCAAGCCTCGCATCAAACGCATTCAATGACCTTCTCCGCGATTCAGCACCGAGGTGGTGAACCTCATCCGCAATGAACATTTTCGGCTGAGAGAATCGACTAAGCATGCTCTGAAAGCGAGGCATCGCAAACGTGGCATAGGTGACAATGAGAAACGCCAGATCGAGCGAACGCGCAGCAAACTCCAATCGCAGATTTGCAGCCTTTTGCTCCCAATCGGGATAATCACTGCTGCACATCTGCTTACGCCAACCAAAAGCATCGCATTCGTCAGCCCATTGCTCTGCCAGATGCTTGTACGGTGCAACTACCACGATCAGCAACTGTCGAAAATCTTCGCGAACGTGCTTGACGGCGAATAGTGCCGTCTTTGTTTTACCGGTCCCTGTCGCCATATCGAGAATTCCACGCTTGCCTTGAGCAATCCACGCGTCAATTGCTTCCTGCTGATATGCCCGCGGGCGCACTCCTTTCGCAACGTCAATGTTGACGCGGTACGCTCCAAGGTCTGGGCGATCATCTGGCGCGGCTTGTTTCACCTTTTCCAGCGCCTTACTCGATAGTGTGAGCACTTTCAATCCGGGGGCTGCACCGCGCCACGCGGTTTCATATTGTTCCGTCTTGATTCGTACGCGGCCGCAATCATTCGGAATCCAATCTCGGAATACGTCGATTGACTCATAGTTCCTAGAGTGCCCGGACAACGACTCATTCGCTGAGCCGGTGAACGCAACAGTCGCGTCCCAGGGAAACTCAAACACGCCAATCTTCTCGTGGAATATGCCTGCGTCATCTACGTGTTCCGGAAACGCGAAAGCCACTTCAAGTCTTCCGCTCGCCACCAACCAGGAGAACAACCGCATTCGCAAACCCACATCGGATGGATTTGCGGCAAACTCGACTGCGTCAGTTACGATTTGATCTGCCAATTCCTGCAACAGCCTTTCTCGCTGCGAAGCTGTTGATGCTTGCTGCAGGGCTAGTTTGTCCTTGGGAGAAAGTTGTGGCGACATCAGAAGCTGTATGCCAACGTCATCGTTGTTGACAAGGCGTGGCAGAATCTGCGCCCAAGTGACGAGTGTCGAGCTAGAAAAGAAACCGACAGCCCGCTTGTATCTGTTGCAGTACGTCAGGCAAGGAACAAAAAAGTCTTGGGCGATATCCGAGTTACCGGACTCGTAGTGTGGCTTCAGTGCTTCGATGATTGTTTTGCCCGCGTCCATTGAAAGTCACACGGTCGAATGAAGACGAATCAGTGTTTCAGAGTCGCTGTCGTCATCCTTTCGCAGCAGTTCGTAAACCGAGTCACGGATAGTTTGTATTGTTCCAGGGTTCGAAAGACCTGATACAAGCTCTCCGCTCAGCATCGCTCGGTCTGCCCGCTTTAAGACACGTGATCGACTCTTGGGACTGCCACTCACTTCAGAGAAGTCCGCTTTCTCGTCGCCCAGGTAAAGATCCCACAATCCGCTCTTGGTAGATAAATGATAGAAAGGAGCCCAAGCCGTGTTAGCGGCGTTTGGCCGAACTCGCTTCATCAGAGCCTTGAAACGCGACTCAAACTTCAAAAACTCGATTGAGCCACCTGGCGCTTCACCAGCTTCAACCATATCGAGCGCCACCAGCAGCGCCGTCGGCATGTGGATGCGCGAGGAACGTGATCGTGCTACGCGAGCCAATGCATCTTTCCACGCTGTCGGCAACTGATTCATCTCGGCAAGCGTCCCTCGGCACTTGTGTGCTACCTCGCCAGCTCGGCGAGCCGGTTCGCCCCCCATTCTAGTTGCAACATGTTGTAGTTGCAACTACTGCCTCCGTGAGACTGGTCCTTTGACGCGAATGGCGACCTCTGCTTGAAAGTCGGCCAGTTGTTTTAGCCGCCTCTTGGGAATCGCACCAAGTCATACCGACCTCGCAGTCGTGTCCCCTGCAAATCGATAGCAATTCGCTTCTCGGACCATTCGAGCACAGGGTAGGTGCTGCAATCCCAGATTTGGGCTGAGCCTGGCGTTCGCTGTTCAGGTGAGATTCTTCTCGAAAGGTGCCGTAATCAAGGGAATGAACTTCGACCTGTATTGGCCGGCCATTCGGTCCGGTGTCTTCGGATAAGCCGTTCGGAACACCCCAACGCTTGAAGGCTCCGCCTCGCGCGAGGCGGTGGTGTTAGTGAAGCGTCCCAGTCTGATGGTGTTGCACCACAAAAAGTCCTTCTGAGGGCACCGTGTTCACGAGTGAGCCATCTCCTGTAAGGCACTTGCCGATTGGTGTTGATCGAACCCGGAGCGATGGCCTATGTTGCCTAATATGACACCGAACATCGCCCGGCACAAAACCGCCATCCGCCGCCATGACCTCTCATTGCCCGTCAAATGTCTGCTGCGGGATGGGCTTATCAACACCAATACAACGGTCTTCGACTACGGCTGTGGCCACGGTGAGAATGTTGAATTGCTCAATGGAAAAGCGATCTCATGTAGCGGTTGGGATCCGGCCTTTTGCCCGGACACGCCACTCGTGCGTTCCGACATCGTCAATCTTGGTTACGTCATCAACGTGATTGAAGACATTAGCGAACGCGGACGTGCGTTACAGCGTGCCTGGAGCCTAGCCGACAAAGTGTTGGCCGTTTCAGCGCAGATTCAGGTACACGGTCGTGGCAATAAGTGCGTCGAGTTCGGGGACGGTATCGTCACGCGGCTGGGCACGTTTCAAAAGTACTTTACGCAGAGTGAGCTGAAGGAATACATCGAAGCTGAGCTTGACGCAGAAGCGATTCCAGCGGCCCTTGGCATCTATTACATCTTCAAAGACGAGGAGCTCCAGCAGCAGTTTCTCGCCAATCGCTACCGTAGACGCTCCGCCGCACCACGAAAGCGCATTTCAGAGATCCGTTTTGAAGAGCACAAGGACCTGCTCGAATCTTTGATGACGGCAATAGCGGACTTTGGTCGATTACCCGAACCGGACGAGTTTGACCAGGCACGCGCAGTGACCGACATCTTCGGCTCACTCAAACGCGCGTTTGCCCTGATTAGACGAGTCACGGGTGCAGAAGAGTGGAAGACGATCCACGAGCGGAGGACGGAGGACCTCTTAGTCTATCTCGCGCTTTCCCGCTTTCGGAAACGTCCAGCACTTCGCAAGCTGCCTCGTCGACTTCAGCTTGATATTCGTTCTTTCTTTGGATCGTACAAGAAGGCTTGCGATCGAGCCGACGAGTTGCTGTTCCAAGCCGGTGATCCCGACGCGATCGACGAGGCGTGCAAGCGGTCTCCCATTGGGAAGCTGCTGCCTAATGCACTCTACATTCATGAATGCGCTCTCGAGTCGCTCGAGCCGATTCTTCGGATCTACGCGGGGTGCGCCAGGGCGTATCTCGGCGAGATCGAAGACACGAACATCATCAAGTTGCACCGGTTTTCGGGAAAGGTCTCTTATCTGGCATATCCGGATTTCGAGAAGGATCCGCATCCAGCATTGCTTCGGTCAGTAAAGCTAAACCTTCGCTCCCGTGACCTTGACTGCTACGACTACTCAGAGAGTGACAACCCGCCAATCCTCCACCGCAAAGAGACGTTCCTCCCCTCCGACCATCCGCTGCACGCAAAGTTCGCCAAGCTAACGCGACAAGAAGAGCGACACGGACTTCTCGAAGAAACGTCAACAATCGGCACTCGCGACGGTTGGAACGTTAGGTTGAAGGAACAAGGCATTACACTTCGTGGACACCGTCTTGTTCGAGGACTTTCATAGCCAAACGAGCGGTCTTCCGCCTTGCGTTCCGTGAAGCGACGCGCTCGCCCTCGACTCGGCCGGGTGGCGTCTGGTAGTGGCTGCGTATGGTACGCACGCGCTCTGGTCACACCCGGACAACGCCACCTTCGGCCACCATACCTGCAAGAAGCGCAAACGAGATAGTCAGCTTCGTCCGAACCAAGTTGGTTGCTCTATGAGGTGGCGTTTTCGCGGGCGTAGGTTGATCGACGATCAGGTTTTGCCCAGGTAGACGTTGGCTCTGTGCCAATCGAGAAACTGTTTGCCGAGGGTCTTGGTACGAGGGGCAACGGCCAACGGGCGATTGGCGAGTGACTCAATTGGTAGGCCTCCGTCACTCTGCGAAACAAATGCGGCCGCGATGCAGATCCGTTCATTGTCACCGATTCCAAGAATCCCCTTGTCGAATCCCCAGTGATACAGCTTGCACAGTGCGATTCCATTTTCAACGTCGTCCGGGCCGCGGTGAGCGTGCCATTGGACGTGCGCCGCATCGATTCCCGTTGCCTGGCCATTGAGAACGGCATGAAATCCGCAGAACGCGCAGCTGTACTGATAGTTCTCCAATACGTCGACCGTAAACTGCTTGTCGCGCTGGCGACGGCGTCGACTGTCCAGTCGATCGAGACCCAGGTCTTCACGAATTTCGGCGTGTAGCGTCGCGGGCCACCATTCATCCAAAATTGCGTCGACGATGCGCGCCCGGACATCGCCCGAACTCCGCAACAACCGGAATACATTCGGTTGAAACGCCCCGTACGAGTTGGGGTCGCGCAGGTCGGACACAAGCATTGTCGTTCCGGGCTCGTACTGCCGTTGAGTGTGCACGGACCAGAACGGCGACGACCGCAGATGACTGAAAGGTTGCTCGGGTCTCGGGCCACTGCGTGTCGGTCGTCCACCGTGCTCGCGGATCAACCGGTCCAGCGGCTTTTCAAGCTCGTCGTAGTGAAATCGATTCTCTTCGATGCGGTTGTTCTCGATTCGCGAGACGAGCAAGAGCAATAGAATTGGCTTTTTTAGCGCAGCGCCGAGACGCTGCGATCTTTGTAACTTCATGGACCGGATCTGGCCAAGCAATTCATCGAGAGATCGCTGGTCATCGACATTCATTGCGGCACAACAAACGAGTAGAATTTAAGATCCAACGCTCGGAGAATGGAAACGACAGCACGACTCATCGCCTCGATTCGATCAACAGGGCCTGAAAAGTCGTATTTCATCAGCGGAGCCTGGCTTCCAGTACGTGCCTGGCCGCCAACCCAGCATTGCCCTTGCTCGCTCATCAAATCGTCAATGATCGAACGCTGGTCCTCGGGCGCAAGCACGACGAAATGCAACCACGCTCGCTTGGTGGAAATCGTTTGTGGGGCCGCAGGCGTGGAGATTCGTGTTGTCGTGGGCATGCCTTCTCTCCTTTGTGATTGCCGTCGTTGCCGGTGAGCTTCCAGCCAAAGAGAGTAGCTGGGAGGTCTCGCCAACTTGTCCTTACCATGGCTCCTGGTTGAATTGGCTCAGTCAGGTTCGTCGTTAAACGATATTGTAACGCTTAGGAGCGAGGTTTGAAGCGGAAACAATCTAAACGGCAGAAGTGGTTGAGGGGCGGCGAGGCGAAAGAGGTGATGCGCGTGTCCGATTGCGAACTCGCTCACCTTCGCCAGGCCGGCAAGCTGCGGTTCAAAAAGCAAGGGAACGCGTTCCTGTACCTGGCCGCAGACTGCGAAAAGCAAAGGTCGGACCGCGAACACCGGAAGTGAGGGACGTGTGCCTCGTGGCCGAGATGGCAAAAGGGGACGAACAAGATCCCGTCGGTAGAAGAAGGGTCACGCAGAGACGCGGAGGCGCGGAGAGTGAAGGGTTTGAATGTTTTTCTCCGCGCCGCAGCGCCTCCGCGTGACTCAATCTGAAGCGGGCTTCGGCTGCCGGTTTGGACGGAGTTGGAGGCGCATAAAGACAGGCCCCGCTTGTTCCTCGCGGACGAGCTCATCCATGGCAACAGATCGTCACGTTCCAGCTTTCGTGGTTTTCGTGGTTATCTTTTCCGCCTTTGCGGTGAGAGAAGGAAACCATGAACAGGTGAAATGATTTTGAATTTCAGAATTCGAATTTGTTTCGTATTTGGTATTTCGAGTTTGTCCCCTTCTCGAAATCAGACTGTTCTTGGTTAGCCGCTAGCGGGGATTATTCACTTAGATAGGTCAAATTCGCGTACGTGATTGGTGGGCCAGCGCAAACGAATCACGCTTGTTTTCACACGCTGTCTGCTCACGAGAGTTGTTCGCGAATGCAGAACCACCAGTTTTCGCTCGTTTGCTCGACACCACCCTACAACTGTTCTTGGTTAGTGATTGGTGGGCCAGCGCAAACGAATCACGCTTGTTTTCACACGCTGTCTGCT
>CALBSZ010000755.1 GCA_937967665.1 uncultured Planctomycetaceae bacterium
TTGATCCACGCTCCAGCGCCTACCGAGACCGCTACGAGAGTCGATCTACCGTACCTGGGGGCTCGCTGCGCTCGACCCCAGCCACCCTTGATCCTGAGCGATTTCTTTGGGAAACACACGGGGCTTCGCTGCGCTCGACCCCAGCCACCCTTGATCCTGAGCGTACCGTACCTGGGGGCTCGCTGCGCTCGACCCCAGCCACCCTTGATCCTCAGCGACTTCTTCAGCGGTCTCCTGCGGGACGCGGAATCGTTACAACCGGTAAACCTGGTCGCCAGTGTTCGAATCTTGGAACATCCCGCGCGGTCAAAACTGGAAATTATTCTTGACGCAATTAACGTGAAAGTTAACGGATTGAAACGACCATTCAGGATGCTTGTCGTTTCGTAAGCCGAAACGCCCCTTCTGTCACGCTTTCTATTCATCTCTTCGTTTCATGAACAGTACTCAACAAACGGTTACCCTGGTGATTCCTTCAAGGAATGCGGCCGATACGCTGCCGGCATGCCTGGAAGCGTGCGCACGGATCCTGGGACGCGATGGCCTGAAGGAAATCATCCTGGTCGACGATCATTCGACCGACGATACGGCGGCGATCGTCGCCAGGTATCCGGTCACTTATCTCCAAGCCGGCGGTTACGGGCCCGGAGCTGCGCGAAATACAGGTTGGCGCCACGCCAAGACGCCGCTGGTCTGGTTCATCGACGCCGATTGCGTTCCACATCCATCTGCCTTGCGGGAGTTGCGGCGTGGAATGGCCAACGCCGGCGTGGCGGCCGTGGGGGGCAGCTACGCCAACTTGTGCCGCCATTCGCTGCTCTCATGCCTGATTCACGAAGAAATCATGCAGCGGCACCTGGCCATGCCTGACGAAGTCAATTTCCTGGCGACCTACAACGTCCTCTATCGCCGCGACGTGCTGGTGGAACTGAACGGTTTCGAAGAGGAACTCGTCAACTGCAACGGATCGTGCGGGGCCGAGGACGCCGAGTTGGCTTTTCGCGTCCAGAATGCGGGCTATCGCTTGCGGTTCTGTACCACATCGCGAGTCGGGCATTATCACCAGACCGACCTGCGAACCTATTTCCGCGTGCAGCATCGCCACGGCTACTGGCGTGTGCCATTGTACTTACGGCACCTTCGCAAGTCGTTCGGCGATTCCTACAGCAATCTGATTGATCACGTGCAGCCGCCACTGGCGATGCTACTTCTGGTTGCCCTGCTGGCCAGCGGCTCCTGGAAGCTGATAGCGATTTGCGCCGCTTTGCTGCTGGCAGCTCAGGTCCCGATGACCTGGCGCATGTGCCGCCGCCTGCGACAGTGGAGATACCTGAGTTTTGCTCCTCTTAGTCTGGCGCGTTCGTTCTTTCGAGGCCTGGGTATGTGCCGCGCGCTGGTGTGGGTCGTGATTTGGGCCGGGCATTACGCGTATCGAGCGGCGTGGCAGGGATGGCATTCGTTTGTGAGTCGGAACTGTCCCGTCGAGCCGTTGCCGCGATTGTCGTCCGCGATCGTGCAGTGTTTCGAGGCGCGGCGGTAGTTACGGCGTAAGAAAGCACACGGCGAAAAGAAAGGGTACGCGGAGCTTACCCTACGGTCAGCGGCGGATGAGGATTTACACGCAGCCCCGCGACTCCGTTCGCGGGATCCCGCGAACGGAGTCGCGGAACTACGATCAGCAGGTGCGCGGAGCGTACCCCACGGTGCCAGCGTTGCAAATGAGAAAGAATTCGATGATTCGAGCGTGCTATCTGATCGTACTGCAGTTGGTACGACCCTTGTGGTGGATCTGCGAACGGGTCTGGCAGCAACGATCCGCGAACGATCCACAGCGGGTCCTGCTGATCGCCTATAACGATCTCACCGCGCGGTACCTGCAGCCGTCGGCGGAGATCCTGCGGCGCGATGGCCAGGTCCACATCTGCTGCACGCGACCTCCCTTCGTGGACTCACGCGTCCCCCGCCCCCGCATCCTCGGCCGCCTGCGAGTGAAGTGGGTCGGCTTCTTTCACTCGCTGCTGATTCGCTGGGACCTGATCGTGGTGGCCGACCATTTTCCGGCCGAGCTGTATCATCCCCGCATTCGGAAGATGTTTGTCACGCACGGCCTGTTCGCCGGCAAGCGTTTTGACGACAGCAATTACGTGTACGGACGCCGAGCGGAACGGAACGGAACACCGGCCTATTACAAAATGCTGGCATCGGGACCGGCGGAATTGGCTTGCGCGGAGCAAGTGAATCCGTCACTGCGCGACCGGCTTGCCCTGGTGGGCGACTGCGAACTGGACCAACTGCTGGCCATGCAGTCGCGCCGCGCAGACATCCGCGCCCGACTCGGCTATGCGACGTCCGAAAAGGTGATCTTGATTGCGTCGAGCTGGGGTCCGTCTAGCCTGGTACATACCGTCGGGGAGCAGCTGTTCGAACAGGCCATACAAACCAACAAGTACCGACTCATCGTTTCCGTCCATCCCAACAATCTGACTCGCGGCTCGAGGCGTGCTGACGTGCGGCGAATGCTCGATCGCCTGACGGCCGCGGGGATCCGCGTGATTGCACCGGACGAGCGCTGGCAGCCCTACCTGACCGCGGCGGACGCGATGATCACCGATTACACGTCGCTGGGACTGTACTTTGCCCCGCTGGTGCGGCCGCTGGCCATGGTACCGTTTGACGAGGACGAATTCACCGCAGGAAGCCCTCTGCGGCAGTTGGCCGCCATCGTTCCGAAAATAGACCTGGACACGGATCTTGTCGAGAACATCGACGCCGCGCTGCGTGACTGCTCGCTCACCGCCCTGCAGCGATTCAGCAAGACTCTGGTCCGCCAGCCCGGAACCGCCCGTTCATCCCTGCAATCGCAGTTGCACGAAGCGCTGGACAGAAATCACGTCGCACCGCCCTTTACCAACATCACGCCGAACGCCATCCAACCGCTGGCAGCATCCTGACAACACGCGCACAAAACATCAGGCAGCGCACTTGCAATTGGCGATTCACTGCGAGACTCCATGTCCAACATGACCGTACCAACTGATGACGTTTTGCGTGCTACAAAGGCAGCGGCCTCTGCGATTCCAGTGGCGGGGCCATGGATCACGAACCTGGAAGTTTCGTACGTCACGGACGCCGTGAAAAACGGTTGGTACGCACACGCGAGCAACTACGTCGACCGATTCGAGCAGGCGTTTTGTGCGTTTGTCGGAGTCCGCTATGCGGTCAGCGTGTCGCATTGCACGTCCGCTATCCACCTGGCTTTGCTGGCCAAGGATATCGGTCCGGGTGACGAGGTGCTGGTTCCCGAACTGACCTGGATCGCTTCCGCTGCCCCGGTGTCGCATGTGGGGGCAACTCCTGTCTTTGTCGACGTGGACCAGCGAAACTGGTGCATTTCGGCCGACAGCATCCAAGCGCGTATCAGCTCCCAAACCAAGGCGATAATCGTCGTCGACCTGTACGGCAACCTGCCCGCCTGGGAGCCAATACTGGAACTTGCCCGCAAGCACGATCTGACCATCATTGAAGACGCCGCCGAGGCGTTTGGTTCGGAATACCGGGGGAAGAAGGCCGGGGCGCTGGGCGACATCGGCGTCTTCAGCTTTCACGGTTCCAAGACGTTGACCACAGGGGAAGGGGGAATGCTGGTCACCAACGACCGGCACGTGTACGAGCGAGTGTTGTCGTTGCGCGATCACGGGCGACTGCCGGGAGACACGTCGTTCTTGAATCGTGAAGTCGCCTACAAGTATCGCATGAGCAACATTCAGGCGGCACTTGGTTTGGCGCAAGTGGAACGACGCGAGGAAATCGTGCGACGAAAACGCGACATTTTTCAGAGCTATGCCGCCGCGTTCGAAGATACTCCGGACATCCAACTGAACGCCGAAGTCGCCGGAACGAAGAACTCGTACTGGATGACCACCGCCGAGATCGACGCGGAGCTCTACCTGCGAAAAGAGCAGGTCGGCCAGGAACTTCGAGCGCGAGGAATTGATACGCGGCCGGTCTTTTATCCGTTGAGTTCCCTGCCGGCGTACCGGGATTTGCCCTCCGCGCTGCGAGCACGCCGCGTAAACCACAATGCTTATCGAATCAGTCCTTGGGGAATCAACCTGCCATCCGCGCTGAACCTGACAGACGAACAGATCGAACGTGTCGCGGGGGAGTTGAAGTCGCTGGTGCTCGCACGTCGTATCCGGAGCGTTCTGTGATATTCCAAACGCGTTCGAGCGGATCTTGCAGGTTTGTAACGGAATCCGTGAAACCGCGAACACCATTCTCCGTCCGGGAGAATCGCGAGGAACGAGCGGAGGGTGATCCGGTTTGGAGACGATGCCGCAAGACAATGTGAAGAAAAGACCCTCCCCGGCCGCTACGGCGTTCGACCCTCCGGCGCGCGGGAAGGTGACACAACGCTGCACAGCAGCAAAACCCAAGGGCAAGGTACAGACATTGTTGATGAATCATGCCTGAGCATTGCTTGAGTGAGACAACCATGAAGATACTCATCACTGGAAACATGGGCTACGTCGGCCCGGGCGTGGTGAAACAGCTCCGCTCAACGCGTCCCTACGCTCACCTGGTCGGCCTGGACAGCGGTTTCTTTGCCGATGCCTTAACCACGACCGGCGTGCTTCCCGAAACCGTTTTGAATGAACAGTTGTTCCTGGACATTCGGGACGTGACGCCGGAAGTTTTTCAAGGAATCGACTCCGTCGTGCATCTGGCGGCGATTTCCAATGACGCGATTGGGAAGTTAAACGAACAGACCACCTACGCCATTAATTGTCTCGCCACATTGCGGCTGGCCGCGCTGGCCAGGCAGCAGGGCGTGCGATCTTTTGTCTTCGCGTCCAGCTGCAGCGTGTACGGTATCGGGGGAGCACAAACGAAAACCGAAACATCGCGAATTCATCCCCTGACCGCGTACGCCCATTCAAAAGCGCAGGCCGAACTCGGGTTGCGGGACCTGGCGGGCGAACGGTTCGTGGTTACCTGCTTGCGGTTTGCTACCGCTTGCGGGATGAGCGACCGGCTGCGTCTGGACCTGGTGCTGAACGACTTTGTCGCATCGGCCATGGCAACTGGAGAGATCAGCATCTTGAGCGACGGCACGCCCTGGCGGCCGCTGATCGATGTCCACGATATGGCGGCGGCCATCGATTGGGCCGTCGAACGTGACGTGGAGAACGGCGGCCCGTGCGCCGTTGTCAACACGGGGTCGAACGCGTGGAATTTTCAGGTCGCCGAATTGGCCGAGTTGGTTGCTGGGGAACTTGGCGGAGTCAAGCTTTCGGTAAACCGCCACGCGCCGGCCGATCGGCGTTCGTATCGCGTCGGTTTCGATAGATTTTCGCAACTCGCTCCAAAACATGTCCCGCGCGGCAACATCGCAGCAACCATTGGCCGCCTGCGCAACGGCCTGCGAGCCATGGATTTTCACGACGCCGACTTTCGCCAGGGGCCCTGGATGCGCCTGAATCGCCTGCTGGAGCATCAAGCCGCTGGACGACTGGACGACCAGCTGCGCTGGAAGCATCGCGGTGCCGTTGCCGGGGTTGTTCCCAATTCCAATGCGGAACAACCGCTGAGTCTCTTTTTGCCTCAGCCGGATGCCAGGATGCTCTGAAAGAACGCCATCCGCTGCGACTCTTTCGCTTTCGCATCGACGGCTAGGATGCTTTCCTGTTTGACCCGCCTTCCCTTCCAGGCGTTGACGAACTGGCGCACGGCATCGATCTCGTTTCGTAGACTGCCCTCTTCATTCGCGAGTTGCAGCAGGAAGTCGCAGGGATTGGGGAAGTCGACATCCCGGTACCCGACGATTGTCGGGACGCCATAGGCCAGGTATTCGCGCACTTTCAGCGGGCAGGCTTCGAGCATCTGCTTCCGATAGAGAGCAAGTGTCCCGATCGCCGCGTCGGCCGTGGCCAGGACGGCCAGGTACTCCGCGTGGCGGAGTCGTCCAGGCAGCGACACATTTCCCGGGGCTGTGGCGACATCTCGTGAATCGTAGCCAACCAAAGTGAAGTCGCAGTCGGGCAACGCGTCAGCCGCTTCCACGATCGCCTCGACGCCGTTCCAGTAATACTCCGGCCAGCCGGCGAAGATCAGGTGCGGGCGGTCGTTTTGGGGCGCGGGAAAGGGCGTGATGCTGTCGAGCAGGATGCCGTTGGAGATGACGATTCGCCGCTTGTTGGCTGGCGCCAGTCGTTCGAGCAACTCGTGCGACACACAGGCAAATCCGGCGGCGTGGCGAAGAATGTTCTGTCGCAGCGAACGATAGAGGGTGAACTTCAGCGGGTTCATGGCCTGGCGGTACTCGGCCAGGTCGTCTGTGGTCATCTCCACGACGACGGGCACTTCTTGGAACAGCCGCTTCATCGGCGGATAGTAGGCCGCCATCCGGAAATAGGCGAGATCCGGATGCCAGTCGACGATACGATCGACCATCGCTCGCACCTGCCGCAAGCGGACCTGCGCTCCGCCGGCCGGCACGATTTCATGCTCGATGTCCTGCAGCGCGGCCTTGGCCGCGGTCTGGTCGCTGAGTGCAAACAGTTTGACGGAGTGACCGCGTTCGGTCCAATCGCGCAGCTGGCCGACGATTTTGCGCAGCACGCCCGTTTCCTGGTGCAGTGCCTGCCAAACAAGGTATGCAATACGCAATTGCCGTGATCGCCGTCAGCAAGGTGTGATGATCGTTGCCACGCGCAGCCAGGCTAACTTGGCCTCGCACCCGATGGTTATGTTCGCCCGCTTTGCCTTGGCAGCCATGGGCGCTAAGCAGCTTTGCAACGCGTTTCGCGTAAGTGTAGCGGTTTTTTCGCCAATGGACACGGTGATTTACAACGCCGGCGTCGCGACACGTCCCTGCGACTCGCACTAGAAATCAACTTCGATCACATCGCCGCCATTGATCGATCCCAACTTGCGCCAGGTGCCGAGGTTGATGTAGTCGCTGACAAAGCGGACGGACCCGTCCCCCATCAAGACTCCCGACACCTTCGCATGCCGGCTCCGTACCGCCGCCACATCATCGTCGGCATAACTGACACCGTCCTGGCAGGGCATTCCCAGCTTGGGCAGATGATTACACTGGCCCACGTAGAAGCGGTCTTTATTTTTGGTATTTGGTGTATCTTTTGTATAGACCTGACTATATCCCGGTTGGTCGATCCAAAACCCACCGCGAAAATCAATGCCGTTAAATCCCGGTGCGTTGGGTTGGGCTCTCAAGTATTCCCCCATGACCAGTGTGTTGCTCAATCCGTCCCGAATGTGTGCGGTCTGAGCGCCAAAGTTTGGCGCGAACACGTGACGGTGATGATAACCGAGTTCCGCGGAATCACTCGAATGTACATTGGGGGTCGGGTCCTGAACCACGGTGGAATTTGGATTTTCCCAAGTCGGGCCGTAACCTTGATCTCCAAAGAATCCCAGGTAATTGGTCATGGCCCATTTTTCTGCGGATCCGTCTTCCCAGATTCTCATGCCAAAGTCGCTGGGACAAAAGAAGAACGGCGCAGTAACGTGCGTGGGCGGGACACGACCTGGGGCGTTACAGCCGGGACCGTTGCGTGAATTGCAATTGCTAATCACGAGGCTGTAACTGGAGACAATAGTGCTATTATCGAAATTGAATTCGTCATAGACGTTTTCCAGCTCCAAGTGCGGCAGCAGCCACACGTAAAATGTCAAGCGGGATTCCCGGTTCCAGGGGTCGTGCCCACTGCCGCAAAATGGCTTGCCGCCGCACTTCTGGAAGTCGGGCATGTTGCAGCTGCCCGGGGGGAACGTCTTCCTGGCGGCAATGTATCCCTGAAAGGCAAGCCCGAACTGTTTCAGGTTGTTGCCGCATTGCGTACGTCGCGCAGCCTCGCGGGCGGCTTGAACGGCGGGCAGCAGTAGAGATGTCAGGACGCCGATGATGGCGATCACGACAAGAAGCTCGACTAACGTAAACCCACGGCGCCGATAGGTAATGACGCGCATAATGACACCTTCTGCTCTCTGTCCCGTACGATCGCAGCCCCTTGCCTGGGACTGCGTGCCTCTCCCGCTGCTCCGGTATTCTATCCCGAAGCAGGTGAGGAATGCAAATCGAAGTCCAGGACGTGCTGCTTGGCGCCGATACGGTGAATTTCTTCGCTGAGCGTGTTGTATTTCGCGGGCACGATCTGGATCATCTCTTCGGCGGCCCCTCCGCCCAGGAAATTATCGACTTTGGGCAGTTGCCGTCCGGTTTTCTTCCAGCCGCGGATTTCCACGCGGTTCGTGCCGACGACCACATCTTCGACCTCGTAATGCCCGTTGACAATTTCCCCACCCGCCGACGGCCCCTGCGTGTCGCCCGTAGGCAGGAACGCGATGGCCCCCTCTTCAAGAGGAGTACCGTCGAGTGTCACGGTTCCTGCACACGTGGTTCGTTCCGGCCCCGAGTCGCCGCAGCCAGCCACAGCGGCCAGGCAGGCGAAAGCAACAGCAAAGCGTGTGAAATTCAACATCAACCGGTTCTTTCTTTCTCAAGTACTGGCTCGTTCGCCCCCCCGTCTCCAATTGTAAAAGTCCGGAGGTTCCTGGGGTATACCCCGCCCGGCGCAACTGCGAATCAACCACGCCGTCGTTTCAAGTAGCCCTGGGGGGAGGTACTGAGCGCAAGCTTGCCATCCAGCTGGTGATCGATTTCAAAATCGTCATTGGACTCCAGGAATTCGTGAACCGCCGTCATCGGACTGTTGCCGGGGCCCCACGGCCTGTCGGCAAAGAGTTCCGCCGGCAGCCGTTCAATCACGGTATCAAAAACCACGCAGTAACTCTCCAACGACACCAACGGTGCGTACGCCTTCAATTCGGCAATCACATGTTGATGGGTGTGATTGGAATCGAGACAAACCAGAATCCGCTGGAACCTGGCCGCGAATTCCTTGACCTGACGGACAGTTTCCGCGTCGGTGGAAGAACCTTCGATCATGACGATCCGGTTGGACATGGGGTGTGCCTGGATGGCGTCGCGATTGTGTTCCCGAATGTCAATGTCGATCCCCAGCACCAGGCGCTGCGGAACTTGCGGATCCAGCACGGAGCCGTTGCGCGCGGCGTCGCAGTATTCAGTAAGGCATTGCATGGCGGCGCTTTGAATCAGGGACCCGCCATGCGCAATGCCGGTTTCGATTATCAGGTCTGGCTTGACCGCCCAGATGAGTTCCTGGACGGCCACCATGTCCTGAGGCAATTGGATGATGGGGCGACCGAGACTGGTGAAGTTGTGGGTGTACCTGTGCGGCGAGATCGCCTTCAGCCATTCTCGAGTCAAAGACTTGACCGCCGCGTCTTGTCCCAGCGCCGCGCTGCTGCGGGTCACTTCTTCTTGGAAAGTATCAATGGGATTCACTCAAGAGGTCCTTCCAATAAACGGCGTTGGAACAGATGTGACGCCGGCCATCTTGGCCGCAGTTGGCAATCAGATCAAGGCTTGACACAAACGGCGTGAATTCCCCGTGGAGTTGGCGGTAGGGAGCGCGCCGATAACTCATGTAGAGCACGCGAATGCCCTGTTCCTCGAAAAGGTCGTGTTCCAGGTAATTCTTTGCCCCGTGCCCCGTGATGTAGTGCGTGCCGCCGACGGCTTTCACGACGTCGAGCACGCGTTGCGAACCCGAACCGGGAATTCGCAACGTGGAAACGTCGACGAATCGTGTCGAGTCGCAAAGCCGATAGTAGTCGGCGATAGCCAGCATCGATCGGCGGGCCAGCATGCCCAGTCCGGTAATCGGTTTGTCGTAGACGGAATGTACGAGATCCAACGCGTCGTCTCTGAAGGGAGCCCCCGCGAAACTCCGTTGCAGCAGGCCGATGTGATTATCCCGCCACGCGGACTTCTCCAAGACCGCCGCTTTCGTGATGCTTTGACCAAGCTTCAGTCCATCCAGGGGTACGGTCAGCCAGCGCATGCCGTCGGGAGTCTTGACCTGAACTCGGTTCGTGAAGCCTCCTTTGGAAAACTGCACGTCGTCGTAGTGCACGAAGATATCAGCCAGTCGGATTTGTTCCAGCATGCCCACCCAGGGAAAGAGCATGGACTGCGATACTACGACATTCATATCCAATCCCTTAGCGACATAATCGACGATTGCGGAATGCCGCGTTTCACCAGCATCCCGGAGATTTCTTGAAAGAAAGTCAACGAGCCTACAAAGAACACGGCATCTCGTTCGCAGTGAATGTCTGCGACCGAGCGAATTGGTTGGCCGTACCCGTCGATATAGCGGCCACGCCAGGCGGGATTTGAATCGTAAATCGGACAGTTCTCGAAGTCACCAACGGTGGCCAGATACGGGAAGCAACGCAGCGGCACATAGCAGTGCAAGCTCTGCTGGCGGTTGTGAAGGGATTGAAACGCAGATACGGATTGACGGGCGCGTTGGAAGTAGCCGCGGCAACTCACCGGCGACGGGTGTGGCGGCGTGTCGTGCGCTGACGCACCCTTGCGCGCCGTCACGTACAGCGTGTTGCCATACCTGCCTCGCGTCATCTCAATCGCCGCGAAACCCACGCTGGTCAGAATGGAAACAATGGAGCGTTCGGTGAACATGTTGACATGCTGGTGCCCGAGCATCGAAATGTCGCCGATCGCAATGGAGTCCGTGGCATTCGTCGTGGCCAGACAGAACGTGCCTCGCTCCGCCAGCGAAGCAAAGACCGCTGCGCAGAACTCTTCCACCCGGGGAACGTGGGCAAGAACATCGTTGCAGTAGATGAAGTCAGCAGGTTCGGCAACGGCATCGCTCCGAAAGAACTCGTTTACGAGTGGAAATCCGAGTTGCCGGCTCGCATGCAACGAATACTCCGACGGATCGAAGCCCGTCACTTTCCATCCATGCTGATTCAGGAACTGAATGGTAAATCCCGCCCCGCAGCCGATCTCGACAATCGTGCGCGGTTTGAACCTTGTGATCGCATCAAGAAAGAAGCGGTTCGCAGCGGTTCCGTAGGTAGCCAACTGACCTGACTCCGGATTCACGAACCCAACGTTTTCGTTCTGGCGGTAAGCCAGGCTGAGATTCGACCATTCGTCGGCGGTGGGCTCGTACTTGAGGTAGTCGTGGATTTTGTCGGCCACCACACGCATGGGCAAGCGGGGACGAATGCACGCATGCGGCGCGGCGGATGCCTTCAATCGCCAATAGAAAGGCATTGCGGCGATTTCCAACGAATCACTTTCAATCTTTACGAACCGACTCATGGAACGCTTTCCGGAAGTTTTGACGCGGCGAACCGGTCAGTTCGCCCGCGGCGCAGCGGAAGTTTTCGCGGCTGATGGTGAGGGACGCGCCGGTTCCCGGGCCTCCCGCTGCGTGGAGGCTTGCATATAAAGGGTAAGCTATGGTTAGGAGAGTATGGCCGCGCGAACAGAATCTTGCTGATGAATCGTCATTCCCAGTCCGTAGCTCAGTTTTTTGACGGTTTTGCGTCCACCTACGACCGCGCGATCCGGGCGATTTCCTACTTCATGCCTGACTTCCTCAACACCAGGTTGAGCCAACTGGATGTCGCGCCGCGAGTCATCCTGGACGCGGCATGCGGTACCGGACTGGCCGGAAAAATCCTCAAACAGCGTTTTCCCTCCGCCACCCTCTACGGCTGCGATATTTCGGCAAAGATGCTGGCACAGGCCGCGCAAAAAGGGGTCTACGATCAACTGCAAGTTGGGAATCTCGATGACCCGCTCGACCAATACTCCGACGGCCAGTTTGACCTGGTCGTCTGCCTGGGGGCAGTGGAATTCCTGGAAAGTCCAGAGCAGGCGATGAGCGAATTGTTTCGCGTGCTGCGCGCGGGCGGCGTCGCCTGTGTGAGTTTCGAGGAATTCGCTGAAAACGATGCGGGGAAACCGAGGCGTACTCAGGCGAACGAGCAAGTGCAGGGCTGCGCCTACAGCATCGCGGAATCGACCAGCATGCTGGAACACTGTGGGTTTGCCATCCACGAGGTCGATAGCGAGACCGCCTACGTGTCCAGCGGGGGCTTTGCCTGCCCGTACGCAGTGTACACCGTCATGCGCCCGCGATCGTGAATTCGGGAATCAAGCCGGCGTTTTGGCGGGCTGCCGCACGACAGCGGAATCAGGCAACCTGCTTGGCGATCCCCGGTGCGCCTGCCACCACACTCGCCAGCGTCGCGGGAATTGCTTGATGTCCCACACCAGTTCGTGCCGAAATAGCCCGAACGTACATACAGCGGTCGACAGGAGAGTCAGGCGTATCGGCCACGGTCGGCCACATCGCAAGGCGAAGCGTACCAGTGCCACGGGAATGCGCCAGTTGGGTAAGAGCGGGTAACGCCGCTCTTCAAATAACGACTGGTAGTAGCGATGGATGTGATCGTCAAAGCCCGAGTCGTCGCGGACCAGGCGACACTGCCAAGACGTATGGGGAACGACGACGCATTCGCCCAACAGGGCCAGTTCACCAACGACCAGCGTTTCCGCTTCCAGTTGCGGCAGATCGTAACTGGTCTGCCGCAACGCCGCGGCGCGATGCATGCCCGCAATGCAATAGTGATTTGTCGACCACACAGCCAGTGTAAAGCGAGTCGTCTCGCTGTACCCCGATGTATCGGTGAAGCCGGCGTGCATGCCCAGCGGTTCGCCGTCTTGCCCAATCCAAACGTTCGGGGCGTACGCCGTCACCGCGTTCGGCCGGTTGTCGAGCGTGTTGGCTAAAGACGACAAGTAATTGGCGTCCCACAGATCATGTCCTCCGGCAAGAGCAATGTATTCCCCCGGGGCGGCCTGGGTGGCCGATCTGAAGTTCTTGCCGCTCCCCAAGTTTCTCGGATGCCGGATATATGTGATCCTCGATTCCCGCGCCGCGTACGCGGAGGCGATCGCGCTGGTGCGGTCGGTGGACGCGTTGTCGCAGATAATGAGCTCGAAGTCTTGGAAATCCTGCGCCATAAT
Organism: uncultured Planctomycetaceae bacterium; assembly: GCA_937967665.1. Lineage (GTDB taxonomy): Bacteria > Planctomycetota > Planctomycetia > Pirellulales > Pirellulaceae > CALBSZ01. Next base: position 12,962 of record CALBSZ010000755.1, read on the forward strand.
CGAACGAATCGACTGTTCGATATAACGCTCTTCGTTATATACCGCCATGGCGACGGACACTTTCGGTAGCGCTGGTGAGTTACCCATGATGTCACAAAGCTCTAATGCCCAAAACTATCGATGACAACGTGGTCCAGGATGGCTCCTTGGCCGATGCCGCGAAAATCGTAGCCGAAGTCCAGTTCCAGGCGGCCATTGCCATGCAATTCGGGATGGATCGTGACGGCCCAGTATTTCTTGCGATCGCCACCGACGAAGTGGGCTCCCGTTGCAATCGTGCCGCCTGTGCACTTCGCCCAGTACCGCAGTCCCGGTTCAGGTGCGTCGATGAAGTAGAAACGAACGACGTAGGTCTTCGTGCTGGTCAGGTTGTAAAGGGTCCAATGCAAATGAAACGTATCCAGCCTGGTACCCAGGCACCACGGCAAGTACTGCGTGATGTGCTTGTGAACGCAGGCGTCCTGCAGGTCGTTCCAGCGGCCGTCGAGGCTGCCGAGTTGCAAGCGCTGATGGAAGTATTCCATGTTCGTGCTCGCCTTCAGCAATTTCACGTCGTCCCCTCGGTAGAAGCCGAACGTGCCCGCATGCTTGAAGAACTCCGCGGAAAGAATGCCTTCCTGAGGCGGTGACGATTTCGAGCCGAGCACCGTCATGCCGGACGCCGCGCGGTCGGGAGCGGCGCGAATCTGGTCCCAGGACAGAACCTTGCCGTCGTCTTGGTAGGTGACTCCGGATGCCAGATCGTACAGATGCCACTGGCCGTCGAAGCGGGCTTGCACGAACACACGCTGGTTTGTCGTTCTGTTCTCGTTGTACGCCGTCAGCATGCGGGCCTCGATATTCAAGAACGCCAACATGCGTTCGAACAGTCGGGCACGCGACACGTCGGTCGCCATCGCAGATCCGAACAACAACCGCTCGGCATTGCTGAGCGCGGGCAGGCCAAGCTGGTCGACCGAGTCGACGATCCAGCTGGCGATGACCTGGCAACGCTGCTGGTCGTTCAAGGCGTCGCGTGTCAACGCTTGCGCCTTTTCGGCCAACAGCGCTTCCAAGGCCAGCCGCGCCAAAGAATTCGCATTCGGCGAACTGCCGGCAACGCTTTCAAGCAATCTCTGCGACGGTTCGTCCAGCTTGGGCGTCGGCGGGTCTGGCGGTAACGAACGCGTCGCGATCGGCGGGTCGGACGACTTCACGCCCTGCCCCGCGGCAGGCTCCGTAACGAGCCTGTTGAAATGCAAGCCGCCCCAGACAATCCCTCCCAGAACAAACATGCCGAGCATACAAATGGCCGGTTTTTGGAACCGGTCGACGCGTGCAATTGAACTCATATTCGCCTCGTTCCGGACGCAGTCCGCCTGGTGCGTGACGCGTCAGCGGCGGTGTAGATCACGGGGTCTATTGACAAACCAACCGCTACGGCTAGCCGCGATGCGTTCAACCATTGAACCAGACATAGCCGTTGCCATAAGTCTCAAACTAAACAACGCTCCATAACATACAACACGCGCAGCCGGTTGAAACAGAAAATTCAACGGGTGTGAGGAGCGGTTTAACGGTTGTAGCGATTTTGCCGATGGATCGGGTCGTAACACACAAACGCTCGATCTGCCGGACGCTTTTCTATTTCGTGCTCCACGTGTCGTTTGCCCGTCGCACGGCTTCAGAATTGCAGAACTGAGCGAAGAGTCATGTGGCGTCGCCAAACCGTTACGGATGTAACTGGTGTAGCAAACAAAGCAGAGAAGTGATCAGGTGTCTTGACAAACACTCACCAGATCGCTGAACCAGCATGTTCAAAAAGGTGTTCGCAGACCTTTGGCGGAGGAAATTTCGTGTCCCTGCAAACCAATTCGAGCCTTCTGCGATCGATTGTGCGGTTTCCGGCGTCCCTGTCCGGCTGGTGCGTTCGCTTCTGGGTCGATTCAGGGTTCGCCGTTAGCGCCGGCATGTGCCGGATGGCGGTCGGTCTGGCGATGTTGAGGACCTTCACGCAGTCGAATCAACTTGATTACAAGGCCTACCTGAGTGCCCAGGATCCCGCGCTTTACAACCCGATTGGGATTCTCGTGCTGTTTGGCAACGAAGTTCCTTCCGCGGCCTTCTTCCATACCTGCCAGATAGCAGCCCCTATTGCGATCTGGTGCATGATTGCGGGCGTTCTGACGCGTCTGTCATCGCTGGTATCCGTGTTCTGCCTCACATGCCTGGCGTCCCTGAACTACAGCCACGCGGTTGGCTGGTCGCATGGAGCGAACATCGTATTGCTTGCTGGAATCGCCATCATGTTTGCTGGAGGCGGCCCCATCTCGCTGGACCGCTATCTCGCTGCGCGGCTACGAGTTCCCGGGCGCGATTCCCGACGGCCCCCAATGTTCTCGAAGACTTCTGTCCTGCTGGGACAGTTCGCCGTGGCACTGGTATTCTTCAACGCCGGGATGTGGAAGACGGTCCTGTCCGGTCACGGACTGAGTTGGGCGCTGTCAGATAATCTTCGCAATATCCTGCAACTGCAGTACTGGGTCTTGAACCAACCGTTGCCGGCTTGGGCGGAGATCGTCGTTGCTCACGAATGGATCTACAAAGGTCTGGCCCTGGGCAACCTGATCACGCAACTGCTGCCGATGCTGGCGTTCCTGTTCGTGCGTCGACCGTGGCTGCGACTGACCTGCGGCATGTTCTTCGTGATCGAAGTCTGCGCGCTGCATTTCGTGATGCGCATGGACATCATGCACTGGATCTGGTTGATCGCCTTCTTTGTCGACTGGGACCGGCTGGCGGGCGCGCTCGTTGACAAGCTGGAACATTTTCGGGCGAGGCGATTTGGACTGGCCAAGCTGAAAACCTTTCTATCACAACATGTCGCGCCCCGCAGCACCGCCGCGACAACATTACCCACATCGCGGCGTCGGAGCAATCGTCTGGCAACGGGCATGCAACTGCTGGTAGTCGCTGGCTTCGTGGGGTTTTCGACGTACGTGGCCTTCGGCCAGCATGTCCCCAAGCGGTACTCCTACCCGTTCACATCCTATCCGATGTACAGCTATTTGTACCTGGAAAAACCCTACCACGAACATCGCCCGTTCTTCCTGCGCGCGTCGACGTGGGAGATCACGTCGGAGCCACCGCTATCCCAGGAAGCGTACAGCTGGGTTTGGACCAACTACTATCAGTTGCCCTGGTACGTGGATGACCCCCGCCCCGTCATGTCGGCCTTGCGCGCGAATCTGGAACAACTCTACGGGGTCAAGGTGCAATCGATTGCCGTGGACAAGACGATGTACGAGTTCCTGGCCTACCCCGCGACGGGTGTCGAGCCGACCGTGGGAGCCTGCTACTACGATGATACGGGCGGAGACGCGAAGTTCGTAGAAAACTCCCTGCACACCGACCCCAGCAATGGCCGCATGTACGTCACGGCAACGCCGCATGGCTTCGACGACTATCAGCTGTCGTTTGCCTACTACCATCGCAACACGGGAGAATTAAACGTGTTGCCCGGAGAATGGCAGGGCGAACGGTTTTACTTTGCGAAAGAACATTCCGGCACCTACCTGATCGTCATCCTCGTGCACACCGGCAACGAAACACGCCGCTGCTGCGGCCCGATTCTCTACTAACACGTTTAACCCTCAGCCGCAGGCGCCGGCGTGGTGCTGATGCAGACGCCGGCGTCGTGCTTATGCAGGCGCCGGCGTGGACCTTATGCAGGCGCCGGCGCCTGCGGCTAAGGGTTAAACAGTGGTGCGGTCGAAGCTCTGGGAAAGACGATCGGGAACCGGCAAATTGCGGATGAAGAGCGGACGGTTTTCCGTGCAACCGTTGACGCCATAGTACGCGGAAACAGGAACCGGCAATTCGAACACCAGGAAGCCGGCACGCTTGAACGCGTCGATCTGGCAATCCAGAACCTCTTGAATCCTCGAAGCATCCAAATGTTCGACAAAGGATGTCCGGCCGTTCCAGGGAGCAATCCAGGCCCAGGCCGACGGCTGCATCATCTCCAGCAATTCCAGCGGACGCCGCCGCAGCGCAGCCAGGTCGTCGGCAAACGTGAAGGCATTGCACGAGTACTTGCAAAGGACCCCGTCGAATCGGATGTCGAAGTCGCGACGCGTGACGTGTTCGAGGTTCGCGTGCAGTACGGGAAACCGCTTCCGCCGTCCCAGGGCCACAACGGCCGGATCGTAGTCGACCGCCCAGGTATTCGCGCCACGCGCTCGAGCCATCTCGCCGAAATCGAAATGCCCGACGCCCAGGTCCAGAAAACGGGCTCCCGCGAACTTGACGTCCGACAAGAAGTCCTCATAGATATGTTCGAACGCGTCGCGGCCGACTTCCGCCACGCGATAGTCCTGTTGCTCAATTGCCGAAAGCAACTCAATTTCATTGGGGTCGGTAATCATGACACCCTCGATTCAAGAACAGTTATAGCCAAGTTCCACCAGCATCTGCCCCGCGACATCCGTGAAGGCGGCCAGTTGTGTGGGAGTCAGGTCTCGCCTGTAACGACCCACTTGCGTGGCGTCGATAGGCCGCGAAATGCGATCCAGCGAGATGTGCCCGGCTTTGAAAACCGTCAGGTCCTGTTGGTAGTAGGTCAACATTTGTGGCATGTAGGGCACGTCGATGAACTCGCAGATCCGCCTCAATTCCGCTTCGGGATCTTCCACCAGCCGTTCGTAGAACACCTCGTACACGTCCAGCCCGTATTGGGCGGAGACGCCGCGCCAGTTTCGAACGCTGTCTCGCCAATTTCGGGCAAACCGCGCCGGATCCGGGTTGAAAGCGCCTGTTGTCAATTGGCTGGCCAGCACGTCGCGGCCGTCACGGACCATGGTCAAGTACCGCCCGCGCGGGTAAACGTCTGCGTGCGCGGTAATGCCGTCATTGCGAACGCCCCACCGCGTCTTGCCGGTGCGCCGCATCTTTTCCTTAGCCAGGTGTTCAATCCACCGCAGCATGTCTTCTTCCGTGTTCAGCCGGTACCCGTCGGCAAGATACTCGTCCAGCAGCGCTTCCAGGTCGCCTCCATCGAAGCCGCTGCGCTTGCAGTGGATGATCCAGGCAAAGACGTTCTGCAAGGACGGATCACGAGCCAGTTCATCCTCCGTCGGCGGCTGATGAATCATCCGTCGAAAGCCGGCGACGTCCAGCGTTCGCTGCTTCAATGGGCTGAGCATGTGCGGATAAAGTTCATAAGACATGGCAATTTCGGGATGGGCGTCGAGGATCGTCACCATCAACGTGCCGCCCGAGCGGCTGACTTCGTGCACAAATATCGGTTGCTCCGTCGCTGTGTCCACGTTCATCGTTGTGCTCTCAGATCTACCGGAAAAGTGGTACGTAGTCGGTGGCAGTGCCGGCAGTGTGACGTCCGCCCATGCCGTCCGTCCGCGCGCGTAATTCGCGACAACTTCCTCGTACCAGCGAACACCGTGGTATCGTTTCAACTGAGTAAACTGTTCGCTGTAGTACTGAGGATGGATTACCAGGCGATAGCGGCCGCCCGGCTGCAAGGTCACGATCCAGTCGCGCAAGTCGCGTTCCACAGGGTCCGGATCGGGGCCGTCCAGGCCGCCATCGGTCCAGACGCCGTTGTACGTCGGGCTGGCCGTATTGCAAATCAGTCGCATGCTGGTCCGGAGCGATTCCGGCAGCGCTAGCGAATAATTGTTGCGCGTGCCGTCCAGGCTGCTGCAGCCGCCGTGCGGCGAGTAATAATGTACGGGAAAGTAACGGCGCAACGCGGCGACGTCATCCTCAAAAAACCGGCTGGCCAGCCGCGGATCGTAGGCCGCGCATTCATAGGCGTTGCAGTGGTAGCCGAAACAAAAGCCCTGACGGGCGAACTCCGCCCACTGGTCCCGGTCGATGTCGTGATCGGGCAGGGTGTGAAAAACCGGCAGCCCATCGACGTATTCCAGGTACTCGTACCTGGCAAAGGTCATGACGTTCGATCGCAGTCCCAAACGCAGCTCCTCTTGCAGGAAGGCCGTCGTGCGCTGCGGAAACATGTCGGCGTCGTAGTGAATGAGCAAATGGATCTTGTTCGGGTCGCGTTCCCCGGTCCGCAGCGCCGTCTGCCAGCGCTGCCACTCGTCCGGATACCGCGCGTCTTCGTTGTGGTCGTCTTCCCAATAAAAATCGTCATAGGTAAGCAGCGAGAAGCGGTCCCGATGCGCAGCCAGAAAACGCAGGAAATCCAGGTAGAATCCCACGGGGAAATGGGCGCCTTCGGCGCTCTGATGCAGCGGTGGCAGAACGGTGTGTGACATGGTTATTGGTTCATGGCTTCCAGCCGCAACTGGTCGAGGATCAGGCCCTTGCGCGGTTCGCGATAGTCGTAGCCCAGCAGCAACGAGGCGACTCCGGTCGTATCGGAACGGAATTCGATCGTCCACGGCGTGTCGACATCGTCGGTAACAAAGTCCTGTCCGGCGACAAGCGTTCCCGCCGTCGCCTTGGCCCAGTATCGCAGACCGGCATCGGTAACATTGCAGAAATCGAAACGAAGTTGATAGCTTCGCTCGGGATCGAGTCCACTCAGTTCCCAGTTCAAGTGGAAGGTATCGACCCGCGTCCCCAAACAATACGCCAGTTGTTCCGTAATCCGGCTACTGACGCCCAGACGCTGAACATCGCTGCCATCCCGGTCGCGCGTGCCGATGACCAGCGGCAGACCTGTCGACGACACGTCGGTCGTGGCGAAAAGTGTCTTCAGGTCGCTTTCTTGATAGAAGCCAAACGAGCGAGCGGATGTGATGGCTTCCAGAGTGAAAGCCTGCGCAACCCGCTTATCGTTGGCGACGCGTGCATCACCGGAGCGATCCAATGTCTGTTCGAAGACCACCAGGTGCTGCAGCGCGCTGGACGGCTGCTGCTGGATTTCCTCCCACGACAGGATCTTGCCGTCGCGTTGAAACACGGCGCCATTGGTCGGGTCAAAGAAATGCCACGCGCCGTCATACTTGGCTTGCACGAAATTGCGTCCGCCGCCGACGCGGCCGAAGTTATAGACGTTGAAGATGCGGGCCTCGATGTCGAGTTCCGATAGCATGCTCACCAGCAGGCGGCAACGGGCGGCACCCAGTCCACGGCGGCGAGCGAAGGCGTCGAGTTCTACTGGTTCCATGGAGACGTCACTGAAGTTCGAGATGTGGGCGGTGATCCACTGGGCGATCCGCAGGCAGCGTGCGTCATTGCTGTCAGCCGTCGCCGTCAGCTGACGGACTTTGGCGGCCATGAGCGATTCCAGGACCAGCTGACCCAGCTGGTCGCGTTCGCTCGGCGATAATTCGCTGCTGTTGATTAGCTCCTCGGCCAACGCTCGTGTTCTGTCGTCCAGGCCAGAGAACAGCGATTCCGTGGCGTGGGCGGTGGGAGACGTTACCTGGGGCTGTTGGGCGTTTGCGATACGACCGCCCAATAGCAATACGGACACGATGGCGAGAACTCGCGCTGGTGGGCGTGTCGAAAGGAAAGGAAGCGTTGTCATTTGGATCTCCTCGTTAGGTCCCGCTTGCCATGATTGCATTACCTGTTTAACCCTCAGCCGGAGGCGTCGGCGCGTTGTTTGCATTACATGTTTAACACCCAGCCGGAGGCGTCGGCGCGTTGTTGTACGCCAGCGCCTGCGGCTAGGGGTTAAACATCTACGGCAAAGGCGTCGGCGCGTTGTTGTACGCCAGCGCCTGCGGCTAGGGGTTAAACATCTACGGCAAACTCCTACGGCGCGAACTGCAGAACAGCATCTTCGGGCGACGCCAGCGGCACGCCCGCCGAAACGGTTCGGCCCAGCACACGTTCGACAAGTTCGATCAGTTTTTCGCTGGTAACGCGACTCGAATAACGATCGGCCACGCGGTGAGCGTTGTGTTTGCATCGCAAGACGTCGTCATAAGTCAACGCGTTGAGTCGGTCGGCCATGGCGCGCGGAGTGAAATCGTCGGCCACGACCCCCAGACCGTGTTGCTCCACAATCTTGGCCATTTCCGGCGACGGCCCGATCGCGATCGCCAGTCGAGCTTGAATGAACTCGAACAGTTTGTTCGGCAAGGCGTGCCGGTAGTTGAAATTCACCGGCGGCAACAGGAACACGCCAACATCGTAGCGGTTCGTCGCTTTGGCCAGGTCCAACATCCCTACAGGATCTTGAAAGAAGACACGCGGGACATCCGCCGCCAGTTCCTTCAAATAGGCCAGGTAAGGGGCGTTGGTGTGGGGCAGCATGAAGTGCATTTCAAAGCGGCTGTCGAGGAACTGCATCATTTCGATCATGCAGTCCAGTTTGCGGGACGGAATCGGCGCTCCGTGATGGATCAGCCGGATCTTGCTGTCGCTCTCCGGCGAATGAAACGGCCAGAGGTTCTCGTACAGCGGAGTATTCATCATCAGCTGCGGACGTACGCCGGTGAGGCGGTGGTATTCGTTCGCAATGGTTTCACAGACGGTCGTGACGGCGGCCGCCTGAGGAAAGTATTTCTTGCAGATGTATGTCTTGTAGCCCTTTTCCAAAAGGCGGAACCGCAGCAGGTCCTCAAATTCCAGCGGCGAGTATTCGTGCGCGTCGTAGATCACGGGCGCTCCAGCGGCGACGCGCAAGGCCAGTGGCAGCGTATCCGGATCGTTTGCCAGAATGACGTCGGGCGAGACGTTCGCGAGCTTGCTCAACCCGTCCACCACATACGGATAACGCCAATAGTGGTGTTCGTAGCGGCGCGACATCAGGAGAACTTCATTAAACTTCTTCTGCGCTCGCGTCGGTTCGTTCCATTGGAGTTGAATGAAATCCACGTCTTCCAGGTTTGGCGACACCACCCCGGCGCAGACCACTTCGTAACGGTCTTTCAGGTAGCGGATCTGGCGGTTGACGCGGGGGTCGGTGGAATGGTCCGTGAAGGACAGAATCATCACTCTCTTACGTACGCACATGGTTCATCCTTAACAAGAAACGTTGTAATGGTCACTCCAGCGGATCAGATTCAACCAGCGCCACATGCGCCAGTTGAACGGACTGCGGCCGTCCAGGATCGCATTGCACTCGTCGCGGACTTCCTGGTGATGCAGGCACGTCAGCGACTTGGCCGCGTCCGAGCCAAGCACGTCGTTCACCCAGGGACGCAGCGACTGCAGCCACTTGTGTTCGGGCGTGGTGAAACCGATCTTGTCGCGCCGGTCCAGGACCTTGTCCGGCGTGATGCCGCGCATCGCCGTGCGAAAGACGTGCTTGCTGGTGCCCCGGCGCGACAGCAGGTATTCCTCCGGCAAGCTAAAGACAAACTGCACGATCTGCGGCGTCAGGAACGGCACACGGCTCTCGATACCGTGCCCCATGGAATTGCGATCTTCGTAGCGCAGCAACATCGGCAAACTGCTGGCTGTCATCGACTGCAACAGGACGCCGCGCAAGGTATCGTCGAACTGGACCCCTTCGAGCAGCGCGCCGGTGGCCTGCCGTTCCACGAACCAGTCGCGGTTCAGACAGATCTTCGGCTCGCTAAACGCCGGCCGTTTTCTGAGCCAGCCCGCCACCGCGTCCGCCGACGCGCCGTAGAAGGCCTGCATGGATTTGGGCAGCCGCTGCCCCAGATGATCCGCCAGCAGCTTCGCGCCTTGCGGATTTCGGCCGCGCATCGCGGACAGGTAGAACGACACGGCTTCCCCCGTCCGCCCGCTGCGGATCAGCGAATGCAATCGGGTGGGCAGGTAAGATCGATAACCGGCCAGCATTTCATCGGCACCTTGCCCGTCCAGCATGACCTTGATGCCGGTCTGCTGGGCCAGCTTGAAAACGCGGTACTGGGCGTAGACGCTGGTGCTGCCAAACGGTTCGTCCTGCATGGAGATCAGGTCATCCACGTCCCGCGATAACTCGGCGGCGGTGAGCCGTACTTTATGCACGACCGTATTGGCCTGCCGGCTGACCAGGTCGATCCACGATTCCTCGTTGATCTCTTTTTCGTCCGCGATAAAGCTGAAGTTGTGGAAGTCGAGCGAACGCCCGGCGATCTGGCGCGCGGCCTGGACGATGGACGAGGAATCGATGCCGCCAGACAGCGTGGCGCCGACAGGGACGTCGCTGCGGAGATGCAGCCGGACGCTGTCCACGAACAGCTCGCGCAGTTTCGCGGCCGCCTCGGGAAACGACAAGTCGTTCTTGGTTTCCGTGTCGATCGACCAGTACTGCTGGACTTCGATCTGCTCCGGTCGCTCGAGTGATATCCAGGCGTAGTGGGCGGGAGGAAGCGAATGGATACCGTCGACCAGCGAATGCGAAGCCTGGTTCGTGACGCCTGTATTCAGGTACCAGTACAACGCGTGGGCGTTCATCTTCGGGCGCGGTTGGGTGTGCAGCAGGGCCTTGATTTCCGAGGCGAACGCGAACGTCACCGCATTGTGCGTGTAGAACAGCGGCTTGATGCCGAAGAAATCTCGCGCCAAAAACAGACGCCGCCGGCAGACGTCCAGCACGGCAAAGGCGAACATGCCGATCAGGCGCGTCAGCGCCAGCTCGCCCCATTGCAGGAACGCCGCCAACAGGACTTCCGTATCGGACTGTGTCACGAATACGTGACCTGCTTGCTGCAGTTCCTGGCGGAGTTCCCGGTAGTTATAGATTTCGCCGTTGAAGACAATGTGGTAGCGGCCGTCCACCGACGACATCGGTTGCCTGCCGGCGCTGGACAAGTCCAGAATGGAAAGACGGCGGTGCACCAGCACGGCGTCCACCAATTCGTCGCGGATCATTCCTCGACCGTAAACCGCATCCTGTCCCTGCAGGCTCATCCAGCCGTAGTCATCCGGCCCTCGATGCTCCACACGATTCATCATCGTCTTGGCGATCATCGACATGCGGGTCGAAGACTTGGCAACCATGCCGGCGATTCCACACATGCAAAGTTCTTTCGTTGGATTTTGAGGGAGGGAAACAGACGAGGGGTGTTCACGGCGCTGAACAGGGATGTTGCCGGATGGCAACAAAAGTGAACCTGCGATTGACGGGACGTTTGCTTTTCGAAACGGAAAACCGCTATGCGTCGTCCAGCCGTCGCGTTCGACCTCCTGCTTTGCGGCGAACAAAGAATATCGCAAACTGTGTGCCGCGTGATCCGGGCGACTCGAAGACAAGTTAGCCCGGATTATTCATGGTTGTAGGGTGGTGTCGAGCAAACGAGCAAAAACTGGTGGTTCTGCATTCGCAAACAACTCTCGTGAACAGACAGCGTGTGAAAACAAGCGTAATTCGTTTGCGCTG
>CALBSZ010000756.1 GCA_937967665.1 uncultured Planctomycetaceae bacterium
CGGGTCAGAATCCGTATTCGGGTCAGAATCCGTATCTGGGGCAACAGCGCGCCAGCCAGCCCCAGAAAGGTCCCGAGCCAGGTCCGCAAATGACTCCGCCTCAGGCCGTTGCGGCGCGTCATCCGCAGGACTGGTCGACCACCCCCTCGAATATGCAGCCGCAGACCCCCAGTACCTCAATGACGGCTCAGACAGCTCCTGCGGCACCGCAGCCAAAAAACTCGATTGCCCTGGATGGCTATTGCCCGGTGACGTTGGTGGACAAGGAAACCTGGCAGAAAGCAAATCCTCAGTGGGGCGCCGTCCATCGACAACGGACCTATCTGTTTTCCAGTGCCGCGGCGCAGCAGAAGTTCCTGTCCAATCCGGACAAGTACAGCCCGGCACTGTCCGGCTACGACGCCGTGCGGTTTGCCGAACAAGGCCAGTTGGTGGAAGGCAAACGGGAACATGGCGTGATGTTCCACAATCAGATGTTCCTGTTCGCCGACGAAGCAGCACTGCAACGGTTCTGGAATGCTCCCGGGCAGTACGCCAACGTCGTCCAGCAAGCCATGCAGCGCAGCAATCCAACACGGTAGCAAGGACTTGCCCAAGGCGTCCTCTCTTTGCGGCCGCTCCGGTTCGGATCGCGAATCCTGCGTCCAGTCACGAATCCTGCGTCCAGTCACGAATCCTGCGTCCAATCGCCGCCGCCGTGCTTTTGGCTAGGCAGCCGCGCCATATGGATCTCGCCGCGGAAAACCCTCGCGATCGATCTCGCATCGCCTGTTGCTGCACGCCTGGCCGCCGCCGTCGCCACCACTTGATCGGGTGGGGCGACATGGTATTCTGCAGTCAGGCAAGTCGCGCCTCGATGTAGTGACTTGCAGGCACGATGCGAACGGAGCGCCGACGCGTGGAAATCGACAAATCACAAGGATGCTATCGCGTTCTCCACACGGCCGACTGGCACTTGGGAAAGATGCTCGGCGAGCGACATCGCGATGAGGAGCATCGCCGATTTCTAGCCTGGCTGCTCGAAACGTTGTGCAGCGAAGAAGTCGACGCACTGATCATCGCCGGGGACCTGTTCGATTCGGCGCGGCCTCCGCAGTCCGCGGTTCGGCAATACTACGAATTCCTCGCCAGCCTGTACCATCTACGCCGTGGCAGCTGTCGCGTGATTGTGACGGCGGGCAATCACGATTCCCCGGCACATCTGGACGCCCCGCGCGAAATCCTCAAGGCGCTGTCTGCCACGGTTGTCGGTGAGTTACCGGCAACGCTGGAAGACGCGGTCGTACCGCTGCCCGATGCAGAGAATCCCGCGCTGATCGTCGCCGCGATTCCGTTCCTGCGCGACCGCGACCTCCGCACCGGGGTCCTTGGCGAAAACGCGGACGAAATGCGCAACAACCTGCGAGCGGGGATTGCCAATTGCTACGCGCGGGCGGCGACGGCGTGTGTCCGGCCGCAGTGGTCCCAGGCAGCCCGCCTGGCCGTCGGCCACTTGACGGTTCAGGGTGCGACGAGTTAGGACAGCGAACGGGATATTCACATCGGCGGGCTGGGCGCCGTGGGGACGGAGGTGTTTCCAAGCTGTTTCGACTACGTAGCGCTCGGTCACCTGCATCGGCCGCAAGTGGTCGGCGGATCCGACCGTGTCTGCTACAGCGGTTCGCCCATCCCGCTGAGCTTTGGCGAGTCGCAGGATGTCAAGTCGGTCCGCATCGTGGACTTTGCCGATGGCCAACGGATAGCAAACTGTCGACTCGAAGTCCCCAATTTCAGAACACTGTCGCAGGTCAAGTGCCGCCGGCCGGAACTCGAAGAAACCCTACGCGGCGTCAGTCTTCCTTCCGCCGATTTAACGACGTGGGTGGAATTGCTCGTGTCGACCGCCGATAGCGCCGAGAACTTGAACGAGGTGATACGGGAAATCTCGCCGGACCTGCCCTTTGAAATCGCCCGCGTCATCGCGCTCGCGGCATCCGAAACGGCTTCCTTGGCCGAGGCGGACGTGGCGCTCGATTCCGCCGAAGCGCTGCTGAGCAATCCCATCGACGTCTTTAACCACCTGCTCGACCAACAAGTCGATTTTACGGACGATGAACTGCTTGGCCTGCGAACCGCGTTTGCCGAATTGCGCGACCTGGAATTGGCGTCGCGCGATGAAGACGGCGCCGCGTCGGCAACCGGCACCGCCGGAGCGGCGAATGCGGCTTCCGGCCGCGCCGAGTCGGTCGTGGCGGGCACGGTCGCCACGGACAGCGACAGGAATGCGACATGAAGATCTTAAGAGTAGCCTTCAGCAATCTGAATTCGCTTTCCGGCCGGCATGAAATCGATCTCAGCACCGGTCCGCTCGCGGCAGCCGGCATCTTTGCCATCACGGGGCCGACGGGCGCCGGCAAGTCGACCATTCTGGATGCCATCACACTGGCCCTGTACGGCCGGGCAGCACGATACGGGAATACGCCGAGTCCCGCGGATATGATGAGCCGTCACGCGGGCGAATGCTCGGCCGAGGTGGTTTTTGAAGTGCCGGCCGGCAGGTTCCGCGCGGCCTGGCATTTGAAGCGGGCGCGAAAGCAGGCATCCGGCAGAATCCAGCCCGCCAAGCGTTACCTCTACGACGCCCAAGAACAACCCTTGGCCGAAAAGCTGACCGAAGTCAACCGGCAAATCGAAGCCTTGATCGGCTTGGATGCCGACCGCTTTCTGCGCTCGGTCCTACTGGCCCAGAACGACTTTGCGAGGTTCCTGAAGGCGGATGCCAACGAGCGGGCGATGCTGCTGGAAAGCCTCACGGGAACCGAAATCTACTCGCGGCTGGGAAAGCTGGCCTACGAATACCATGCACGCAAGGAACAGGAACTACGCGCGCGGCGACTGCAGCTCGACAGTATCCCGCTGATGGAGCCGGCAAAGCGAACCGAGACACTCAACGAGATCGCCGCCGGCCAGCCCAAGGTCGATTCGCTGAAGTCGGACCTGACGAAACTGCGCAGCGAAATCCAGTTGGGCGAACGACTCGAAAAACTGCAGCTCCAGCAGGAAGAATTGAATCGGCGAAAGCAACAATTAGAACAGCAGTGGAACGACTTTGCCGCATCGCTGCAACGATGGAGCCGGCACAAGGACGCCGTCAAGTTCCGCGTGTTGCTGCATGCCGTCGATGACGTTTCGCAAGCGTTGAAGTCGGCGGAGTCTTCCGCGTCGGACGCCCGGCTGGAATTAGCAACGGCCCGCGCGCGGTACGGTCACGCGATCCACTCGGCCATCGCGATGGCCGAGCGACTGGATGCGCAACTGATTCAACGACGCGCTGAATTGCGCGAGCGTCAGGCGGCGCTGCAAGCCGAGCAGCAGACACTCACCACGTGGCTTCGGGATCACGCGGATGACGGCAAATTGTCAAACGTACTGAACGACGTGGTGGCGACGCTGAACCAGTTGATGTCGACGCGGCAGAGACACGACGATTCCCGCGCAGACATCGGCCGGCTTGACACGCGGCGGGCCACCGCCCAAAAAGCCGTTCAGCAGGGCAAACAGGAGCTCACCGCGCTGACCGACAAGAAGCAGGCGGCTGCGGAGACGCTGTTGCAGTGCCGCGAGTCGCTGCAAGCGTGCGCTGACGGCAAGTCGCTGGCAGACGTGGAACGCGACATCGAAACCGTTCGCCAACGCCGGGAGACACTAAAAGAATTGAAGGCGAACGTCGAGCAGTACCAGGAGCAGTCTGGCCAATGGGAAGCGGCGCGGACCGCCAGTGAAAAGCTGGCGGCAAAGCGCCAGGAATCCGCCCAAGGGCGAGACGCAGCGATCCAAGCTGCCGCGCGGCAGGCCGAGTTCGTGGAAGCGTTGCGAGATTCGTACGCTCGCGGTCAGCTGGTTGCGGAATTGGAAGACCATCGCGCGAACCTGAAGCCGGGCGAAGCATGCCCGCTGTGCGGTGCCTTGGAGCATCCCTATGCAACCTCCCGGCCGGTTACGGAATCGGCACTTCAGCGGGAAGCGAAGAAACTGCAAGATGAGATAGCCACAAGCAATCGTCTGAATCAGGTTCGAGACAAGGCGAAGGAACGACATCAGGAACTGGCACACCGCCTGGAAGAAGCGAAAAACGGTTGCCAAGTGCTGGTCGATCAGCTTGCGTCGACGGAACAACGCTCCAGGGAACTCGCGCTGGCGTGTCGCTGCGATGCGTCGACCGTGGAGGGAGTCGGCAAGGAGTTGGACGACGTCGATTCGTTGCACAGGTCTCTCGAATCACGGCGTTCCCGGATGCAGCAAGCAAAGGAAGCGGTCGCGGCCGCGGAATTGGCCCACGCCGCCAGCGAATCGGACTGGCGTGTCGGCGATACGAAGCTGCGGAACGCGTTAGAAGCGCTGGCGGCAGTCGAGCGCGAGCGTGTCGAAGCTGACCAGCTTGCGCGGCAAAGGCAGTCGCAGGTGGAAGTTCATGAAGATCAGGTCAGGCAACTGCTGACGCCCTTCCTGACCGCTGACCAGGTCGTGCCTGCCGCGGGCTGCGAGGACGAAGTTTGCGGCATCCTGAAGCAGCGTGCCGCGGACTGGGTGCAGGCCCAGCAGCAGGAGCGTGAGCTGGCGGAATCGTTACGAAGAGTGGCCGAACAGCAGGTCCAGGTGGACTCCGAATCCGGGACCATCGCGAAAGCCAGGCAGGAATATGAGCGTCTGGCGGCTGCCATCCCGGCGTTACCAGCGGCCGCAAAATCGGCGCCGGGACCGTCTTTGGCGGCGTTGGAAGCCCTGTCTGCAAATTGGGAAGCTGCCTGGAATTCACAGGCCGATGCCGATCGTGACATCTTACAGCAGCGTTCGAATCTCGACGCGGCAAGCGCCACGTTTGCGGAACGCCAGACGGCATTGAAAGGCCTGGAGAAGAAACACTCGTCGGCGCTCGCGTCGCTGGACCAGCAACTGGCGGAGACTCCGTTTGCCAGCGTGGACCAGCTGCGGGAGGCGATGCTGACCGACGCGCAGGCTTCGGAAATCGAAAACGCGCAGCAGCAACTGCGGGCCGCGACGAACGAGAACAAGGGGCAACTCACCACGATCGCGGCGGCGATCGCCGAATTGCTTCAAGCCAATGCGCCGCGGAAAGACGACTTGCAAAAACGCCGGGATCTGGAACTGGAAAGGCGTTCCGAGTTGGAAGTGGCGGAATCGCTGATTGCGGAATTGCGTTTCAGCATCCAGAAGGACGATGCTTTTCGACAGCAGCGCGAGACCCAAGCGCGGGCGATCAAGGAGGAACTGAGTTCGCTGGAGTCGTGGGGAAAACTGCGTTCCCTGATCGGCTCGGCGGACGGCAAGAAATTTCGACTTTTCGCGCAGGGACTCTCACTGGACGTGCTGGTCCGCCTCGCGAATCGGCACCTCGTGCGACTCACCGAACGCTATCGCCTGCAGCGTATTGCGGGGGAGCAGCTTGATTTGGAAATCGTCGATCTGCACCAGGCGGGCGTGCGCCGTCCGATGGCGAGCCTGTCGGGGGGCGAGAGTTTCGTCGCCAGCCTGGCGTTGGCACTCGGCCTGGCCGACCTGGCGGGCCGCAACGTACGGATCGATTCCTTGTTCATCGATGAAGGATTCGGCTCGCTCGACCCGGACACCCTCGATGTCGCCGTGGCCGCGTTGGAAGGGCTCCAGAACAGCAACAAGACGATCGGAGTGATTTCGCACGTCGAACTGTTGAAGGAACGAATCACGACCCAGATCCGGGTGACGCCGCTCGGCGGCGGCGTCAGCCAGGTGACGATCGTGAGCTAACCAGCCTGCCTGGGAAAGCGGCTACGATGTAGCATGGGGTGCCAAGCGGCGCTGCATGTTCCACGTGAGATTGCCACCTATGGATTCGCCAGCGACTTTCCTACAATACCGCCATGACCATTCGCGTTGCCCTGAATCATCGTACCAGCTACCAGTATGATCGACTGGTTTCTCTGACTCCACAACTGATTCGCCTGCGTCCGGCGTCGCACGCCCGCACGCCCGTGCCCAGTTATTCTCTGAAAGTTCAGCCCGCCGATCACTTCGAAAACTGGCAGCAGGACCCGCACGGCAACTTCATGGCACGCTGCGTCTTCCCCGAAAAAGTGCGGTCGATGAGCGTGGAAGTGGATTTGATTGCCGAGATGACGGTGATCAATCCCTTCGACTTCTTCGTTGAGCCTGGCGCGGAGCACTGGCCGTTCGAGTACGATCCGTGGCTGGCCCGCGACCTGCGTCCCTTCCTGGAGTGCGAACTGCCGGGAGAACAACTGTCCCGCTGGCTGGAACAAGTCGATCGGAGGAAGCGCAATACGGTCGACTTCGCCGTCGAACTGAACCAGCGATTGCAGCGCGAGATCCGCTACCTGATTCGGATGGCACCCGGGGTGCAGACGCCCGAAGAGACGCTGACGAACTTGTCGGGATCCTGCCGTGATAGTGCCTGGCTGCTGGTTCAGATCCTGCGCAACCTGGGCATCGCCGCGCGCTTTGCCTCGGGGTACTTGATCCAACTTGTGCCGGACGTTAAGAGTCTGGATGGCCCGTCCGGAACGGATAAAGATTTCACCGACCTGCATGCCTGGACCGAAATGTATTTGCCCGGCGCCGGCTGGGTTGGGCTCGACCCGACCTCGGGACTGCTGGCGGGCGAAGGGCACATCCCACTGGCGTGCACTCCGGACCCTTCCAGCGCCGCACCGATTACCGGGGGCGTCGAGGAATGCGAGACGGAATTTGACGTGACGATGCAGGTAACCAGGATTCACGAGGATCCTCGCGTTACCAAACCGTATTCGGATGACCAGTGGCAGCGGATCGAAGCGGTGGGACGCGATGTCGATGCTCGGCTACGCGCCGGCGACGTACGTTTGACCATGGGCGGGGAACCAACCTTTGTTTCGATCGATGACATGGACGGCGCGGAATGGACAACCGCCGCGGTCGGCCCGAACAAGCGTCGCCTGGCGGCGGAATTGCTGCAACGGATCCGGCAGCGATTGGGCAGCGACAGCCTGTTGCACTTCGGGCAGGGAAAATGGTATCCGGGCGAACCCTTGCCGCGCTGGGCGTTTACCTGCTTTTGGCGTCGCGACGGCGAGCCGGTCTGGACCAACCCGGAACTGGTTGCCAACGAAGGCCGGAACTACGGGCACACAACGGCCGACGCCAAGCGGTTTGTGGAGACGCTGGCGACGACTTTGGACGTGAATCCGAAATTTGCCATTCCAGCGTACGAAGACGTCTGGCATTACATCGCGAAAGAACGGCAACTGCCGGTAAATGTCGATCCCAGCGACAACAAGCTCAAGAACCCGGAAGAGCGCGCGCGTCTGGCGCGGATTGCGGAGCAGGGATTGGGCGAGGTCGCAGGCTACGTGCTCCCTTTGCGGCGACAATGGTGGCAGGCACACGCGCGATGGAGCAGTGGTCCCTGGCCCATGCGCAGCAAAACCATGTTCCTGCTTCCCGGCGATTCACCGATCGGCCTGCGGCTGCCACTCGATGCGCTCCCCTGGACCCCGCCTTCCCGCGGGGGCAGCTTCTTCGTGGCCGATCCCTCAGCGCCGAAGGAGCCCCTGCAGCCGCATCCTGGCCGCCGTGCGCAGCCCGAGACGTCCCCGTTGGAACGGCCCCGGGAATTCACGGACGAGCAACGTGTGGAGCAGCAGTTGAACACGGATCAAACGAGCGAGGTGGTTCGCACGTCGCTCTGCGTGGAACCACGAAACGGGACCTTGTATGTCTTCATGCCGCCGACGGAACGCCTGGAGGACTACCTGGATCTGGTGGCCGCCGTCGAAGAAACCGCGGAGGTGACAGCAACGCCGATCGTCCTTGAAGGCTACTTGCCGCCCCACGATGATCGATTGCATCACGTCAAGGTCACGCCGGACCCGGGTGTGATTGAAGTGAACACGCATCCAGCCAGTTCCTGGGACGAATTGGTACAGTCCACGACGGCCCTTTATGAAGACGCATTCTACTCGCGGCTGGCGACAGAAAAGTTCGATTTGGATGGCCGGCATACGGGAACGGGCGGCGGCAACCATGTCGTGTTGGGTGGTCCGACCGTACAGGATAGCCCCTTCCTGAGGCGGCCTGATCTGTTGAAGAGTCTGGTTGGCTACTGGAACAATCATCCGTCGCTGTCCTATCTCTTTTCCAGCAGCTTCATCGGACCGACCAGCCAGGCGCCGCGCGTCGACGAAGGCCGCCGCGATGCCCTGTACGAACTCGAAATCGCGTTTGACGAAGTGCCGGCACCGCGGGCCGGCGAGGGAGCGACCGGCGCCGTACCACCGTGGCTGGTGGACCGCATCTTCAGGAACTTGCTGGTGGACCTGACCGGCAACACGCACCGCGCCGAGTTCTGCATCGACAAGCTCTATTCCCCTGATAGCAGCACGGGCCGGCTGGGGTTGGTTGAATTTCGCGGATTCGAAATGCCGCCGCACGCCAGAATGAGCTTGACGCAGCAGTTGCTATTGCGAACGCTGGTGGCGCGCTTCTGGGAAGAACCGTATCGCGAAAAGCTGGTTCATTGGGGAACGACCTTGCACGATCGCTTCCTGTTGCCCCATTTTGTGTGGCACGACCTGAGCGAAGTGATCGCGGAGTGCCATACCTTTGGTATTCCGCTGGAGGTGGACTGGTTTGCAGCGCACTTTGAATTCCGCTTTCCGCGCATCGGCACCATCCAGCATGGTGACATGCAACTCGAATTACGGCAGGCGATCGAGCCATGGTACGTGTTAGGGGAAGAACCGGGCGGCGGCGGCACAACGCGCTATGTCGATTCGTCGGTCGAACGGTTGCAGGTGAAAGTCACGGGCATGACCGACCAGCGGCACGTGGTCACCTGCAACGGCCGTCGCGTACCGCTCCGCTCGACCGGGACCGAGGGCGAGTTTGTTGCCGCGGTGCGTTATCGCGCTTGGCAGCCGCCCAGCTGCCTGCATCCGACGATCCCGGTGCACACGCCTCTGGTCTTCGATCTTTTCGATACCTGGAACGGCCGCAGCACGGGTGGCTGCACCTATCATGTATCTCACCCGGCAGGCCGCAACTACCAAACTTTTCCGATTAACGCCTACGAGGCAGAATCGCGTCGCGCGGCCCGCTTTTTCGCTGCGGGTCATACACCCGGAACCATGCCCCCTCCGGCAACCGAGTCGAATCCGCTTTATCCGTTGACTTTGGATTTGCGACGGGATAAACCGAGTTAATGAGCAATGCTATCACGCAGCCATCGGTAGGCGACAGTATCTTCTCCGGGTACGCGCCCGACGGCTCCTCCTATGACGAGATCTTCAGCGCGCCAGGGCAGGTTCGTCCCGGTTGGAGCGAATTCCTGTCGGCCATTGTCAGGATTGGCAGGTCCGAACTAATGCGGCGCTGGCTGCAAGCCCAAGAGGAGATTCACGAAACGGGTATCGCCTACAATATTTACGACGAATCCGTCGGCACCATGCGGCCGTGGGAACTGGACCTGCTGCCGCAGTTGATTGGTGCGAACGAATGGGCGTCGCTGACCGCCGGGTTGAAACAGCGCGCTCGACTTTTGAATCGCATCCTTGCCGATCTCTACGGCCCGCAGGAGTTGTTGACGCGTGGGCTGATTCCGGCCGACTGGCTTTTTTCCCACCCCGGTTTTCGCCGCGTGTTCCATGGTCAAACGCCGCACGGCGGTAACTACTTGCAATTCTATGCCGCGGACCTGGCGCGGGCGCCCGATGGCCGCTGGTGGGTCGTGGGTGATCGCACCGATGCCCCGCTCGGATTGGGCTATTCGCTCGAAAACCGTATCGTCACGGCGCGGATGCTGCCGAATGCGATCCGACAATTTCACATCGAACGCCTGGCACCGTTCTTCAAAACCTGGCAATCATCGCTCCGTGACCTGGCGCCGGCGCACCGCGACAATCCTCGCATCGTCCTGCTGAGCCACGGGCCGAGCGGCCCGAACTACTTCGAAGACGCGTACCTGGCCCGCTACCTGGGATACACGCTCGTGGAAGGTGGCGACCTGGCGGTTCGTGACAACTACGTCTATTTGAAAACGCTGGCCGGGCTGCTGCCGGTTGACGTCATCCTGCGCCGCATGAGTGACGAATTCTGCGACCCGCTGGAAACGCGCAGCAAAGCGGGACTGGGCGTCCCCGGTCTGCTGCAGGCGGCACGCCTGGGGCACGTGGCGATTGCCAACACGCTGGGAAGTTCGCTGGTCGAATCCCCTTCGCTGATTCCCTTCCTGCCAGGAATCTCGCGCGCGCTGTACGGCGAGGATCTGGCGCTGCCATCGGTCGCGACATGGTGGTGCGGGCAGGAATCGGCACGCGGCCAAGTGGCGGCGAAGATGGCTCAAGGTCAGTTCGACCCGGTTTCCATCCGTTCCGCCTACCGCTACGGCAGGATGGAGGCCCTGCCGACACAACAGCTACGCGACAAATCGCTGCGGGAGCTGTCGGAACTGGTGCATCAGCAGCCACGCGACGTGATCGCGCAGGAAGCCATCCAACGCTCGACCTGCCCGGCATGGTGCGACGGCACTCCCACACGCTGGTATCTGGCCATGCGCGTCTACGTGGTTGCCGCCAAGGATTCTTACCATGTCATGCCCGGCGGCCTCATCCGTCTGGAACGTGAATCCTCGCCGCTCGACTTGTCGGTCCTGCTGGGGCACGTCAGCAAGGACGCCTGGGTACAGGCGTCGGGGCCCGTCCAGCATGATAGTCTGCTGACCACCTCCAAGCAGCCAATCGTCTTGCGTCGCAGCGGGGCGGAGTTGCCAAGTCGGGTCGCGGATAATTTGTTCTGGTTGGGCCGACGGATTGAGCGGGCCCAGGGCTGCTGCCGGTTGCTCCGCCCTGTCGTCGCACGGCTCACCGGCGAAGCGGAAGTCGAAGGTTCGGAGGAAGTGGCCTACTTGATTCGCTGCCTGGCCGCTCAAGGTCAGATCGAACCGGACTTCGCGATCGAAGGAATGAAAGACCGCCTGCCGACCCTTACCAGTATTCTGCCAGCCATCGTGCTGGATGAAGATCAGCGAGGAAGCCTGCGGGCTACCGTCGCCAACGCGCATCGCAACGCGTCGCTGGTGCGCGATCGCCTGTCCCTGGATAGTTGGCGCATCGTTCATCAGATTGAACGACTGCTGGCGCGTGCCGCCGAACAACACTCGGCGGGCACACTACAAGAGGAAGTCGCTTCAGGCGCGCCGGAGCCCGCGGCCGACGGTACGCATCGAGTGAACAGGCAGCCCTTCGGGCTGGTCGACCTGGACGAGTTGCTGGATCAGTTAGTCGTCAACCTGTGCGCGCTGGAGGGCCTCGTCAGCGAAAGCATGACGCGCACCCCTGCGTGGCGGTTCCTGGAATTGGGTCGACGGCTGGAACGTTCACTGCATGTCATCACGCTGGCGCAATCCATTCCCGGCAAGTCCCTGCCCGAAGAAGCGCGTATTCTGGAGGCCATGCTGGAAGTGGTAGACAGCCTGATGACCTACCGCGGACGCTACCTGGCGGCCGTCAATCGCGCGGCGGCCCTGGACCTGTTGTTGACGGACGAATCGAATCCGCGTTCGCTGTCGTATCAGTTGGCGGCCATCGCCGATCACGTGAAGAACCTTCCGCAGGACGAATCGCGGCCGCTCGGAACGCCGGAAGAACGCATCGCCTCCTCCCTGCTGCATGGTGTGCGCATGCTGGAACTGGATAACTTGAGTGCCAGCGGTAGCAGCGACCGTACAAAACTGGATCGCTTCTTCCAACGCGTGGCCGATCAGTTGCCGAAACTGTCGGACCTGGTCAGTCATCGATATCTGATTCACGCTGGGGTGCCGCGCCAGATGGCGGACGGACGAAGCAGTTCTCCGTGAACGTGTTTTATGAAATACAAAATCACTCATTCCACCAAGTACAATTACGACGCACCGGTTCCGGTCTGTCACAACGTGGTCTACCTGACACCGCGGGTCACCGAGTTCCAATCGACGTCGCGGCATCGCCTGACGGTCAACCCGACTCCCACCGCTTCCTGTAAACGAACGGACTACTTTGGCAATACCGTATCGACATTTTCGGTGGCCAACAGTCATCGCCTGCTTCAAGTCACCGCGACCACTTCAATCGCACTCCGATCCCGCAATCTACCGGAGGCGGAATCGACGGACTCGTGGGAGCAGGTACGCGCGGATCTGATGGCAGACCGTTCCGCCGCCGGTTTAGCCGCATATCAATTTGCCTTTCCTTCACCGCATGTGCCGGTAGAGCGGGAGATTGCCGAATACGCGACGCAAAGTTTTTCACCCCAACGGCCCATTCTGGCTGCGGTCAAGGATCTCAATTCCCGGCTGCATCAGGATATCACTTACGATCCGAAAGCCACGACGGTCAGCACCCCGATCAGTGAAGTGTTCCAACAGCGCCGCGGCGTCTGCCAGGATCTGGCCCACCTCATGCTGGGAGGACTCAGGGCAATGGGAATCGCCGCCCGCTACGTCAGCGGGTATCTGCGGACGCATCCTCCTGCAGGAAAGCCGCGGCTGGTTGGAGCCGACGCGTCGCACGCCTGGGTTTCGGTCTATTGCGGCGCGGCGGGCTGGATCGACATCGATCCTACCAACGATGTCTTTCCACAAACCGAACACATCACGCTCGCTTGGGGCAGGGACTTCAGCGATGTCTGCCCCGTCGCCGGTATGTTCGTGGGTGGCGGGAATCACAAACTGACCGTGTCGGTCGACGTGGCTCCCGTGGATTGACGATTCGATCAATTGAGGGAGACAGCCGACATGGTGTGCCGAAAGACCGCATCGCGTGGAACCGTTGACAATGATTCGTCCTTGTTCCTGTGATGGACCGTTCCAGAATCACTCCTCGTGAGGACGCGGCGGCATGAGATGGTGAGCATGAATACGCTGCAATTACTGGTAGGCGCTCAGGTTGTCCTGGACGCTGCCAGCCCCTATGTCTACGTGGGCCGGCTCGAATCCGTGGACGAGAAGTTCGTCACGCTGAGCGAAGCCGATGTCCATGACCTGCGCGACTCGGCAACGTCGCGCGATCTGTACCTGCTGGAATCCAAGACTCACGGCATCCGCGTGAATCGCCGGCGCGTGCACGTTCGCCTGGCAGAGATTGTCAGCATCTCCGCGCTGGACGACGTGGTCGAATAAGCGAACTACAATCCACCGAGTCCGCCCGGACCACCAAGTCCGCCACCGAGTCCGCCCGGACCACCGAGTCCGCTGCCCGGTCCGCCCGGACCACCGAGTCCGCCGCCGGGGCCGCCGAATCCGCCCGGGTCGCCATTCGAGTCGGAACGGTTCGATTCGCCATTGCCGCTGCTGCCGGAGCTGCCGGTACCGAAGCCGGGGAGTGCTCCGCCAAGCCCTGGTATCTCCGGTCCCCCGCCCCCCAATCCCGGAAGTCCCGGCGGAATCCCACCCTGACTGGCCGGCCCGACCTGCAGTGGGTTTTCGCCGGACGACTGATTCCGCGAAGAACTTGTCGAGCGCGAGGTGGATTCCCGCTTTCGATTCAAGGCACTCCAATCTCGACGAGACCGGTTGCCGTTGCTGGCCAGCCACGGTTGGTCGTAGAGCGAAATGGTCCGGTCCTTGTGGTTGTACTCGTAGACAACATCCGGCGGAGCGATCGAAACAACGGTCACACCGTCGAGCGTCGCGCCTTCGGTCAGGGCATTGAATTCGTCGTCAATGCGCAGCACGACTTTGGGAATCCCCGCGTTCAGGAAACCCATGAGTCGGATATCGGGCCCTTTGTCTTCGGCCGGTGGGGCTTGCACGACTGGAGTCGGGTCTGGCTGCTTGCTGGTCTTCGTTTCTCTTGGTTTTGGTTTCTCTGTCTTGATTGGCTTCGGCGCCGCGAACATGGCCGTGATGGAAGACGTCACGTCGTCGACCAGATTCTCCGCCGAGTCCGCCTCAGC
This sequence comes from uncultured Planctomycetaceae bacterium, assembly GCA_937967665.1. Classification (GTDB taxonomy): domain Bacteria; phylum Planctomycetota; class Planctomycetia; order Pirellulales; family Pirellulaceae; genus CALBSZ01. The sequence goes on from CALBSZ010000756.1 coordinate 13,960, forward strand.
CGCATCCTGCGGCGCTTCCGTACCGGCGTCTTGACCGGTGGCCGCTGACTTGTCGGTGGCGGAGGACAGATGCATGGTCGAGATGTCCTGGGCGACGGGCGGCACGGGGTTGGCCGTGTCCAGACTTGTCGGCGTCGTCGGCACTTCGACCGTTGCGTTGGGGGCGTCGCTTGATCCGCAACCGCCTACGAACAGCAGGGTGGTCAGCAGGAAGATTGACAAACTGATTTTCATGGTGGATTCTCGCAGCACGGGAACAGCTTGGGCGTCGGTCCGGTTGTTTGCATCGGCGGGGCAGTTCGCGTTGGAAAACGGCGGTCCAACAGGCTCAGACGATCTCGGACAGCGCTCAAGTTTACGTCATAAAAATCGGTAAACGCCGACAACACGGCGGATGCCGGGCTGTGTCACGGCCGGAAGTTGCCGCGATTGCCGATTACGGGGCTTGATACCTCGTTCCTGACGCCTCACAATTCAACCGTTCCAATCGTCACGATCGCTGAAATCATGTCAGGCAACCTCCGAACCGGAAGTTGGGGTTTTCGCCAGACGGAATCAACCCAGGACATATGCCTGTTCTTTCCGGAAATCTCGGTCTTCAAATGCGTTCTACGGACTCCACTCCGCTGTTCTTATGCACCCTGATTCTTGTGGGTGTGGTCGCTGCCTGCGGCGGCTGTTCCCGGAGCGACCGTTATCCGAGTCGTCCGATCACGATCATCTGCCCTTGGGGCGCCGGGGGAGGTACCGATCGCGTTTCACGACAGATGGCGGCCCACCTGGAAGTAGAACTGGGAGTTCCGGTCAGCGTAGTCAATGCGATCGGCGGAAAAGGGGTCACCGGCCACAATCGATGCGCGCAAGCTCGACCAGACGGCTACACTCTGGGAATGATTACCCTGGAGTTGAACATGATGCACTGGAGCGGGCTCACCGAACTGACGTATGACGACTACATTCCGCTGATGTCGGTGAATGAAGACTACGCCGCCCTGCTGGTCGGCAAAGAGGCCCCATGGACGACGCTAAACGAGTTGCAACGGTACGTCTCCGAACACCCTGGAGAATTGCGGGCGTCAGGAACCGCCATCGGCGGCGCCTGGCACCTGGCATTGGCCGGTTGGTTGACATCGTCGGGCCTTGACGTGGACGCCGTGAACTGGATCGGTTCTACCGGCGCCGGGCCTTCGCTGCAGGACCTGATGAGCGGCGGGATTGACCTCGTCTGCTGCAGCCTGCCGGAAGCACGAACGTTGTACGAAGCCGGCGAGGTGCGTGCGTTGGGCGTGATGGCTCCCGAACGCGCCAAGGGATTCGACGCCGTACCGACGTTTGCGGAACAGGGAGTCGACTGGTCACTGGGCGGCTGGCGCGGCCTGGCCGTACCACGCGGCACGCCGCCACACGTGGTGCAGCGGTTGCTCGCGGCCATCGAAAAGGTGGTCAGCGGCGAGTCGCGAATCTCGGCGGGCTTCGAAATCGTCGACGGAGAACGCGTGCCCAACTATCAGACCTTCCCTGAATTCATGGACAGCCAGCGCTTCAACAATCGCTTTCGCCGCCAGCCCGAATTCCTCGCGTTCCTGGCCGAGACGGATGAGAAGTTCGGCGAGTTGCTCACAAGCGACGCGATGACCTCGGTGAATACCGAGAAGTTCAGCCCGCTGGCGTTTCCCGGCATGATTTCCGTATTGCTCGCCGTCAGTCTTGCCGGAATTGCCGTCAACGGCAGATTCGGGCAGGGCGGAGAGGAACGCATCACGGGCGATCCTGTTGGCCTGACAGGATACCTGCGCTTCGCACTGGTTCCCGCCGCGATCCTGACGTATGTCTTGCTGGCCGAATCGGTCGGCTTCCTGATCGTGACAACAGCGATTACGCTCGGCATGCTGCTGGCCTTGCGTACTCGATTGTGGCTCAGCGTCGTGGTGGCCATTGTGCTTGTGCCGTCGATCTACCAGGTCTTTGCACATGCACTGCGTGTGCCACTGCCGCAAGGATGGTGGGGCTGGTAGGTCATGGAAGCCATTCTTTCAGCCGTGGCGGAAGTTTTTCAGCCCGCCGTGCTGCTTATCATTGTCGCCGCTGCTGTTTACGGTATCGTGGTCGGCTCGATTCCCGGTTTGACTGCGACGATGGCGGTAGCCCTGGTGGTACCGTTCACCTTTTTCCTCAGCGACGTCGAAGCCATTGCGTTGATCGTGACGACGGTAACGTGCAGTATTTTCGCCGGCGACATTCCGGCGGCACTGGTACGGATTCCCGGGACCCCGGCATCCGCTGCCTATGCCGACGACGCGTATGCCTTGACCCGGCAAAGGCGATATCAATCGGCGCTCGGTGCCTCGCTGGTATTCAGCGTGCTCGGCGGTTTGTTCGGTACGGTCACGCTGGCCTGTTTCGCGCCGCAACTGGCCAGATTCGCAACCGAATTTACCAGCTATGAATATTTCTGGCTGTACGTGGTGGGACTGTCGTCGGCAGCTGTCGTGGCAGATCAATCGCGGTTGAAAGGCGCCTTCGCGCTGGGACTTGGCTTGCTCCTTTCGACCATCGGATTGGGAACGGATTTCAGTTCTCCGCGACTGACTTTCGGTTTTGACGAACTGGTCACAGGGATCGACTTCATCCCGGCCATGATTGGGTTGTTTGGCATCTCCGAAGTGTTGCGAAATGTCCTGCGTCTGGATGAGGGCGCTCCATCGGCGACACCGGCGGCGCATCCCGAACATGGATCGCTGCGGTCGATCCTTCAGCTGGCACGAACGCGGAAAGGGCACTTGTTGCGCAGCAGTGTTATCGGTTCCTTTGTGGGGATGCTGCCGGGTGCCGGAGCCGACATTGCCGCCTGGATCGCATATGCGGTGTCGAAGCGGTTTTCCCGCGAACCGGCAGCTTATGGCAAGGGATCGCTCGAAGGCATAGGCGACGCCGCCGGCGCCAACAACGCGGCACTCGGCAGCGCCTGGATTCCCGCCCTGGTCTTCGGGATTCCTGGTGATTCGGTCACCGCCATCGCGATTGGCGTGCTACTGATGAAGAACATTACCCCGGGACCGGCCATTTTCAGTACATCGTCGGGACAAGCCGTGCTGGTGTTCAGTATTTTCGTCACGTTTGTTGTGGCGAACCTGGTGCTGCTCCCGATCGGCTGGGGCGCGATTCGCGCCGGAGCCCAACTGATTCGGATTCCGCGCAGGATCTTGCTGCCGATCATCGTGGTCTTCTGTATCGTTGGATCGTATTCCCTGAATGCCAGCTACTTCGATGTCGCGGTGATGCTGGTCATGGGCGTTCTGGGCTTCGTACTCGAACGCTTCCAAATCCCGCTGGGACCCGTCGTCCTGGGGATCATTCTGGGCGGACCGCTGGAGCATCGCTTCATCCAATGCATTTCCGCGTCGATGGCACCGCGGTCGTTCCTGCCTAGTCCCATCGCCGCCGTACTTTTCGTCATTGTGGTGGCGATGTGGTTCGGCCCGCTGGCCGCCTGGCTCGTGAAACGATCCCGCAAGCCACCCACTCCGTGACGCGCATGTTCACTTACTTTTGCTGGTTCTCTCGCTGGAAAGGATTCAAATGCCCCCTGTCAGTAACGAGTTCGATGTGGCGTGCCGCGCGGCACAGGCAGCCAGCGTCGTATTGAAAAAATACTTTCATGACGGTGTCGCCATTCGGCAGAAGCAGTCGGACGCGTCGTATAACCTGGTCTCCGATGCGGATGTGGAGTCCGAACAAGCGATCGCACGAGTGATCCGAGAAACTTTTCCGCAACACGCTTTGCTGGGAGAGGAAGGGCTGGAAGGAGACGTGCAGGCCGAGCACCTGTGGATAATTGATCCGCTGGACGGTACGACAAACTTCGTCCATCACTTGCCGCATTTTGCCATCTCAATTGCGTATTACCAGAACTGCGAGGCGCATACGGGCGTGGTCGTCAACCCGATTCGCGACGACTGGTTTGTAAGCGTTCGCGGAGAAGGCGCCTGGCACAACGATCGCCGCGTTCACGTGTCGCGCCACGACACGCTGAACCAGGTGCTTGTCGGCACTGGATTCTACTACGACCGCGGAGCGATGATGGAAGGGACACTGAACGCCTTGCGAGACCTGTTCCATCGCGACATTCACGGCGTGCGCCGCTTCGGTACCGCCTCGCTCGATCTATCCATGGTCGGTGTGGGAGGCTTTGGCGCGTTCTTTGAATACGAACTGTCACCGTGGGACTTCGCCGCCGGGCGGCTGTTTGTTGAAGAAGCGGGCGGCCAGGTAACGACCTGCGACGGTCGCGCATTGCCGCTCGCCAAGACCAGCGTGCTGGCTAGTAACGGGCACTTGCACGACACCGTGCTGGAAATCGTGGCCAGGCACCGGATCGTTTGACGCTGTCGGTCTACGATTGCAGCGGCACGCCGACGGTTAATTGGACAGCGCCAGCTTTGCAGCAATCCGCCGGAATACAAGCACGCAGCGCAAGCAAGGGTTCCGGACGTAAGTACCCCACTCGTTTGCGCGTCGAGCTTATATGACGACGGAACCTGGCGCGATATGTTATGTCGAGTCCCCCCACCCAATGCTTCCGAGAAACTGCCAACGGATACGTTTTGCGATTTGATCGCGAACCGAGTATAACGTGCTGAGGTTCGCAACTTACATGGCCACGGGAAAAAGAACATGAAATTGAGATTTTGGAGCTGGTGCCCTGCTATCCTGCTCTTGCTGGTGACCAGCAACGTCGCCGTGCGGGGCGAAGAACAACGCCCCAATATTCTGATCGCGTTCGCCGACGACTGGGGACGGTACGCCAGCGCCTACGGGAAACTCGAACCGGGCGGGATCAACGATTTGATCAAGACGCCTCATTTCGACCGCGTCGCGCGCGAAGGAATACTGTTCACGAATGCATTCGTTAACGCACCTTCCTGCACGCCGTGTCGCAGTTCCTTCCTGTCCGGACAGTATTTCTGGAGAACCGGGCGCGGAGCGATCCTCCAAGGCGCCGTCTGGGACTCGACGATTCCGACCTTTCCGCTGCTGCTACGCGATCACGGCTACCATATCGGGCACACGTATAAGGTCTGGAGTCCCGGGAGTCCGGCCAACGCGCCCTATGGCGGCGTGAAGTACGCGTTCAACAAACGCGGCGGCAGCTTCAACGGTTTTTCGCAGCGGGCGAGCGCGGCATCTGATCCAGCCAAGGCCATCCAAGCCATGCTGGCGGAAGTCCGCGGCAATTTTAGTGACTTCCTCGCCCAACGCGGGGAAGATCAACCGTTTTGCTACTGGTTCGGCCCGACGAACTGCCACCGCAAGTGGACTCGGGGGTCCGGCAAGAAGCTGTGGGGACTGGAGCCCGACGAACTCCAGGGAAAGGTGCCTCCCTTCCTGCCGGACGTTCCTGTGGTCCGCGAGGACATCGCCGATTACCTGGGCGAATGCCAGGCCTTTGACGCTGGATTGGGCGTTTTGCTCGACGAATTAGAAAAAACCGGCGAACTCGACAACACGCTGATCGTGGTCAGCGGAGATCATGGCATACCCGGCTTCCCGAACGGCAAGTGCAATCTCTACGACTTTGGAGTCGCCGTACCGTTGGCCATTCGCTGGGGCAAACAGGTGCCAGCCGGGCGCGTCGTCGAAGACTTCGTCTGTTTGCCCGATCTGGCACCGACGGTAATCGAAGCCGCGGGCTACCAGGCGCCCGCAGTCATGACCGGCAAGAGTCTCGTTACGGTTCTACAGGCGGAAGACGAAGGAATCGTGGATCCGGCGCGGGATTACGTCGTGGTCGGCCGCGAACGCCATGTGGCGCGGGCGCGCAACGATCGATTGCCCTATCCGCAACGAGCAATTCGAACGCGGAAGTTCCTGTACATTCGCAATTTCAAACCGGATCGTTGGCCCATGGGAACGGCCGCCGGCTACGGCCGCCCCGCAGCGCCGCTGCCCAATTTCAACACACTGGCCAATAACACGTTCGCTGCGTTTGGCGACCTGGATGCCAGTCCCACCAAAGCCTGGATCATCACGCACCGCGACGAACCCGGGATGCAGAAGTTTTTTGACATCGCTTTCGGACTGCGGCCCGCCGAGGAACTGTATGACTTGTCGAAGGACCCACACCAGACACGAAACGTTGCGGCAGCCCCTGCCTATGCCAACGCCCGCCAGCAACTCGCGGACCGCTTAATGAAGGAACTCACCGCGTTTCAAGACCCACGCGTGACCGGAGCAGGGGATACCTTCGACAAGCCTCCGTTTACCGTGGAATTTCGACGCAAGTGAAATCTGTCTAGATCCCAGCCGCGGGCGCCGGCGGACGCACGGGACCGGCGCCTGCGGCTTTGAGTTTAACGCAATACCGTTCAATTTTCACGTGGGACGGGCACTCCTGCCCGTCGCTCATACCGCATCTTGTACGAGCGTGAAAACGCCAGCACAAGATGTGACGGGCAAGAGTGCCCGTCCTACATACTTTGAACGGCTTTGGGTTAAACAGATGCTGCAACCAAATCGGCGGCTGCGGCGCGAAAATCAGAGATGCTTCAAGAACTCAGTAGGAATCGGCCGAACAGAATTATCCCGGAAACGGGCACGGAGCGGAAAGGAGCGCCATGATTCAAGGCGTTGTCGAAACCTGCCTGTACGTCGATGACGTGGAGGCTGCGAAGTTATTCTATGCGGATGTCCTGGGTCTCGAAGTGGTCAGCCACCACCCTCCGCGGCACGTGTTCTTTCGTTGCGGTCATCAGATGCTGCTGCTATTCAACCCGACGGAAAGCAGCAAGCCGGACGACGAAGTCCCTCCGCACGGCGCGGCGGGAGCCGGGCACATCGCTTTTGACGTAACGCCCTCCGATCTGTCCGACTGGCAACAGCGTCTGCAGGAACGCGGGGTCGCTATTGAAAAAATCCTGGACTGGCCGCAAGGCGGAAAATCGATCTATTTTCGGGACCCTGCTGGAAACAGCCTGGAGTTCACCTCGCCTGAAATCTGGAAGATCGCCAAGCCGTAGTTCCGCTTCGGCCGGCCAAACCTGGAAGGCGCATGTCTTCGGCACCGCCGTCGCCGTGCGGACGGAACGGCCGGTTTCAGAACCACTCGACGTCTTCGTCGAGCGAGGCGAACACGTTGTCGGCCTGTCGATGGAATTCGCCTTCGCCGTTATCTCCGCTGTTGAGGAAATTGATGATCCTCAGCGCATCGATGGGCAAAACGCTGCCGTCTTCGTTAATGTCGAAACAGAACAATTTTGACTTATCCAGAAAGGACGGGTTAGCGAGTTGCGACGAACCGTTGCGGTTCAATTCATTAACTATCAGCAGCGCGTCCAGCGGCAGTACCTCACCGTCTTTATCGACATCAAATTCGTTGCGTGGGTTATGGCGCAGGAACCGCGCGGTCATGGCGTTAAGATAGGTTGCGAAATCGCGCAGCTGATCGGCGGCCAGATTCGAAATACCATGATCGCGATTCACCTTAGTACTCTGCAGCAGCGCATCCAGCTGATCGTGCGCGTCCACAAAGTCGGCGTTGTCGAGTGAGGCTTGCGTGGCATTCACGAAGCCGGTCAACGTGGTCGCTACGCCCGCGTCAATTTCTCCGTCGGCCTCGAAGTCCGCGATCAACTGCGACATGGCCGCGGGCGTGATCGGTAACTGCTGGAAGTCGACGAGCGCCTGAAATGCGAAATTCGCATGGGGACCGAGAGCCGACCAGTTGTTTGTCTCCAGCGCCAGCATCCACGCTCGATCAAGCAAGACGTGAATATCGTCTTGCAGGGAAAGCGTCGGGATGGCATTGTCCAAGCCGGCGTCGATGGCCGCTTGCAAGTCGTTGAGTTCGGAGGCTTCGGCGGCTGTGAGATCGCGTGTCGTTTGATCGAGCTGGTTGACACGGATGTCGATGGCCTGCTCCAATTCGGCCAGCGCGGTCAGGGATGAGGTGAGACCGCTCAGTTTCCGCTCGACGCCAGACTTCAGATTCACGTCCACGGCGGACACTTGCTGGGCATTGCTTTCGGCATGACCAATTTGAGTGTCCGACTGTCCCAGGTCCCCCAACAACGACTCGGTCAAAGCCGGGAGTGCCGTTGCGGAGGACATGGTCGACGCGTCGAGCGCCGCGGCACTGCTCAGTGATTCGTATGCCAACCGACGTGCTCCGAGTTGAGCAGCGTCACGGGCGAATTCAGCCGCCGCAAGCAGCTGCCTGGCCTCCCATTCCGCATCGCCGGCCTGGTGTGCTCCCAATGCCCGGTTGCGCGAAGTGGCCTCGGCCTGCTTTAGTGCCAGGTAATCCAGTTCCAGCTTGCCGTACAACTGCCCGAAACTTCGCTCGAGACCATTCAGTTCCGTCGATGCGACCGGCTGGGCGGTCGCCAGCTCCATGAAGTTGGGATCGGCTGGATCCGCGGCTTGCAGATAGAGGCTGTCGGAAACGGCAATCAACGCGGCCGCCTCGGCAGCCAGTCCCGCAGCAAGCGCACTGCCCGACAACGCGTCGGCGGCTCGCGCGGCATAGTTGATGCTCGTCGCGGCCGCGGCCGATTCGGCAACGAATTGCGTGTGCAACACGGTGTAAATTTCGTCGATTTCGACCGTCACCTCGGTAGCGTCCGAGACGGTATCAAAGGCCGGGACAGCCATCGTCTGGTGCGATACTTAGCCCTCGTACTGCACCGGCAAATCCACAAGCAGTTCCCAACCCGCGGGCAACTGGCCGCCAAGGTCCGTGGCGGCGGGCAACCGCGACGCCAAGGGTTGTTGCCGCGACGATGTGTCAAACGAAGCCAGCGAGTTACTGAGCGAATCGGCCAGCGCCGACAGTGTGCTCGATGCATCGGCCAGGAAGCTATTTTCGGAGTCCCACGGGTTGGCGTACGAAATCCAGTCCCACACATGCTGGAATGTACCCAGTTCGGTTACGCTCGTCGCGCCGGGTTGAATGGTCCCCAGATCGACGCTCTGCATGTCCGTTGTGCTGACGGGAACTCCAATCGTCTGCGTCCAATCGGCGGTCATATCGAGTGGCACGAGCGCGTTGTTGGTGACTTCCAGCGTCACGGAATACTCGTCCCCTTTGCCAACAGAGGGACTGGCGATGAGGTCCACCGTGGGCGACGCGAAGAGGGGCGCTGCCAGCACATTGTTCGTCTCGTCGTTCTCATTCAGGACGCCTTCCTGGTCGGCGACGAGCAGCAGGTGCGTGGCCTCCGGCGGTGGCGTCGGCAGCGCGGTGATGTCCGCCGTGCCGCCCGCCTGATTCCAGTAGACCGGAATCGGTGATTCGAGCGCCCCGCCAACAATATCCGCAGACGTTGGCCCGGTGGCCCAGAATAGTTCGATGCCGGCTACCGGCGTCGTGTGCGTCGGCGCGTTGGCAGGCTGTCCCGTAACGACAAACGCCACGCGGACGCCGTCTTCAATCGCTTGCAGGCTGGTCGGCGCAATGTCGATCGGATCGCCGTCAAACACCAGCCTGCCGTCCCAATGCATCGTGCTGGTGCCGCCCAGAATCGGCGCTTCCCAGCTGGCTTCGACCGCGAAATCCGCCGTGCTGAACGTTCCCGTCAAGTCACGGTCGTAAACCGTCGCACCCCCTTCGTCACAGCCTTCCGTGCGCCGCGCGTATTCGAACAACGTGCGAACACCAAACGAACGTGTCAGCATGCCTTGGTTGTCGGTGAAACTACTGTGCCCGGCAAAGTCGAATCGATACGATGAAGTATTGGCGCAGGCCGGGTCGGACGAATTGAAATTGTCGCGGCCAGTCCCCTGGCCGCTGCCCGAAACAGAGCCGTTTCCGCTAGTGGGACTGCTGTAAGCGATCATTCCCGTTTCGTTGATGCCGACCGACGACCGATCTTCAAACTCATCGAAATAGCCAAATTCACCTTGAACCGGACTTGGAATAAATGTCGTTCCCATGAAATCGGCCGCCGCAATGCTGAACGACAACGTCTTGAAATTCTCCGAGACGATGGAGACGGCCAGCAACTGGCGATTCTCCAGAGATTCTATCGCGCAGGGGCGAACAGACCTGCGTCTGCGGCCTTTGCGAAGTCTCCCCCAGGGATTTGAGAACGAGCGTAACATGGTCTTGGAATGGAGTTTAAGTGCGCGAATCCGGTAC